>NZ_JBSGJX010000029.1:0-114777 GCF_053605785.1 Nonomuraea sp. NPDC003754
CCCTGGCGGTGCCCTGGCCGACCTCCTGGAGGGCGTCCTCCCAGTTGTCGTCCAGGTTGTCGCACCAGAACTTCAGCGTGCGGGCGTAGTGCTCGCGCAGGTTCTCCTCGTGACGGACCTCGAAGCCGGAGTTCTCCATCATCGAGATGAGGTAGCCGGCCGACTCGAGCTCGCCGTCGGGGAAGACGTAGCGGTTGATGAATCCGCCCTTGTTGATCGTCTTCTCGGTGCTGGTCGGGCGGGTGATGCAGTGGTTGAGCAGCCTGCCGCCGGGCCTGAGCTTGCCGTACAGGTCGGCGAAGTAGCCGGGCAGCTGCTCCTTGCCGATGTGCTCGGTGAGGCCGATGGAGCTGACGGCGTCGAAGTCGCTCTCGGCGACGTCGCGGTAGTCCATGAAACGGACCTCCGCCAGGTCCTGCAGCCCCGCGTCCACGATCGCCTTCTGCGCCCACTCGGCCTGCTGCCTGGACAGCGTGACGCCGAGCGCCTTGACGCCGTACTCGCGGGCGGCGTGCATCACCATGCCGCCCCAGCCGCAGCCGACGTCGAGCAGGCGCATGCCCGGCTTGAGGTCGAGCTTCCTGGCCACCAGGTCGAACTTGGTGAACTGCGCCTCCTCCAGCGAGGCGTCCTCGCGGGGGAAGACGGCGCAGGTGTAGGCCATGGAGGGGCCGAGCACCCACTCGTAGAACCGGTTGGAGACGTCGTAGTGATGGTGGATCGCCTCGGCGTCACGCTGCTTGGCGTGGCGCGAGCCGAGCCTGGCCAGCGTGCTCCTGCGCATCTCCTGAGGCGGCGGCGGAACGCGCATCAGCAGCGGCTTGGTACCCAGCGCCCGGACGGCCTCGATCTTCTCACCGAGCGTCAGGTCGTTGGTGGTGATGTTCCACATCCGGTCCAGCAGGGTGTACATGTCGCCATGGACGTCGATGTGCCCCGACACGTACGCCCTGGCCAGGCCGAGCTCTCCGGGCGCCTGCGCCAGATAGGCCACGGCGATGGGAGACTTCACCTCGATGCGCACGTCCGCACCGTCGGGACCGGCCTTGCTGCCGTCGTAAGCCATGAACGCGATGTTGGTGTCCGCACCAACGATCTTCTCAAAGATGCTCGCGAGAGCCATCTCTCACCTTCCCCGCACACACTTGTCGTACAGGTCCAGCAGGCGACCGTTCCGGTCGTATTCCCGCTTGACCGGCCAGTAAGCATCGCCGTTGTACAGCTTCCAGAACTGTTCGCGGGCGTAGAACGAGGTCGAGTACAGCGACTTGTGGCCGTCGAGATGGTGCACCTCGTTCTCGATCAGCCGGTTGTAGTAGCCGTCGAACTGTCCGCGCGGCAGCGGGACCAGGCCCCAGAAGCCGAAGTTGACGTAGAGCTTGCCCGTCTCGAGCGGGTACAGCGGCCAGGCGCTCGACGAGCGCAGCGGGCACATCCAGACCGGGGTCATCCCCACCTTGGCGTGGAAGAACTCCAGGAACTCCGCGCCCCGCTCGATCGGGGTCTCCACGTCCTGGATGACCGACTCCTGGACGGGAGCGCCGCGCCACCTGTCGACCCTGGCGACCACGCCGTACCTGCGGTCGAGGGCGACCAGCTTGCGGTAGACGTCGGAGCGCATCCACCGGCGCGGCATCAGCGAGCGCACCAGCGGCTGCTGCACGCCGAAGGCACGCGAGCACCAGAACCAGTCGGTGTCCCAGCGCCACAGGTAGTCGCGCACCGTCAGCCAGTCGCGGCCGCGCTTCCTGATCGACTGGTAGTAGATGCGCATCCCGGTGTAGTCGGAGGTGTACGGCGCGCGCTCGGCGAAGCGGCCGAGCGTGATGTACATCTCCGTGGGGTCGAAGAACACCCCGTCCACGAAGTCGACCGGCTCGCCGTCGTGCACCATCTGCTCGCAGATCTCCTGCATGGCCAGCATGCACTTGGCTGCGTCGGTGAAGCGCAGATGCGTCAGCCTGACGTACGGCTGGACCTTCTTCAGCCTGATGCGGATCCTGAGCGCGTAGCCGAGCGTGCCGTAGGAGTTGGGGAAGGCCCGGAACAGCTCGCGGTGCTCGTTGTCGTCGCGAGCGACCACGACGCGGCCGTCACCGGTCAGGATCTCCATCTCCTCGACCGACTCGTGCGGCAGGCCGTCCCTGAAGCTGGTCGACTCGATGCCGAGCCCCGTGACGGCGCCCCCGAGGGTGATCGTCTTCAGCTGCGGGACGACGTACGGCATGAGCCCGTGGCGCAGGGTGGCGTCGACCAGGTCCTCGTAGGTCGTCATGCCCTGGACCTCGGCGGTCATCGTGTCCGGGTCGACGCTGATGACCTCGTCGAGGTCGCGGGCCGACAGCTTGGCGGCCTTGCCCGTGTCGCGGAACCTGAACAGGTTGGAGGTCGCCTTGGCCAGCCGGGGAGCCGCTCCCTCGGGAATCTCGGCGTAGGACTGCCGGATCTGTTCGACGGCCCGCTGGTGGGCCGACATCGTTGTCACAGAAACACCCCCAGAAGCTGCGATCGAGATCGTCCGTAAGACGGTATCTCCCTGATCCAGCTCGGAACAGGCCGGGGTGGTTAAACCCCCGAAAACTTCCTAGCGTCCCAGGTGAAACCCCTACGCGGACGGCGAACCGACGGAAACACTACTGACCTGATACGTCGCGTCTGCGGACCCGCGCGGGCGCGTCGTTGACCACGTTGGCGACCGGCCGCCCGTCGAGCGCGGCGGTCAGGTTGGACAGCACCGCGGCGATCAGCCGGACGGTGGACTGGGGCGTGACGCCCGCGACGTGGGGAGACAGGAGGAGGCCGTCCAGTCCGCGCAGCGGGTCGCCGTCCGGCAGGGGCTCGCTGTCGAAGACGTCCAGCGCCGCGCCCGCCAGGTGCCCCTCGCGCAGCGCCGCGGCCAGTGCCCGCTGGTCGACCACGCCGCCTCGGGCGGCGTTGACGAGGAACGCGCCCTTCTTCATCGCGGCGGGATCGACGAGTCCGCGCGTCTGGTCGGACAGCGCGATCACCACGACCAGCACGTCGGAGGTGGCGACGACCTCGTCGAGCGGGGCGTGGCCGGAAGCGCGCGGTGTGCGCGTCCAGTGGGAGACCTCGCAGCCGAACGCCGCGAACAGGCGGGCGCAGTGCTCGCCGATCGGGCCGTAGCCGACGATGCCGACCCGGGAGCCCGACAGTTCGCGCGGGCCAAGGTCGAGCTGCGGCCACCGGCCCGCGCGGACGGCCGCGTCGGCGGCGACCATGCGGCGGGTCATGGCGAGCGCGGCGCCCACGCACCATTCGGCCACCGCGGTGGCGCTGACGCCCGCGGTGTTGGCCAGCGGCACCCCGGCCGCCGACAGCGCGGCCAGGTCGTGGCCGTCGACTCCGACGGACGGCTGCTGGACGAAGGCCAGGCGCGGGGCGGCGGCGACCGCGGCGGCGTCCATGGCCAGGGTGCCGCTCCAGTCGCCGAGCACGACCTCCGCCTCGGGGAGCGCGGCGTCCATCGCGGCCCTGTCGCGCGCGGTCACGAGCGTGATGCGCTCGCCGAGCGGGGCGAGCAGGCCGCCTATCGCCTCGGGCGGCAGCGGGGCCAGGGCCAGCAGGTTCCAGGGAGTCATGGGCCCGACCCTAGGACGCGGCCCGCCCCCTGACCACACCTGGCCGTCGACCCTTCCCGCCCACCCGCGGACAGAGTCGGCGGCCCGCCCGTCAGCCCGCCGCGGTGAAGCTGCCCATCACCTGGCGCATCATCCTGCCGTAGCGGCGCCACTGCTCGTCGGCGACCGTCCACGACACCACGTACGCCGTGTCGCCGGCCACCGTCGCCCGCCGTACCTCGTGGTAGAGCCGGCCCGCCGTCGCCCACGGGTGCCCGGGGGCGGCGGTCCAGGTGAACTCCCACTCCACCGCGCCCTGCACGGCCTTGCGGCGCAGGGTGCGCACGTCCGTGGCCGCGGTCATGCTCTCCTCCGCGTCGCGCAGGATCTGGTGCGGGTCGAGCGTGGCGTACTGCTCCTCGACGCCGAGATGGGCGGAGCGGTCGGGGCGGGTCCACTGCGTGTAGGCCTGGGCGCGGGCGCCCTTCCACCGGGTCGGCCGCTGGATCGACCAGCCGTCGGGCGAGGTCCACAGGCGGGTGAGCGCGACCGGCCGCCTGGAGGGGGCGGGGGTGGCCGACGGCGTCGCCGAGGGGGCGGGGGTGCCCGTGGCCGCGACCGGCCGGGTGGCGGCGGCCTGCGGCACGCGCGCGCTGCCCTGCGCCTCGTCCGGGGAGAGCTTCAGGTAGGCGCCCGCTCCCACGGTGACCACCAGCACCGCCGCCGCGGCCGCCATCAGCGTCGTACGGCGGCCGCGCCGGGCGGGACGGTCGTCGTCATCGTCGTCGAGGTTCTGCTTGGCGGCCTGCTCCTCGATGATCCGCTGGAGCAGCGTGTCGGCCTCGGCGGCGGTCAGCCGCTCCTCCGGCTCCTTCTTCAGCAGCCCCTTCAGCACGGGGTGGAGGGCGGGCGGGATCCTGCGGTAGTCGGGCTCCTCCCCCAGCAGCGCCGAGAGGGTGGCCATCGGCTCGGCGCGGTCGAAGGGCGAGCGTCCGGTGAGCGCGGCGTAGAGGGTGGCGCCGAGCGACCACAGGTCGGAGGGCGGGCCGATGTCGTCGAGGCCGCGCACCCGCTCGGGGGCGAGGAAGGCGGGCGATCCGGTGACCATGCCGGTCCTGGTGAGGGAGCTGTCACCCTCGGCGGTGGCGATGCCGAAGTCGGTCAGGACCGCGCGGCCGTCGTCGCACAGCAGGATGTTGCTCGGCTTGACGTCGCGGTGCAGGATGCCCACCTCGTGGGCGGCCTTCAGCGCCGACAGCACCTGGCGGCCGACCTCGGCGGCCTCCCGGACGGGCAGCGCGCCCTGGGTGGCCACGACCTCGTCGAGGCCGGGGGCGCGGACCAGCTCCATGATGATCCACGGGCGGCCGTCCTCCTCCACGACGTCATAGACGGCCACGACGCTCGGGTGGTTGAGTCTGGCCGCCGTACGCGCCTCGCGGGCGGTGCGCATCAGGTGGCGCTCCCTGTCGGCCTTGGACAGCTCGGGCGGGAGTAAGACCTCCTTGACCGCTATCGACCGGTTGAGCAGCGTGTCGTGGCCCTCCCAGACCACGCCCATGCCGCCTCTGCCCAGCTCACTGGCCAGGCGGTAGCGGTGGGCGATCAGCTGATCGGATTGCGAAGCCATAAGGCGCAAGTTTCCCATACCCCTGACAAACGTGCGGGTCTGTCCGTCGGACCGAGCGGCATGACGATCTTACTGGGACTGTCGCCGCGCGGCCGTACCGAATAAAGTTCTTGAGCATGACTCAGGGACCGCTGGCAGGGGTGAAGGTGCTGGAGCTGGCCGGGCTGGCGCCCGGGCCCTTCGCCGGGATGATGCTCGCCGACCACGGGGCCGAGGTGCTGCGCGTCGACAGGGTGGCGGCCGTCTCCGACCGGCCGCGCACGGACGTGATGGACCGGGGCAAGCGCACCATCGGGCTCGATCTGAAATCACCGGAGGGCGTGGCGGCGTTCAGGGACCTGGCCGCGCACGCCGACGTGGTCATCGAGGTCTTCCGGCCCGGCGTCGCCGAGCGCCTGGGCATCGGGCCCGCCGACCTGCACGCGATCAACGAGCGCCTCGTCTACGGCCGCATGACCGGCTGGGGCCAGGACGGCCCGCTGGCCGCGACCGCGGGACACGACATCGACTACATCGCGATCTCCGGGGTGCTGTCGACGCTCGGGCGCGCCGGCGACAAGCCCACGCCGCCGATCAACATCCTCGGCGACTTCGCCGGCGGCGGCCTCATGCTCGCCTACGGCGTGCTGCTGGCGTTGTTCGAGCGCGAGCGGACCGGCAGGGGCCGGGTCGTCGACGCCGCGATGGTGGACGGCGCGGCCCTGCTGTTCGCGATGTTCTACCGGTCCGGATGGGGGCCGCGCGGCACCAACCTGCTGGACACGGGAGCCCCGTTCTACGACACCTACGAGACCGCCGACGGGGGCTTTATGGCCCTCGGCGCGCTGGAGCCGCAGTTCTGGGCGGAGTTCGTGGAGAAGGCGGGGCTCGGCGACCTGCCCGACAGGAACGACCCGACCCAGTGGCCCGCGCTGCGGCTGCGACTGGAGGCGGCCTTCAAGGAGCGGACGAGGGCGGAGTGGGAGGCGGTCTTCGCCGGTTCGGACGCGTGCGTCTCGCCCGTGCTGTCCATGGCGGAGGCGCCCGATCACCCGCACAACGCGGCGCGCGGCACCTTCACCAGGGTGGGCGAGGTCGTCCAGCCGGTGCCGGCGCCCCGGCTGGTCGGCGTGCCGGCACCGGATCTCGCCCCGGCCACCAGGCTGGCGGACCTGACGGCCTGGGGCCTGGACGGCGAGCGGGCGGCCAAGCTCAGGCAGGGGGGCGTGCTGGCGTGAGGAAGCTGTAGTCCTTCGGCTCGAAGGTGTCGTGCATGCCGAGGTTCGCGCCACTGCGCCTGGTGACCGCCCTGGTGAGGGCGACGGGCAGGCTGGTGACCAGGCGCGCGCCGTTGACCAGCGCCCACGTCCCCGCCCTGCTGGTGGGGATGAGGCGCTTGGCGGCGGTGACGGCGAACTCGCGGCTGCGCCGTACGTAGTCGGCCATCTCCCGCTCGTAGGCGGCGAAGGCGCGGGTGTGGTCGCCCTTCGCCGCCGCCAGTTCGCCCGCCAGGATGTAGGCGCCCACGACCGCGATGCTGGTGCTGCCGCCGACAGCGGGTCCCGGGCAGTAGGCGGCGTCGCCGACCAGCGTGACGCGGCCCCGCGACCAGGTCTCCATGTGCAGCTGGGTGATGGAGTCGAAGTAGAACACCTCGGCGCGGTCCACCTCGTCGAGCAGCCTGGGCGTCTCGTCCCAGCCCAGACCCGTGAAGTGGGCGCGCAGCAGTTCCTTCTGGCGCGCGGTGTCGCGGTAGTGGTAGTCGAGCTGCTCGGCGGGCCGCAGGAAGAAGAAGGCGCGCGCGTCGTCCATCTGGCGGGCGCTGTAGACGCCGATCATGCGGTCGACGGTGGGCAGGCCGATCATCCGGTCGCTGAGGCCGAGGTAGTTGGGGATGGTGGCGACCGCGATGTAGGCGCCGAGCCAGTGCGCGTAGCGCGACTCGGGGCCGAACACCAGCCGCCGCACGTTGGAGTGCAGGCCGTCGGCGCCGATCACCAGGTCGAAGCGGCGCGGCTCGCCGCGTTCGAAGGTGACCTGTCCGTCGTCGGAGATCGAGGTGATGGAGTCGCCGAAGACGTACTCCACGTCGTCCCTGGTCGCCTCGTAGAGGACCTCGCTGAGGTCGTCGCGCATGATCTCGACATGTCTGTCGGACATGCCGCCCATCAGCCTGGCCACCTCGATGGTCACCGGTTTGGCGGAACCCTCCCTGAGCATCGTGATCCGCTCGGTGCCGGTCTTCCTTCCCATGATCGCGTCGACCACGCCCATGCGTTCGACGATGTCCATGGCCGGCTTGAACAGGTCGACCGCGTGGCCGCCCGCCTTGCGCAGGGCGGGCGCCCGCTCGACGACGGTGGGGGCGAAGCCGTAACGGCTGAGCCAGTAGGCCAGCACGGGGCCGGAGACGCTCGCTCCGGAGATCAGGATCTTCATCAGGTCTCCTTACTTATCGATAAGTAAGCATAGCTGTTTACCGATCGATAAGTAAGCTGGGGTGTCGTGGCACAGGGAAAGACCAGAGAACGCATCCAGCAGGTGGCCAGAGAGCTGTTCATCGCGCAGGGGGTGCAGCGGACCAGCCTCCAGGAGATCGCCGACCGGCTGGGGATCACCAAGCCGGCGCTCTACTACCACTTCGCCTCGCGCGAGGAGCTGGTGCGCAGCATCATCGTGCCGCTGATCGAGGACGGCAGGATCTTCCTCGAGCAGACGACCGCCCGCCCCGACATCGAGCCCCGGTCCCTGCTCGAGGGCTACTTCGACTTCCACTTCAGGCATCGCGACATCCTCATGGTCGCGGTGCGCGAGACCTCGATCCTGAACGACCTCGGGCTCCTGGAGATCGTGTCGGAGTGGCGGGAACGGCTCGGCGCCATGCTCGTCGGCGTCGACGCGCCCCTCGCCGCGCAGGTGCGGGCCGTGGTGGCGCTGGGCGGGCTGGCCGACTGCACGTGGAGCTTCCGCGATCTGCCCGCCGAGGTCGTGCGCCCGCTCGCCGTCGACTCCGCCATGGCGGCCCTCGGCCTCTGACCCTCAGGCGGCGTCGCCGATGTCATAGAGCTTGTGTCGAATGTAGTAGGTCTACTATATTCACGAGCATGAGTACTGTGGTGAGCGTCCGCGGGCTGCGGATGTCGTACGGCCCGCGCGAGATCCTGCGCGGCGTCGACCTCGACGTGAGACGCGGGGAGACGGTCGCGCTCCTCGGCCCCAACGGCGCCGGGAAGACGACCACGGTCGAGATCCTCGAAGGCTTCCGGCGCCGCACGGGCGGCGAGGTGCGGGTGCTCGGCCAGGACCCCGCCACCGGCGGCGACGTGTGGCGGGCCAGGCTGGGCGTGGTGCTGCAGGACTGGCGCGACCACCCCCGCTGGCGGGTCGCCACGCTGCTCGACCACGTCGCCGCCCACTACCCCGACCCCTGGGACACCGGCGAGCTGCTGCGGGCCCTCGGCCTGAGCCGGCAGGCGGCCGCCAAGGTCGGCCGGCTGTCCGGCGGCCAGCGGCGCAGGCTCGACGTGGCCCTCGGCATCGTCGGAAGGCCCGAGCTGCTCTTCCTCGACGAGCCGACCACAGGCTTCGACCCGGAGGCGCGCAGGGAGTTCCACGACCTGATCCGCGGCCTCGACACGACGATCGTGCTCACCACGCACGACCTGGCCGAGGCCGAGAAGCTGGCCGACCGCATCGCCATCCTGGTCGACGGGCGGATCGCGGTGTTCGGCACGCCGGCCGAGCTGGCCCATGCCGTACAGGCGCCCTCGCTGGTGCGCTGGCGGGACGGCGCCAAGCACACGGCCGAGCCGTCCGAGCTGGCCTGGCGGCTGCACCAGCGGTACGGCGGGCCCGTCCCCGGCCTGGAGATCAGGCGCCCGACCCTCGAAGAGAGCTACCTCAACCTGGTGGAAAGGACCGCGGCGTGAACACGTTGGCGCTGGGCGTGAGGCGTGGCCTCATCGAGCAGGGCTCGATCATGCGGGACGGCAGGGAGCTGGGCGGCCAGCTCGTGGGCATGGTGACGTTCGTCCTGATGATGCTGTGGATCGGCGACAACCCCGCCGGCGGCGGGGTCGGCATGGGCGCCTTCATGGCGGTCGGCTTCATCGCCTTCACCGTGTTCTCGGCGGGCACCATGTCGCTGCCGATGCTGATCGCCGCCGACAGGGAGGAGGGGGCGCTGCTGCGGCTGCGCGCGATCCCGAAGGGCGTGCCGGTGTACGTGACCGGCAGGGCGTTCTCGCTCCTGCTGCACATCGCGGGGCACTCGGCGGTCATGATGGCCCTCGGGGCCGCCTTCGGCGGCCTGCGCGCGCCCTCCGACTGGCTGACGCTGCTGTGGGTGCTCCCGCTCGGCACGCTGGCCGTGGTCCCGCTCGGCACGGCGATCGGCGCCATGCTGCCGAGCGCGAAGACCGCGGCGGCGGTCATCGGGCTGCCGACCATGCTGCTGATGCTCGCGTCGGGCGTGATGGTCCCGCTGCGGATGATGCCGGAGGCGGTGCAGTGGATCGGCCAGGCCTTCCCGCTCTACTGGCAGGCCCACGGGCTGCGGGCGGCCTTCTTCGACTCGGCGGCGGGCGAGCTGCACGGCACGTGGGAGCTCGGGACCGCGGCGACGGTGATGGGCGCGTGGGCGCTGGCCGGTATGGTGCTGGCACCGTGGCTGTTGCGCAGGGTCACCCACAGGTGAGGATTCCCGGTGTCGAACGAGGTCGTCTACAACAGGATCCCGATGCTCAGGGCCGAGCGCGGGATCTCCCGCAAGGACCTGGCAGCGGCCCTCGGCGTCCACTACCAGACGGTCGGCTACCTGGAGCGGGGCGAGTACAGTCCGTCGCTGTTCCTCGCCCTGAGGATCGCCGAGTATTTCGAGGTGCCGGTGGAGGTCGTCTTCTCGCTCCGTCCGTTCGCCAGGCTGGGGTCGTGATGGACACGTGGGAGAAGCGTCGCGAGCGCCTGGAGAACCTGCCCGCCGGCCGGCTGTGGGCCACCAGGCCCGCCCGGCGCCGCCTGGTCGCCGTCGCGGTGGCCGCCCTGGTGCTGCTGTGGGCGGGGCTGGTGGTGATCGCCCGCTACGCGCCGAGCGACCTGGCCCGCAACGTCTACCTGTCGATGTTCGGCATCAGCCTGCTGGCGGGGCTGCCGGTGACCGGCTGGCTCCACGCGGGCACCAGGGGTGTGCTCTACCTGCCCGAACGCTTCCTCGACGAGCGGCAGCTGGCCGAGCGGCGCAGGGCCTTCACCTCCGCGCACCGGGCGACCAGCCTGGTGCTCGGCTCGCTGCTCGTCCTGGCCAACCTCTGGAGCTTCGAGGGCGGCCGGCTCACCTTCACCGTGCCCGTGGCCCTGCTGGCGCCGCTGGCGCTGACGCTTTTCGTGACGCATTACACGATCCCGCTGCTCGTCGCCGCGTGGCAGGCCACGGACCCGCCCGACGACGACGAATGACCCCGCGGCGCCCGCCGGCGGGTCAGACCGCGATGTAGAGATCGGCGCCCGCCGGGTGGTGCACCTCCAGGTCGGTGGTGAACGACCTGGCGGGCGTGCCGCCCGACTCGCTGTGCTTCCACACCTGCTGCCACGCCTCGATGATCGCCTGCGGCATCGGCCCCCTGGCCTCCGCCTTCAGCGACTGCCCCGCCGGCACCCGCACCGCGACCATGCCCTCGGGCAGTCGTGGAACGGTCCTGACACCGACCCCGACGATCTGCGTGTACGCGCCGTGGTGGTCGCTCTCGTAGTCGGTCAGCACCGCGTACAGGTTCTCGTCCAGCCGGCCCGGCACGTGCGCGAAAGCCCCCGGCGCACCCGCCCGCTGCCACACCGCCGGCAGCCTCGCCCTCGACGGGTCCATCTCGTCGGCGTTCGTGGTGCGTACGGCCAGCCCCACCACCAGCAGTTCGGACCGCTCAACGATGTCCAACGCGTCCTCCATCCCCCAGATCCGTCCCGCAGATCATATGGCCATCGAAAGGGGGAAAGACCCTGGGTGACCAGCAGCCGCGCTCCTTCTGCACCCGCGTGGACTGTCCGGTTCCGGCAAGTAGGATGGACGAACGTGAAGTTTCTCAACGGACTCGAGCCGGCATACGACCTGACCTACAGCGACGTGTTCATGGTCCCGTCGCGGTCCTCGATCGGCTCCAGGCTCGCGGTCGACCTGTCGACCAACGACGGCACGGGCACCACCCTGCCCCTCGTGGTCGCGAACATGACGGCGGTGGCCGGCCGTCGCATGGCCGAGACCGTCGCCCGCAGGGGCGGCCTCACGGTCATCCCACAGGACATCCCGATCGACGTGGTCGCCGACGTCGTCGACTGGGTCAAGAAGCGCGACCTGGTGCACGACACCCCGATCACCCTCACCCCGCACGACACCGTCGGCGAGGCGCTGGCGCTGCTGCCGAAGCGGGCGCACGGCGCGGTCATCATCGTCGACTGGGACAACCGCCCGGTGGGCGTCGTCACCGAGGCCGACTGCCACGGCGTCGACATGTTCACCCAGCTCTCGCAGGTGATGTCGGCGCAGCCGCTCACGCTGCCGGCGGGGCTCGACCCGCGCGAGGCGTTCGACATGCTGCACGAGGGCCGCCACCGCCTGGCGCCCGTCGTCGACGGCTCCGGCCGCCTGGTCGGCATCCTGACCCGCACCGGCGCGCTGCGCGCCACCCTCTACCAGCCCGCGGTCGACGCCCAGGGCAGGCTGCGCGTCGCGGCCGCCGTCGGCGTCAACGGCGACGTGGCCGCCAAGGCCAAGGAACTGCTCGACGCGGGCGTCGACTGCCTCGTCGTCGACACCGCGCACGGCCACCAGGAGAAGATGATCTCCGCGCTGCGCGCCGTCAGGGCGCTCGAGCCCGGCGTGCCCGTCGCCGCGGGCAACGTGGTGACGGCCGAGGGTGTGCGCGACCTGGTCGAGGCCGGCGCCGACATCCTCAAGGTGGGCGTCGGCCCCGGCGCGATGTGCACCACCCGGATGATGACCGGCGTGGGCCGGCCGCAGTTCTCCGCCGTGCTCGAGTGCGCCGCCGAGGCGCGCCGCCTGGGCCGGCACGTCTGGGCCGACGGAGGGGTGCGGCACCCGCGCGACGTGGCCCTCGCCCTGGCCGCCGGCGCGGCGAACGTCATGATCGGCTCCTGGTTCGCCGGCACCTACGAGTCGCCCGGCGACGCTCGCACCGACGCCGACGGCCGCAAGTACAAGGAGAACTTCGGGATGGCCTCCGCGCGTGCCGTACGGCTGCGCACCGCCGAGGACAGCCCGTTCGAGCGGGCCCGCAAGGCGCTGTTCGAGGAGGGCATCTCCACCTCCCGCATGTACCTCGACCAGCAGCGCCCCAGCGTCGAGGACCAGATCGACGCCATCGTGGCGGGCCTGCGCTCCGCGTGCACCTACGCGGGCGCCTCGACGCTGGAGGAGTTCCACGAGCGGGCCGTCGTCGGCATCCAGAGCTCGTCCGGCTACACCGAAGGCATGCCGCTGCACCAGAGCTGGTAGGCGGCGGGCTCCGTGACGGCGCTGACGGCGACGCCGCGCGGAGCCAGTTCCACCGCCAGCGCCGCGCACAGGCTCTCGACCGCCGCCCGCATGGCGGCGTCGAGAGCGTGGCGGGCCTGCTCCGGCACCAGCACGACGATCGACGAACCGCGGCCCATCAGCGGCAGCAACCGCCTGATCACCCCGGTGACGCCGGTGAAGTTCGCCTCGACGAGATCACGCTCCGCCCTGGCGGAGAC
This sequence comes from Nonomuraea sp. NPDC003754, assembly GCF_053605785.1. NCBI lineage: Bacteria > Bacillati > Actinomycetota > Actinomycetes > Streptosporangiales > Streptosporangiaceae > Nonomuraea > Nonomuraea sp. NPDC003754. The sequence continues at coordinate 12,934 of NZ_JBSGJX010000029.1, forward strand.
CGACTCGAAGGGCGCCTGCGTCGCGCCCGTCGCGGCGGCCACCAGCAGGTCGATACGGCCGTAGCGTTCCTCGACGGCCGTCGCGAGCACGTTCAGCGCCATCGGATCGCCCGGGTCCAGCGTCAGCACCAGGTCGGCGGCCGGCCTGTCACCCGGCGAGCGGACGCCCACGACGACGGTGGCGCCCGCCGCCGCGACCGTCTCCGCGACATCCTTCGCCGCGCCGATGATCACCGCGACTCGTCCGCTCAGCGACGTGGCCATGCGATCAGTTCACCACGGAACCGGCACGTCCGTCGAAGGCCCCGCCGGCGTCACCGCCAGGGTGCGCCGCTCGCTGCCATAGAGTCGGTGGGTCAACCAGACATCCATCAAGGAGAACATCGTGGCACTCGAGAAGCCGGAGATCGACTTCCCGGAGGGCAACCCGCCTGCCGACCTGGAGATCGTCGACATCGTCGAGGGGGACGGCCCCGAGGCCAAGTCTGGACACACCGTCCAGGTGCACTACGTCGGCGTGGCCTTCTCCTCCGGTGAGGAGTTCGACGCGTCGTGGAACCGCGGCACGCCGTTCGAGTTCCCGCTGGGTGGCGGGCGCGTCATCGCGGGCTGGGACCAGGGCGTGGCGGGCATGAAGGTCGGCGGACGGCGCAAGCTTGTCATCCCGCCGCACCTCGGCTACGGCAGCCGCGGCGCCGGCGCCCGCATCAAGCCGGGCGAGACGCTCATCTTCGTCGTCGACCTGCTCGGCGTGCGCTGACCCCGAGTATGCGTGGGGTACGGCCCGCCGTACCCCACCACCCTCTCCTGCGCGCGTAACCTCCTTCTTCGCTGCACCCGCGCGCCGACCACGCCGGTTCCCCGCCCGGCAGTCCCGGCAAAGGCGCGCTCCCGCCGCGCTACACCCGCCGGCCCCCTGCGCATGAGCCACCATGGCTGCACCCCGCATCCACCGCCCCGCGCCGCCCGGCCGGCTTGCCGCCGGGAAGCACCTCCGCCATCCGCCCGGAGCGGTCGGCCCGGGCGGCGACGAGGTCAGGGGCGACTTTTGTCGGTTCCGTAGGGCAACATAAGCGGTGTGCTGCTGATCGACGTCGTCCGTGTCTCCGAGGCCGTGGCCAGGACCTCCGCCCGTCTGGGCAAGATCGGCCACCTGGCCGAGCTCCTCGGCCGGGTCGGCGCCGACGAGGCGGAGATCGCGATCGCCTACCTGTCGGGCGAGCTCCCCCAACGCCAGATCGGCGTCGGCTGGCGCACGCTGCAGGACCCTCCGCCGCCCAAGCTCGTCGCCACCGCCACCCTCACCGACATCGACGCCCTCCTGACCCGCATCAAGGCCGTCTCCGGGCCCGGCTCGCAGGCGGCCCGGAAGGCGCTGGTCGAGGAGCTGTTCACCGCCGTCACCAGCCAGGAGCAGTCGTTCCTGCTGCGCCTGCTGTCCGGCGAGCTGCGCCAGGGCGCGCTCGACGGCGTGATGATCGAGGCCGTCGCCAAGGCCTCGGGCGCGCCCTCGGCCGACGTACGGCGGGCGCTCACGTTGCGCGGCTGGCTGCCCGCGGTCGGCGCGGCCGCGCTGTCGGGCGGCGTCGAGGCGTTGCGCGCCTTCAAGCTCGAGGTGGGCCGCCCGGTCGCGCCCATGCTCGCCGGCAGCGCGCCCAGCGTCGCCGCCGCGCTGGAGAAGATCGGCGGGCAGGCGGCGCTGGAGTGGAAGCTCGACGGCGTCCGCGTCCAGGCACACCGTTCCGGCGACGAGGTCAGGGTCTTCACCCGCACCCTCGACGACATCACCGACCAGGTGCCCGAGCTGGTCGAGGCGATGCTCGCGCTGCCGTCCGCCGACCTGGTGCTCGACGGCGAGGTCATCGCGCTGCGCCCCGACGGCCGTCCCGAGCCGTTCCAGGTGACCGCGAGCAGGGTCAGCAGCAAGACCGACGTTCCCAAGCTGCGCGCGCGGACGCCGCTCAGCGTGTTCTTCTTCGACGCGCTCCGGGTCGACGGCGCCGACCTGCTCGACCTGCCGTACGCCGAGCGCCAGGAGAGGCTGGCCGCCACCGTCCCCGCCGAGCTGCTCACCCCCCGCCTGGTCACCGGCGACCTGCCGGCCGCCGGGTCGTTCTTCACCGAGGTCGTACGGCGGGGCCACGAGGGCCTGGTCGCCAAGTCCCTCACCTCGGCCTACGCGGCCGGGCGGCGCGGCGCCGGCTGGATCAAGATCAAGCCGCGGCACACCCTCGACCTGGTGGTCCTGGCCGCCGAGTGGGGCCACGGACGGCGCGAGGGCAAGCTGTCGAACCTCCATCTGGGCGCGCGCGACCCTGACAGCGGCGAGTTCGTCATGCTGGGCAAGACGTTCAAGGGGCTGACCGACGAACTGCTCGCCTGGCAGACCGAGCGCTTCCTGGAGATCGCCGACGGGCCCACCGACGGCTGGACGGTCGCGCTCCGCCCCGAGCTGGTGGTGGAGATCGCCTTCGACGGGGTGCAGCGCTCGCCCCGGTATCCAGGCGGCATGGCGCTGCGGTTCGCCCGCGTGCTGCGCTACCGGCCGGACAAGAGGGCGGAGGAAGCCGACACGGTCGAGACGGTCCGCTCGCTGATGCTGTAGGGGCGCGGGCTCACGGGGATTCGCGACGAACTTCTGGCGACCGCCGTGGCCCGGATGCGCCGGGGCACGCCGCCACCGCCGTTCACCACGGCATCGCCGTCGGTCATCACGCCATCGGCGCCGGGCCGGTGGCCGGCCGCCCGCGTCACTGAAGCCGCTTCCGCTCCAGCTGCGCCTTGTCCATGTCGGTCAGCACCACGACGCCCTGGTCGCCTGACACAGCGCCCTCGGGCGGTCAGTGTGACGGGATGCGAGAACGGGCCACCTCATCAGGGCGTCGGTCGCCACTGGTGTCGTGTCCGCCGAGTGCTCCCGCTGGGTCAGCGGGTCGATGCCGCACAGGGGGCAGAGCACCGCGTCCGGCGAACGGCAGGGATCGAGCAGGAGCCGCCTGACCGCCTGGTGGTCGTAGGCGTTGCGGTAGTAGCCCTCACCCGACTCCCGGTCGTACAGATGCCGGTCCCGCCACGGCTTCTTGAAGTCGTCAAGGGTCGCCCGCAGCACAGGGCGTCCCGCTCCACTGATCCGCTCCGCCAGCTCATGCCCGAAGCTCGTCTTGCCAGAGGCGGTGAAGCCGTCGATCCCGACCAGCAGCCTGCCGTGGCCGAGGGACAGGATCCGCTGGGCGATCTGCTCGACGAGCGCGTCCCGCTCGGGAGACAGCCGAGGCGGGCGCGGCTGCTGCCACGTCGAGACCGACCGATGCACCTCTGCCCTCGGCGATCCCACCGTTCACCCTGATCGCTCCAGGATCACGAGTCACGAGCGGGACCGAGAGATCGACGTTAAACCGTTCGCAGTCGGCCACAGCCGCCGCCATGATGTGCTGATGCCCCCGAAGACCGCCTATCACGACGCGCTTGGAGACTACTTCGCCGAGCACGCCGGCATCAGCCCGTACAACGCCTATACCGATCGGCCCGCGACGCTGGAACTCGCCGGTGACGTCGCCGGCTCGAAGGTCCTCGACGTCGGCTGCGGGGCGGGGCACTACGCGGCCGAACTCCTGGCGCGCGGCGCCCAGGTGGTCGGCGTCGACGGCAGCGGCACGCTGCTGGGTCACGCGCGGGCACGGGTGGGTGAACAGGCCGAGCTCCTGCTCCAGGACCTGGAGGAGCCGCTCGACTTCGCCGATGACGCGTCGTTCGACGGCGCCGTCTGCGCGCTGGTGCTGCACCACGTCGCTCGTCGCGCGCAGTTGCTGCGTGAACTGCGCCGGGTGCTGCGGCCAGGAGGATGGCTCGTGGTCTCGACGACCCACCCGGCCGCCGACTGGCGCCATTTCGGCGGCTCCTACTATGCCGATGACTGGGTCGAGCTTCCCCTGCAAGACAGCGGGTTGTCGATCCGCTTCCAGCGGATGCCGGTGGAGACGTTCCTGGGCGAGCTGCTGGCCGCCGGGTTCGTCCTGGAACGGCTCGTCGAGCCGCGCCCGGTGCCCGGCCTGCGAGAGGTCGACGAGGCGGCCTACTGGAAGCTGCAGCAGTCGCCGTCCTTCCTCGCCGTGCGACTTGTCCGTCCTTGACGCACGAGGGACTTGGGCGCGTAGACGCACGGGGGACTTGGGCGTCCCGGGCCCCACAGGGGCCTGAGCGTCCTTGCCAGAGGGGGCTTAGCGTCCTTGCCAGACGGGGCCCTGAGCGTCCCTGGCCGCAGGAGGGCTTGGGCGTCCTCGGCCACGGCGGGGCTTGGGCGCCCTTGGCCACAGCGGGGCCTGGGCGTTTTGGCCACAGCGGGGCCTGGGCGTTTTGGCCACAGCGGGGCCTGGGCGTTTTGGCCACGGCGGGGGTGACCGGCGTGGTCCCGGCCGGATCGGGCTGCTCGGCCCTGCCTGGCACTGGTGAGTCGGCAGGACGCGGTTCCGAGTGGATGACGTCGGGCCGTACGGAGCCATCAACCCTTGGGTCCGGCCATGCACCAAAGATCATTTTTGGGATGATGGAGGGATGTCTCGTCCGCGAATCCGCGTCGCCGCCTACGTGATCCGCTACCGGTCCACCCCGGAACTCCTTGTCTTCGATCACGTCGGCGCGCCCGACGCCGGCACCCAGGTGCCGGCGGGAGGGGTCCGGCCTGGCGAAAGCCTGGAGCAGGCCGTCCTTCGAGAAGTCGAGGAGGAGACCGGCTCGACCGCGGTTTCCGTCGTCCGGCCCATCGCGGTGGATGACAGGCCGCGTGCCGATGACGGGCAGCCGCGGCGAACGACGTTCTTCCACCTCACCGCCCGTCCGGACAGCGCTGATGCCTGGCACCACCGCGTTCGCGCTGACGGCGAGGACGCCGGCCTCGAGTTCGCGTGCCGCTTCGTCCCGCTACCTCTGGCAGGACCGTTGGCCGACGCGCAGGACGCGTGGCTGAGTCGCGTCGACTGACGAGGCCGACCTGGCCCCGGTGACGGCGTGACGTTCGTGGTGGCGAGCCACGCTCATCAGAGATGTCCGTGTCCGCGCGTCACTGTCGAGAGCGTCCAAGGGATCGGATTCCGGAATAATGGCCGCAATCATGCCCCGCTACCTCTACCTCACGCGCCACGGTGAGGCCACTCCTGACGAACAGGCCCTCACCGCGAACGGCCGCCGCCAGGCCGCGTTGCTCGGCGAGCGGCTCCGTGACGTCCCTTTCTCCGCCATCCATCACGGCCCGCTCCCCCGGGCCGCGCAGACCGCCCGTCTGATCGGCGAGCATCTTCCCGGCGTGCCCCTGCGCCCGTCGGAGGCCGCTGGGGACTACGTCCCCTACCGGCCGGACAAGAACGAGCTGCCGCCCGAGGCCGCCGAGCGTTACCTGGGCTTTCTGGAGCAGTTCCCCGCGGACGAGGGCGATGACCTTGCCGCGCACGCCCTGCGCGTCTTCACGGGTCCGGTGACGGAGGGGACCCGCCACGAACTGGTCGTCACGCACAACTTCCTCATCGGCTGGCTCGTCCGTGCCGCCCTCGATGCGCCGAAGTGGCGCTGGCTCGGGCTCAACCACTGCAACGCCGCGCTGACCGTCATCCGGTACGCGCCCGACCGCCCCGCCTCCGTCCTCTTCTACAACGACATGGGGCACCTGCCCGCCGAACTGCGCTGGACAGGTCTGCCGCCCGAGCTGCGCGTGTGAGCCCCGACCAGGGTGCGACCCCTTGGCGCGGGGTGCCCGGGTGGGGCCGGGATCGCACAGGATCTCCCGGATCTTCTCGGCGGTCCCGGCCCAGACGAGCGTTGGGCGGGTTCGTCCAGGTGTCGCTCTCCCCTGCCCTGGACGCTCTACCGGTAGGAAGGCCTGAACGACACTCCTCGAAAGCGCGCGGGCCGAGGGTGTCGTGCCGCAGGTCGGCATGTGCGCCTGCCACCGGCTTCCTTGGGTGACGACACCGGCCTTCGGACCCGCACAAGTCCAGCAGTGGATCGGCCTCAACGGGATGGCCCCATACTGCTGGTTCCAGTGGCCCGCCGCGCCGGACGCCGCACGCGATCACGGGCCCGATGGCGTCACGATCATGAGGGCTCTGCGGTGCTGCTCGACGGAGCACCGCCGCCTTCAGGCGGACGGAGAAGGGCGTCTCGGTGAACCAGGACGATGAACGCTCGGCCCTGAAGGTATGTCGCAGCCCGTTACCTGATCGATCCGCACGACACCTGGGCTTCGACGACCTGGAGACCACTTCCGGCCCCTTCCCGTGAAGGGCGGCTGTCGTGACGTCGGTGCGTGACGTCGGTGCGTTCGTCCGCGGACTGGCGCAGGGACGGGTCTGCGACTCGCCTTCCACCCTTCACCGACCGCGTGCGGTGCCCGCCGTTGCCGACAAAACCCAAGATCAAGGGCGTAGTGTCGATCGTCGGCAACCTTTCCATGGGCAAAGTGAGATATTTCACGGTATGTCCCATTAAGTTGCCTTTACGCGCTCTTTGTCACGTAAGTTCGGGTCCATCGCGAGGCGTCACACGTCTCCCTCCAGGATCGGCCGACGCGCGTCCCCCATCCCTCACCCGTCTGGCCGGTCCCTGTCCTGTCCCCGATCTAGGACCGTGGTTTCCCTTGGGTCAGCATTCGAGCAAGCCGTCCCGCACGCGCCCGTTGGGCCGTCTCATGGCCCCCGGCAAGCGTCGCTGGACGACCACCGTCGCGGCGGGCGCCGCCGTCCTGGCCGCCGCCTCGACCACCGCCTGGGCCGCCGTCTCGACCGGCGACGCCCCGCAGACCTCCGCCACCGGCCTCGCCGCCGCGGACACCCGGCAGGCAGCGGCCACCCCGCAGGCCACCGCCACCTCGCAGGCCACCGCCACCTCGCAGTCCACCGCCACCTCGCAGTCCACCGCCACCGCAGCTCCGACGCTCACGCCGTCCGTGACCAGCGCCTCGGCCACGGCGTCCGCCTCGCCGTCCGGGTCGCCACTGGTCGCCACCCCCGCCGCTCCCTCGTCGGCGGCGGTGTCAGGAAAGGGTTCCCGCCCTGCGGTGCCCGCGGACCGCGCGCCTGTCTCCGCCCAGGACCGCGCATCGTCCGCGGACGGCGAGAAGAACAGCACCGCCAAGCAGGCCACCTCGGTCGAGTCCGCGAAGGTCGCCACCAGGTCGAAGGCCCGCGTGATCGCTTCGGGCAGGTGCGGCGCCTCGTTCTACGACGAGCCCCAGATGACGGCCAGCGGCGAGCGGTTCAACCCCTCGGCGATGACCGCGGCGCACAAGTCGCTGCCGCTGGGCAGCAAGGTCCGCGTCATCAACCCCTCGAACGGCAAGGACATCGTCGTGCGGATCAACGACCGCGGGCCGTACACCGGCGGACGCTGCCTCGACCTGTCCGAGGCCGCCTTCTCGGCCATCGGGAACACGGGGTCGGGCGTGATGACCGTCAAATACCAGGTTCTCGCGCGCTAGCGGTCTGCTCGCTCGGACACCGACTCGCGGCCGGGTCCCGCCGGACGGCGCACCATCGCCTCATTCCCCACCGGCGGCACCCGGCCGCGCCCCCTGTCCGACCTCCGTCCATCCGGCACCGGCCCATCCGACCTCCGATCATCCGGCCTCCCATCAGGCCTCCGATCATCCCGTCTCCGGCCTCTGATCATCCCCTTCGACCATCCGGGCCAGGACGACCCCGAGAGGACCTCGCGGCGGTGGCCGCGGTGGACCTGAGGGTCCTTGTCACTCACCCTCACGCGCATGCACGGCGGCCGCCCCCTAATGACCGCGTCTCCGATCGAGACGACGATCTCGGCGTGGTCGCTCCGCGCGTGCCCGCCTGGCGCGTCAACCAGTTGGCCGACTGTCCACCGTCCCCGCCCGCACGTCCAACGTCGTCCCCCGGCACCCTTCCCACGCGCGACGGCCCCCGCGGTCGGACACCCTCACACGGTCGACAGCCCCGCCCTCGGACGCCCTCACACGGCCGACGGGCCCCCACCCTCGGACGCCCTCACACGGCCGACAGCCCCACCCCCGGACACCCCCACACGGCCGACGGTTCCCAGCCCTCGGACCCCTCACACACAGAGCTGCCGTGCCCCGTGACACGCCGCCGCCTACGCCTGGCGGCCGTCGGGCTGCTGGGCCTGGCCGTCACGTCACTTCCCCTGGCACATCCGACTGCCCCGCCCCGTGACACCCGCGTCTGACTGCCCCCGTCCGCGTGCATGCTCGACGCCCTCACGCCCCTGGACGTCTCACAGCACCCGGCTGTCTCTCCTCGCGCGCACCCTCCACATGCCGACCGCCCCCAGCGTCCGTGTGACTCGCTCGACACCACCCCGATGGCTCTTACGTCCGGCTGTGCCTTGCTGGGCACCCTCCACACGCCCACTGGCCCGCGTCCACATACGCCCCTGCGTCACTGCGTCCGGCCGGCCGTGTCTCCCCCGTTCACGCTGCCCACGCCGACCGCCTCACCCCGAGCGTCCGCATGCTTCCCTGGCGTCACCCCTCATGGTGCGTCCGGCCGTCCCCCCTGGCCACCGGATCGGCCCCGCGTCCATGCCTGGTCCGCGCCGGGTTCAGGGCCGGGTTCAGAGCCGGGTTCAGAGCCGGGTTGAGGGCCGGGTTCAGAGCGGCGCGTCCCTACTGGATCACTACTTCACGAGGCGGACCGTCAGCGGGTAGCGGAAGTCGTTCTCCGCCAGCGAGGACACCCCGCCGACGATCGCCAGGACGAATGCGGCCACCCAGATCACCGGCAGCAGGACGATCCCCACGATCGTGAACGGCAGCAGGAGCGTCGCGCCGAGCAAGGTCAGGTGGAAGTTCAGCGCCTCGACCGCGTGCTGCCGGATGTACGGCGAGGTCTTGCCACCCGTGAGCAGCATGATCAGCGGGCCGATGACGATCAGGCCGGGCAGGGCGAGCAGGTGAGCCGCGGCGCCCCCGAGGCGTTCGTTGCTGTCGGCCGGAACACCGTGCGGTCGGGGCGCCGGACGCGGAACGGCCCTGGTCGGCACGGCGATCGACTGCCAGTGGCGTTGCGGGCCGTACAGCTCGGTCATGATGGGCATGAGGTCGCCATGGGTGCGCGCGGTCATGGCCCGGTCGAGGCGCTCCTCGAACTCGTACTTGTCGAACCGTCCCTCGGCGTACGCGGCTTTGACGTGTTCGACGACATGCTCGCGGTCCTCGTGGGTAACGCGCATCTCCATCGGCGGCACCTTGCCGTGCCCCCTGTATGCCGGCGCTGGGGAATGTGCCGATGCCATGGCTGTCGTGCCTTTCGTCGATGGGCGTTCCGATGCCATCGTGCTCTTCGCGCTTCCAGAGATCCATCGGGAGAAACCCCGATCTCTCCCCGATAACACCCCGACGCAGACGAGCGCCGAACGATATAAAAAGGATCCATGAGATGGCGAGATCGCTACGGCTTGCGGCGCTGGCGGGGAAACAAGGTCGCGAAGTTCGACCGTGAAGCGACCGACGCCGATATCGAGGCGCTCATCGCTTTCGCCAAGTCTCGGCGCGGGGTGGAATTCTTCGTCGAACCCGAGACTTTCGCCACCGACACGACCGCTGTCGCCATCGCCGATGACGGCGAGTGGACCCGGCGCCGGGTGGGCTCGCCGCAGGTGATCCGCAAGGTGGCGCGTGACCTGGCGCTGCCCGTGTACGACGTCCAGCTGACCGGATACCCGCCCCGCATGCGGGCCTACAACGAGCGCCGCAAGCGCGAAGACCTGGACTGACGCCGTCCGGTGCACACCGCTCCGAGCGGTGGCTGACGCGTTCGTGGACCAGTGCCACCCTGTGCCACAAGCTGACACATACGCAGACCAGTGCCACCCTGCGCCACGGGCTGACGCATACGCGGACCAGTGCCACGCCGCACCACGAGCCGACGTAACCTACCGGATGCCGCTCCCGCTGCCGGATCGGCTGACAGAGCCCTTCTGATGGCGCCGGTCCGAGCCCGGGCCAGCCCGACCGCTCGTCGGCGTCGCGCCCGCGCCGGGGGAACTCCCATGCCGGCCGCCTCGAGGGTCGATTCCCGGTAGGCCCGGACCCCGAACCATGCTGCCGGGGATGGCGATCCTGTAAGCCGGTGTGTACGGCTCGCCGCCGAACGGCCGGTCCCGTCCCTGCGCACGCCGGGCGCCCAGAGGGTCCGCGCCGCGAAGGCACTGCCGATCCCCAGGTCCGGCCCGGCCACGATCTCCGGCCATGAACACCTCCTCTCACGCTGACCCCACCTGCCCGTGAAGGGTCCCCTCGCGACGCCCGAAGCTCGACCCCCCGCGGCATCGTGCCGGCCAGCGCCCATCGCGGCATCTCCCATCGTGAGACCCTCTTGGCGCGAGGTCCTCGCGTGGCATTTGAGGACTGCTCCCGTGGCATCGGGGTCCGCAGGCATCCGGACATGGGAGGGCGTGCGGCGGGCACCGCCGGTGGCCGTCGCCGTCGCCGTCGCCGTGACCGTGACCGTGGCCGTGACCGTGACCGTGACCGTCGCCGTGGCCGTGACCGTGCCCGTCGCCGTGGCCGTGACCGTGCCCGTCGCCGTGCCCGTCGCCGTGACCGTGACCGTGACCGTGACCGTCGCCGTGACCGTGACCGTGACCGTCGCCGTGACCGTGACCGTGACCGTCGCCGTGACCGTGACCGTGACCGTGACCGTCGCCGTGGCCGTGACCGTCGTCGGTGTGCCGGTCTCGTCGAGGGGCGTGCCGTACGGGGCTACGGGGGCAAGGACGACGCCGCCTACCACCGCCTCGGCCCGCCCGTGCTGCCACGCATGAGAACTCCACGTTACGAAGGGGTTGCGATCATCATGCCTCAGGGTGTTAAAAGACTACCAACTGATAGGTAGTTTTTGTTCGACGTCCTCACCCCCAGGGGGATCCATGCCGGTTTCCAGGCGCACGGCCGCCATCGCCGCCCTCACCGCCCTCACCCTCCTTGGCACGGCCTGTTCGGGCGGCGGTTCGGCCACCGCGCCCGCCGGCGAACGCGTGCTGACCCTGTCCGCCGCCGCCGACGTGTCGAGCTGGGACCCCGCCATGGGCGCGGGTGGCAACTCGGTTCTCTACCTGCAGGCCGTCTACTCCTCGCTCACGACCCTCAACCCCGACCTGACGATCACGCCCGGGCTGGCCACCGGCTGGACGTACGACAAGGGCAAGACCACGCTCACCATGAAGCTCCGCGCCGACGTCGTCTTCTCCGACGGCTCGAAGCTCGACGCCGCCGCCGTGAAGGCGAACCTCGACCGTGGTCGCGCCACCACCGGCCCCACCCAATCGGCGCTGGCCTCGATCTCGTCCGTCGACGTCACCGACCCGGCCGAGATCGTGCTGAAGCTCAACAAGCCCGACCCCGGCCTGCTGTTCAACCTGAGCCTGGTCCCCGGCATGATCGCCAGCCCGAAGGCGTTCGCCACGCTCAAGACCCAGCCGATCGGCAGCGGGCCGTACCTGCTCGACCTCGCCGCGACTACGCGCGGCTCCTCCTACACCTTCACGCGCAATCCGACGTACAAGCTTCCCATCACGTACGGCTTCGACAAGCTGCAGGTCAAGGCGCTGCCCGACACCAACGCCATGCTCACGGCGGCCACCAGCGGCCAGGTCGACTCGGGCGGCATCCCCATGTCGGGGCTGAAAGCCGCGAAGGCGGCGGGCCTGCAGTTCAAGGAGATGACCGGGCTCATCCTCGGCATGTGGATGGTCGACCGTGCGGGCAAGCTCGCCCCGCCGCTGGCGAAGGTGAAGGTCAGGCAGGCCATCAACTACGGTCTCGACGCCGAGGGCATCCTCAGGTCGGTCGGCGGCGGGTCCGGCAAGCGGACGACGCAGATGTTCGCGGCGGGCTCCCCGGCCTTCGTCGAGGCGCTCAACTCGAGGTACCCCTACGACCCGGCGAAGGCGAAGCGGCTGCTGGCCGAGGCCGGATACCCGAACGGCTTCACGCTCACGATGCCCAGCGAGAACGCCTACGTGCCGACTCTCTACCCGGTCGTCGCCCAGCAGCTCGCCCAGATCGGGATCAAGGTCGTCTACAAGCCGGTGTCCACCAACCTGATCACCCAGCAGTACCTGGCGGGCACCTACCCGGCGTTCATGTACACCTACACCGCCACCCAGAACTGGATCGACGCCTCCCTGTTCCTCGCGGCGGGCGGGGTGTTCAACCCCTTCCACGTCGACGATCCGGCGATCTCGAAGCTGATGCGGCAGATCTCCGTCGCCGACGAGGCCGAGCAGGCGGCGCTGTTCAAGGAGCTGAACACCTACGTCGTCGAGCAGGCCTGGTTCGCCCCGCTGTACTCCTCGACGAGCCTGCTGGTCTGGGACAAGAGCAAGGTGAAGATCGACGTGCCCGACACCCAGCTCTTCGTCTTCCTCCGCGACTACCAGCCGGCGGTCTGACCGATGCGCGCGCTGCTGGTGCGCCGGCTGGTCGCGGCGGGTGTCCTGCTCGTCGTGATCACCGCGCTGACCTTCGTCCTCACCAGCCTGGTGCCCGACCCCACGCGACAGCTGGTCGGCGTGACGGCCACCGCCGAGCAGTTGCTGGCCAAGCGCCACGAGCTGGGGCTGCACCGGCCGGTGGGCGAGCGCTACCTGGCCTGGCTCGGCGCCGCCGCCCGCGGTGATCTCGGGGTGTCGTGGTTCACCGGCGTGCCCGTGACCGACACGATCGTGGCGAGACTGCCGATCACCGCGTCGCTGGCCGTGCTGGCCACGCTGGTCTCGGCGATCCTCGGCATCACGTACGGCATGCTCGCCGCCATCCGCGGCGGCTGGGTGGACAGGACGGTCCAGGTGCTGGCGAGCCTCGGCTTCGCCGTACCGGGCATGTGGATCGCGCTGCTGCTCGTCATCGTGTTCGCGGTGAACCTGCCATGGCTGCCGGCCACCGGTTACGTGCCGATCAGCCAGGGCCCCGTGCAGTGGATCAGGTCGCTGGTCCTGCCGGTCACCGCCATCGCGATCGGGTCGGTGGCGGCGATCGCGGCGCAGACCCGCAGCGCGGTGGCGACCGTCCTCGCGCAGGACTACGTGCGCACACTGCGCAGCCGCGGGCTGCCGCGCAGGCGGTTGCTGCTGCGGCACGTGCTGCGCAACGCGGCGCCGACCGCGCTGACGGTCGTCAGCCTGCAGTTCATCGGGCTGTTCGGCGGTGCGATCGTGGTCGAGCAGGTCTTCGCGATCCAAGGTCTCGGCAGCCTCGCTTCCGCCAGCTCCAGTAGGTCGGACATTCCCGTCGTGCTCGGTGTCGTCGTGGTCGGTGTCGTCGTCGTGCTCGCCGTCAACCTGGTCGTCGACCTGCTGGTCGGCTGGCTCGACCCGAGGGTGAGGACTCGATGAGGCGCCTGCTGCGCCGGCCCGGCGCGCTGCTGTCGGCCGCCTTCCTGCTGCTGGTCTGCGTGGCCGCGGCGGCGGCCGACCTGCTCGCCCCCTACTCCGCCGATTTCGTGGACCTGCCCGCCGTGCTCGCCCCGCCGAGCGGCGCGCATCCGATGGGCGGCGACGGCTCCGGCAGGGACGTGCTGAGCCGGCTGCTGTTCGGCGCCCGCGACACGCTGATCGGGGCGCTGCTGGCCACCGCCGTCGCGCTCGTGGTCGGTGTGACGGCGGGCATGTTCGCCGGGTATTTCGCGCGCTGGGTGGACGCCGTGGCCAGTTGGGTCTTCAGCCTGATGATGGCGCTGCCGGCCATCATCGTGGTGCTGGCGTTCGTCGCCGTGGTCGGGCCCGGGCTGGTGAGGATGATGGCCTTCGTCGGGTTCCTGGCGTCCCCTTCCATCTATCGGCTGGTGCGTGCCGTCACCCAGCGGGTGCGGGGCGAGCTCTACATCGACGCGGCCAAGGTGTCCGGCCTGTCGCATCTGCGTATCGTGCGCCGGCACGTGCTGTCGGTGGTCAGGTCGGCCGTCGTCGTGCAGGCGCCCCTGCTGTTCGGCGCGGCGATCCTGATCCAGGCGGGCATCGACTTCCTCGGCCTCGGCGAGCCGGGCGCGGCGAGCTGGGGCGCCATGCTGAACGACGCCGCGACCAACGTGTTCACCGCGCCGTGGTTGTCGATCTGGCCGGGGGCGGCCATCGCGCTCACCGTCCTGGCGGTCAACCTGCTCGGCAACGCCGTACGGGACGACTTGGAACCGCCCCAGCCGCGCGCCGCCGCGCCCCGGACCTCGGCGCCGCCCGCTCCTTCCGTGGACGCCCTGCTGACGGTCACCGACCTGACCGTCGCTCACGGGCCGGTCACGGTCGTCGACCGGGTCTCGCTGGCGGTACGGCCGGGCGAGGTGCTCGGGCTGGTCGGCGAGTCGGGGTCGGGAAAGACGCAGACCGTGCTGGCCGCTCTCGGACTGCTGCCGGGCACGGGACGGATCACCGCCGGCGGAGTCGTGTTCGACGGCGCCGAGCTGACCGGGATGCCGGAGCGGGCGCTCAACCGGCTCAGGGGCAGGCGCATCGGGTACGTGTCGCAGGAGCCCATGTCGAACCTGGACCCGAGCTTCCGGGTCGGCAGCCAGCTCATCGAGCCGATCGTCGTCCACCTGGGGCTGTCGAGGCGTGAGGCGAGGCAGCGCGCGCTCTCCCTGCTGGCCAGGGTGGGCATCGCGGACCCGGCGCGGATCTACCGGTCCTTCCCGCACGAGATCTCCGGTGGTACGGCGCAGCGCGTGCTGATCGCGGCCGCCGTGTCGTGCGATCCCGACCTGCTGATCGCCGACGAGCCGACGACCGCGCTGGACGTCACCGTGCAGGCGGAGGTGCTCGACCTGCTGAGGTCCTTGCAGCGGGAGCGCGGGATGGCGGTGCTGATCGTCACCCATGATCTCGGCGTGGTGGCGGACATGTGCGACCGGGTGGCGGTCATGCGGAACGGGCGGCTGGTGGAGACGGCTCCGGTCGGCCGGCTGTTCGCGTCGCCCGCCGAGCCGTACACGGCGGCGCTGCTGGCCGCCAACCCGCACAACGCGGCTCCCCGGCGGCCACGCTTGGGGCTGGTCAGCGGGCCGGGCCGGGCGCTGGAGCTTGGACGTTCCGGCGCAGGTGACGGCGCGGACGCCGGTCGCGGGGACGCGACGCTCGCCGGCGCCGTGAACGGGCTCCGGCAAGCCGGCCGGCCGCAGGTGGCCGCCGAACCAGAGGACGCATTCCGGGCTGAGAGCGGGGACGTCGTCCCGTCCGGCGGGTTCGCCCGGCCGCGGGTGATCGAAGGGCCGCGGAACGCGACTGCCCCGTTGCTCGAGGTGGACCGGTTGTGCGTGGACTTCCCGCAGCGGGGCCGGCGCACCCCGCCCCTGCGGGTGTTGCGCGAGGTGAGCTTGGCCCTCACCGCGGGAGAGACGCTCGGCCTGGTCGGCGAGTCGGGATCGGGGAAGACCACGCTCGGCAGGGCCGTGCTGGGCCTGGCGCCCGTCACCTCCGGAAGCATCCGGTTCGACGGGCGTCCGCTCGCTCCGCGCCGGGCCAGGGCGAGGGATGTGCAGGCGGTGTTCCAGGACCCGCACAGCTCGCTGAACCCGGCCATGCGCATCCACGACATCCTGGTCGAACCGTTGCTCGTGACCGCGGAACACACCACGGCCGACGCGGACAAGCGCATCAGAAGCCTGCTCGACAGGGTCGGACTGCCGGCGGGCACCGGCGAGCGGCGCGCCCGCGAACTGTCCGGCGGCCAGCGCCAGCGGGTGGCCATCGCCCGCGCGCTGGCGCTGGGCCCGAGGCTGATCATCTGCGACGAGCCGGTCAGCGCGCTCGACGTCTCCACCCAGGCGCAGGTGCTCGATCTGCTCGTCGAGATCCAGCGGGACACCGGCGTCGCGTACCTGTTCATCTCCCATGACCTGGCCGTGGTGCGGCACATCAGCGACCGTGTGGCGGTGATGTCGCAGGGCCGGATCGTGGAGATCGGGGATGCCGAGCAGGTGACGACGGACCCCCGCGACCCGTACACGCGGCGGCTGCTGCTGTCGGCGCTCGTACCCGATCCGGAGGAGCAGGCCGCCAGGCGCGCGGCGCGGCTGGCGATGTTCCCGAGCTCGACGTGAGGTGACAGCGACCAGCCACTGCCCGATCCAGGCGGAAGGTGACGACCGGCGACGTCTCCCGGCTCGACGTGCGGAGACGACGGCGAGGCGCGGCACGAACCAGAGGGACGGTGACGGACGGGGATCGGGGACGATGACGTCGGCGTCCTCGATCCGCCGGGGGGCGACCTCTTCGGTCGTCGGGCGGGCCACGCGTTCGGCGGCCGGCCGTTCCACCCCTGAAGGCCGACGATCACGGTGAGCGTGCGCCCGGTGGGCGGGTGACGTCGCCGGAACCGGCCCGGGCGGCACGGAATGCGCGCGCCTCAACGGAGGCTGTCGTCCTTCTCGTCGAGGATCGCGGTCAGGGGAAGCAGCCAGCTCGCGTGAGGGGCGCCCATGGCGGCGTCGAGCTCGGCGGGACTGGGCATGCGGTCGCGCAGCGTGGTCGGCGAGAGCAGATGCTGGAGCGCGTGCATGAGGAGGTTGGCCATCGAGTAGCAGGGGTCGACGGCCAGAGCGCGTTCGAGGGCGATGGTCGCCAGGACGCAGTCGTCGCCGTGCCAGGCGGACATCGCCAGCAGGGATGCCGCCGGTGGGACGAAGCGCGGCTCGAGGCGCCGGGTGAGATCCCTCCACAGCGCGAGGTGGGCGGGTCGTGAGGCTTCGTCGATCAGGGTCCACGCCTCGTCTCGCACCCTGATCAGGGACAGGTCGAGGCCCAGGCGGGCGGCTTCGTCGTCGTCGACTCTCCCTCCTCTCGCGGTGGTCTCGATGGCGGCGCGCACCCGGGCCAGGCCGTCGGCGACGAACCGGTGGGCGAAGTGGTCGGCGTCGGGGGCGGTGGCCATGGCGGCGCGGAAGGCGGCGACCGCCCCGGCCGTGGCGCGGCGCATCGACAGCCGCACCGGGCCCACGTGTGGCGCGATCGTCGCCTCCAAGGTGGCTCGGTCAGGAAGGGCGACCATGCCGTGCACGGTCGCTTCGGCGGCTATCGGACTGGTGGAGACGTCGTACGGCGTGCCGTCCAGGGGACAGCAGTCGGTCAGGTCGCACACGTAGGACCAGTAGCGCCCCTCGTGGGCGCGCAGGACCTCGCACGGGGTGACGCCGCACCACTGGGCGACGGAACGGAGCTGGTCGACGGCCGGGGTGACGTGGGCGCCCGTGCCGTAGCCGACGGCGACGAGATGGGTGATCGACTCTCGGGCGAACAGTCCGGTGAGGGGGCGGAGCGAGCCCGGCGGGAGCGGCAGGTTCCAGCGCGCGCAGACGCGCATCTCGCCCTGGCCGACTCTGCCCGACATTCCGATGACGACCAGGCTGTCGGCGGGATGGAAGCCGACGATGTACGGCACGGCGGCAAGGATGTCGGCGGGGGTGGTCAGGGTGAGTGCGGGTGCGGTGACGTCGGTGCTCATGGGGCACGAGGGTGCCGGGCCAGGGGCGGGGACTTTTCGGGCGAGCGCGATTCTGTGGATGACGGGCGGACGTGCCGGTGGTCTGTGGATGAGGCGCGGGCGTGCCCGAAAGCCGTGGATGACGGGCGGACGGGCCGGCGGTCTGTGGATCAGGGGCGGGCGTGCCCGAAAGCCGTGGATGACGGGCGGACGTGCCGGTGGTCTGTGGATGAGGCGCGGGCGTGCCCGAAAGCCGTGGATGACGGGCGGACGGGCCGGCGGTCTGTGGATCAGGGGCGGGCGTGCCCGAAAGCCGTGGATGACGGGCGGACGTGCCGGCGGTCTGTGGATGGAGCGGCCAGGGGCTCACGTGGATGAAGAGCGGTGCCCGGTCGAGGCTCCCGAAGGTGACGGGCGGGCGGCAGGTCAGGTCAGGGTGGCGCGGACGAGAGCGCCCGGCTCAGAGCCTGCCTGGGCGATCACGGTGCCGCAGGCGGACCAGATGCCCGACCGGCCCGCGGCCGCCGCGAACCCTTCACCCGACGACCCGGCGAAGCTCGCCACCGCGACCCACACCCCGTGCTCGGTGGCGATGCGCCGGGCGCGCTCGTCCTGGACCGCCGTGTCCTCGCGGTGCTCCAGGACGCCCCCGACGTAGGCGTCCATCCCCAGCGCGGCGGTGTCCGCCGCGTGCCGGGGAACGCCCGTGTCCTTGCAGATCGCCAGGCCGAGCCGCCAGCCGTCGACCTCGAGCACGGCGGGCTTGTCGCCGGGCGCGAACCGTCCGGCCTCGGTGGTGGACAGCCACAGCTTGCGGTACGCCACCACGACCCCGGTGCCGTCCACGGCCAGCGTCGAGATGTGCGGTCGGCCCGCCTCGCCCTGGACGGGCGCGCCGGCGAGGGCGATGGAACCGGTCTCGGCACAGGCCTCGACCACAGGCGCCAGACGCGGGTCGTCGGTCGCGATGGCGGCGGCGTCGAGGTGGTAGCCGGTCAGGGAGAGCTCGGGAAAGACCACCACGCGGGCGCCGGCGGCGCGGATCGCCGCCGCGTGCGTCACCGCGTTCGCCGTCACGTCGTACGGCACGCATTCCGGCTGAGCGACGGCGATGACCAGCGGTGCGCGCATCCAGACTCCCCCAAGGCCGATACCGAGGCACTGATGAGGAGCGATCGTACGGTGGCCGCGTTTCGTCCGCGTTTCCGGAAGCAGCGGCGACAGGGGCTTATGGCGCGTGCGGCGCGGGAGGGGCGGCAGGCCGGGCAGGCTCGGCGGGAAGCGGCACGAGACGGCTGCGGACCATCAGCGCGGCGCCCGCCACCGCCGCCGGCATGGCCAGGACCGCCACGAACGGCACCAGGAAGATCAGGAAGACCACCACGCCGAACCCCAGCGCGGGCGCCTTGTTCGCGCGCAGCACACCGAAGCGGGCACGCCGGTGCATGCCGCGCCGTTCCATGGCCAGCGAGGTCAGCTCGACCGTCAGGAAGAATCCGGACACCAGGGCGCCCAGCACGGGCACCACCGTCTGCCCGACCACCGGCACGAACCCGAGGAAGAACAGCGGGATCGTGAACATCAGCGCATACAGCAGGGTGACCAGGCTGTCGCGGATCGAGCGTGGGATCGACCGCCACCACGGCACGTCGTCGGTCCCGTGCAGGGGGTCGACCTTCTCCGAGAGCTTCTCGTAGAACGGCTCCCCGATGGCCAGCGTGAGCGCGGTGAAGGTCAGCACGGCCAGCGCCAGGCCGCCGATGAACAGCAGCACCGCCAGCGCGCCCCTGAGGAAGTCACGCCATCCGGCGGCCCATCCGTCGGCGAACGGTGTCAGGAAGTCGGCGATCCCCGTGGCGTTGTTGCCGAGGTAGACCAGGGCGGCGACGTAGATCACGAACGCGATCAGTGCGGGAACGAGCCCGAAACCCCACCACTTGCCGTTCTTGGCGACCCATCTGAGCCCCTGGAAGAAGAACCCGACGCCACCGGCGAACTCACGCATTGATCGCATGGGGAGAAACTAGCGCCAGAAGTCGGTCACCGCGTAGCCGAGTTCGGCGAACAGCTCGCGTACGAGCGGCAGGGAGATGCCCAGCACGTTGCCGTGGTCGCCCTCGATGCCCTCGACGAACCAGCCGCCCAGCCCGTCGAGGGTGAAGGCGCCGGCCACGTGGAGCGGCTCGCCGCTGGCGACGTAGGCGGCGATCTCGGCCTCGGACGGCGTGCCGAACCGCACCACCGTGGAGGCCACCTCGGCGGCCTGCCGTCCCGTGGCGACGTCGATCACGCAGTGGCCGGTCAGCAGGCGGCCGGTCCTGCCGCGCAGCATCCGCCAGCGCGTCAGCGCCTCCTCAGCGGTGCCCGGCTTCCCGTACGGCCGGCCGTCGAGCTCCAGGATGGAGTCGCAGCCGATGACCAGGCCCTCGGTGAGGCCGTCGGCGACCGCCGAGGCCTTGGCGACGGCCAGCTTCAGCGGCAGGTCGGCGGGGAGCACCGCGGTGAACGCCTCCTCGTCGACCCCGCTCACGATCACCTTGGGATCGAGCCCGGCGCTGCGGAGCAGGGCGAGGCGGGCGGGGGAGGCTGACGCAAGCACGATCACCCGGTCAGTTTATCCGGGCTCCGTCCCCTGTCTGCCCGAACGCCCCTGCAGGTCCGCAAACGCACGAACCCGAACCTCCGCGGGACCAAGCACCCAGACCGAGGCCGTCTCGTCCACCACATCCACGCGCCGGGTCGACCCGGGCGTCACGCCGGAAGCCCGGCCAGACCCCGCCTCGAGGCGGGCGAGGACGTCGGCCGCGTGACGCCCCCGCCTGCCCCTCGGCGCGTCACAGGTGCGGCGTGGGCTCGATGGCGGGCCGGTTGGCGCGCGGCAGCCCCGCCGCGGCGTACGCGTCGGCCTCGTCCAGCGTCTCCTGCTCCAGCAGGGCCACGACGATCGCCTCCAGCCGGTCCCTGTTCTCGGTCAGCACCCGGACCGCCGCCTCGTAGCACTCGTCCACGATCCGCCGCACCTCCTCGTCCAGGGTGGCGAGCGTGTGCGGGGCGGCCTGCGGCTGGCCCTCGTTGGGCAGGATCGTCAGCGGGCCGATCCGCTCCGACATGCCCCACCTGCCGACCATGCCACGCGCGATCATGGTGACCTGCTCGAGGTCGTTCTCCGCGCCGGTGGTGATCACGCCGTAGATGACCTGCTCGGCCGCCATGCCGCCGAGCGCGCCGATGATGCGTCCCCTCAGGTACTTCTCGTCGTAGGCGTAGCGGTCGGTGTCGGGTGTGGACAGGGTGACGCCGAGCGCCCTGCCACGCGGGATGATCGAGATCTTCCTGACCGGGTCGGCGCCCGGCTGGAGCATGCCGAGCAGCGCGTGTCCCGCCTCGTGGTAGGCGGTCCTGGTGCGCTCCTCCTCCGGCATGACGATCGAGCGGGCGGCCCCGAGCTGCAGCTTCTCCAGCGCGTCGGCGAAGTCGGCGGCCGAGACCTTCTCCTTGCCGCGCTTGGCGGCCAGCAGCGCCGCCTCGTTGACGAGGTTGGCCAGGTCGGCGCCGGTCATGCCGGGCGAGGTCTTGGCCAGCTGCTGCAGGCTGACGTCGCCGTCGAGCGGCACGCTCCTGGTGTGGACCTGCAGGATGGCCACCCTGCCGGCCGCGTCGGGCGGCGAGACCATGACCGTGCGGTCGAACCGTCCGGGACGCAGCAGCGCGGGGTCGAGCACCTCGGGCCTGTTGGTCGCGCCGATCACGATGACGCCCTCGGCGCCGGAGAAGCCGTCCATCTCGGTGAGGATCTGGTTGAGCGTCTGCTCGCGCTCGTCGTGCCCGCCGAGGCCGCTGGCCCCGCCGCGGGCGCGGCCGATCGCGTCGATCTCGTCGATGAAGATGATCGAGGGGGCGACCTTGCGGGCCTCCTCGAACAGGTCGCGCACCCGGGAGGCGCCGACGCCGACGATCATCTCGATGAACTCCGACGCGCTGGCGGAGAAGAACGGCACGTTGGCCTCGCCGGCGACGGCGCGGGCCAGGAGGGTCTTGCCGGTTCCGGGCGGGCCCGCGAGCAGGACGCCCTTGGGCAGCTTGGCGCCGAGACGGCGGTACTTGTCCGGGTCCTTCAGGTAGTCGACGACCTCGACGAGCTCGTTCTCCACCTCGTCGATGCCGGCCACGTCCTCGAACGTGACCCGGATCTTGTCGCTCTCGATCGGCTTGGCCGCCTTGGACCTGCCGAGGCCGCCGAGGCCGCCGCCGCCCATCATGCCGGGGCCGCGGCGCATGACCCAGATCCACAGGGCCGCCAGGACGGCGATCGGCAGCAGCGACAGCAGCAGGTTGATGAGGAAGCCACGGCTGCCCGTGCTGATGGGCTCGGCCTTGATCTCCACGCCCGACGTGGTCAGCTGCTGGAAGAGCTGCTCGTCGTTGGCGAACACCGGGATCTCGGTGACGAACTTGGTGTAGGTCTTGTTGGAGCTGTCGGGGTCGGTCGCGGGCTTCTTGAGGTCTCCGGTGACGGAGTAGCCCTGCGCGTAGACCTCCTTGACGTTCCCGCCCGTCACCTGCTTGGTGAACTGGCTGTAGGAGATCGTCTCCACCTGGCCCTCGTCGAAGAACGACGAGATCAGGAAAAAGCCCGCGTAGACCACCAGCAACGTGACGACGAAACGCCACCAGTTGATTTTGGGTCGCCCTCCCGAGCCCCCCTTGGGCAGGCCCTCGGCACGCCAGGGCTTGGGCTGCTCCTTGTTCGGCTCCTTCTTCGGCAAGCTCGAACGCTCAGCCACGGCGTCACTCCCCCAAAAAAAATCGCCGTATCGTCGGTCGCTCAACAATAAGAAACGCGCGCCACTGACCGAGCCGTACGGTTTCAACGGTCTGGGCGCACGTTTCTCGTTCGTCAGCCTAGAACACGAACTCCCGACATGACGCGACGGATATCGGCCCATCTCTTCTTCTGGGTGTCGGGGATCGTGACGAACACCAGCGCGGGCCTGGCCTTGCCGGTGTCGAGCACGGCGACCGCCGCGACCGAGGCGCGCTTGCCGTACTTGACCTGGTAGTAGAGCGTCCAGCCCTTCTTGATCGGCTGGGCGCCGAGCCAGCGGATCACCGCCCCCTTGGGGTGGTGGTTCAGCGTCCAGCGGGCGGCCAGCAGGGCGGTGTCGCGCAGCCGCTCCTGCGCCTCGATCGGCACGGGGCAGCTGACCAGCATCGCCCTCGGGCCGGCGCCCGCCTTGGGCAGCACCTGCCTGGAGGTGAAGGGCGCGGCGCCGTACCTCTTCCAGGGGGCGCGCAGGCGGGGCACCGACACGCCCGTCTTGGTGTCCTTGATCACGCCCATGGTCGCGACGGGCTTGCCGGTGAGCGCGCGCAGCCGGATGCGGCCGGGCAGCTTCGGCACCCTGCGGTCGGCGGCCAGCGCCTCGAGCGCGGTGTATCCGGGGGCGATGGAGGCGCCGGGGCTCGGCGTCGCGGACGCGACGGGCGCCGCCACCGCCGACGGCACCACGGACGGCACCGCCGAGGGCACCACCGAGGGCGCCCCGGACGGCACCGCCGTAGCGGCCCCGGACGGCACGGGGGCGACGGCCGAGGGCGCAGTCGAAGGCGCAGTCGAAGGCGCGCCCGAGGAACCGGCCACGGTGGCCGCCGGCGAGGCGGCAGGGGCAGCGGTCGCCGGCGCGTCCGTGGATCCGGGCGAAGCAGCCGCCGAGGAGCCGGGAGTGGAAGCCGCCGAGGCGGGCGGCGAGGGGGCGGACGAGGACGGTACGGCCGGCGGCGCGGCGACCGGCCGGGCGGCGCCCTCGTCCGCGCCTCCTGACAGCGCGATGGCGAGCCCGCCGGCCACGAGCACGGCCAGCGCGGCCACGACGGCCAGCACCTGGTAGACCACCCGCATCCGCAGGTCGCCCAGGCGGCTGCGCCTGAGCGGAGAGCCCGCGGGCCTCGCCTGATATTTCACCTGAGGCCCCGCGGCCCCACTCTCCCCATCGAGCACGATCGGGAGCGTACGACATATCGCGGGATTGCGTGTAGAAAGCACGAATGGTGGAACTTCGATTTGACCAGGCGTCACGCGCCGCGCAGACGCACACGAACCTGTCCGCGGTGCGCGTCGACGGGACGGGCCTGTGGGTCGCGGGCGACGAGACCGCCACCATCGAGCGACTGACCTGGACAGGCGCCTGCTACGACCACGAGCGCACGTTCCACCTGGCCGACTACGTCGATCTGCCGGCGGGCAGGGACGACGAGGCCGACATCGAGGGCATCGCGGTGGCCGACGGCCGGCTGTGGGCGGTCGGCTCGCACAGCCTCAAGCGCAGGAAGGCCAAGCCGTCCGACCCGGCCAAGGTGGCCAGGCGCCTGGCCACCGTGGTCCGCGAGCCGAACAGGTACATCCTGGTACGGCTCCCGCTGGAGGGGCCCGACGCGGTGGGCAAGGGCGCCATCCTGACGGGGCTGGACGACGTGCTGGCCCAGGACCCGCATCTGGGCCCGTTCACCGCCGTCCCCGGCAAGGACAACGGGCTGGACGTCGAGGGCATCGCGGTGGTCGGCGAGCGGGTCTTCCTCGGGCTGCGCGGACCGGTGCTGCGGGGCTGGGCGGTCCTGCTGGAGATCGACGTGCGCGAGCACCGGCCGGACCGGCTGCGGCTGAAGAGCTATCGCAAGCACTTCCTGGACCTGGGCGGGCTCGGCGTGCGCGACCTGTGTCCCGCCGGCGACGGCTCCCTGCTGGTGCTGGCCGGTCCCACCATGAGCCTGGACGGACCGGTCAGCGTCATGCGGTGGGACGGGGAGGGGCAGCAGCCGGCGTTCGTGACCGACCTGCCGTACGGGGTGGGGTGCGACCACCCGGAGGGGCTGGCCGCGCTCGGCGACGGCAGGTTCATGGTCGTCTACGACAGCCCAGCGCCCGAGCGGCTCACCCCTGAGGGCGGGGTGCTGGCCGACGTCATCACGATCTGAGCCACAGCCTGGACCGGCCCGGGTTCACGACCTGACCCGCAGCCACGGCACGTCGGCCACGAACGTGCACGACCCCGGCGCGATCTCGGTGAAGCCCGCGTCGCGCACGACGGGCAGCCCGCTGCCGGCCAGGGCGTCGAAGTCGGCGGCCGGCCGTACCGACACGCGCAGGCCCTGGGCGCGCCAGGCCGCCCGCTCCTCGTCGGAGCTGGCCCACCAGGCCAGCTGGGCGGCATGGCCCGCCTGCGCCATCGCCTTACCCGCCGACATCTCCAGCGCGGGGTTCTCCCACAGCACCGGCGGCTCGGCGGGGCCCGGCCCGTCGGAGTCGGCCAGCTCGGTGCCGCCGACCTGCAGCCTGGCCAGGTCCTTCGGCCAGTCGTCCAGCGGGACGGGCGGGTAGACACGCACCTGCGCCGTGCGGTGCTCGATCATGCGGCCGGGCAGCGCCAGCGCCCTGCGCCATTCGGCGCCGCGCGCCCTGCGCACCACCTTGCGGATCCGGCCGGTCGACTGCCAGGCCTCCAGTTCCCCTGACCAATCGCCGGGGTCGGCGAGCAGGTCGAGCACGGCCATGGCGGTCGCTTCGAGCGCGTCAGTGCGCTCGGGAGGGGTGGCCCGTTCGATCCTGACCACCAGCGGGAGCACCATCATGGGCTCCAGCATGCCGTATGGCGGGCAGCGCGGCTCGCGACGAGATGGCCACGGACATGGCCGCCGCCACGAGGCACAGCGCGCCGGCGACGTACCAGGCCAGGTCGTAGGCGCCCAGGTGGTCGCGGGTCAGGCCGGCGCCGACCGCCGCGATGGCGGCCCCCACCTGGTGGGAGGCGAACACCCAGCCGAACACGACGGCGCCGTCCGCGCCGTAGATCCGCCGGCACAGCGCCACCGTGGGCGGTACGGTCGCCACCCAGTCCAGGCCGTAGAAGACCACGAACAGCAGCATGCTCGGCTCGGTCGTGGCGGCGAACAGGCCGGGCAGCACCATGAGCGACAGGCCGCGCAACCCGTCCTTTCCGGCAGGGCGGGTCGAGAGCACCTTTCTCGAGCTTGAGCGCATGCTGATCCGGGAAGGCCTGGCGAAGCGAGGAGGCAGTCGAAGTGTCTGAACTGGTGCGGAAGATAGGTCGACCGGAGGCTGTGGCGCACGGTGAGAGGTATGCGCTGGATGTTGTCGGTGTCGGAGCGCTGAATCTTGACTTCATCGCCCAAGCCTCGGTGGTCGCCGGTGAGGACGGCGGGGCGCGGGGGCTGTCGTCCCGTATCGCGGAACAGGTGGCAAGTACCGGCGCCGTGGTGGAGCCGGGTACCGAGATGCTGGTCGACGAGCCGACGATTACGGCCGTGCTGGAGAAGGCGTCTGCGGCGATGTCTCCCACCACAGTGCTCGGCGGTTCGGCCTTCAACGCCATCCAGGCCATCGCGCACACGAAGGTGGGTCTGCGACTCGGTTATGTGGGAGTCGCGGGCCAGGTTCCCGTACTTGGCATGTCTGTGGGTAGGCAGCTGGACAACTTGGGCGTGGACCGGCGGTTCGTCCTGGACATCGAGGACCAGTTGTGCGGAATCTGCTTCTCGTACGCGGAGGACGGGGAGCGCACACTACTTACTCATGCCGGCGCAAATACATGCATGGCCGAGTATTTGGACGTACGCTTCGACGCCATTGTCGACTACCTTGCGAGTGCCAGGGTTGTGCACGTCACATCGTTCCTCGACAACGAGACGGCGGGACGGCTTGTCGCTGTACTGAGTGCGGTTAAGGAGAAGAGTCCGGCGACGCGGATCAGCTTCGACCCCGGGCATATCTGGAGTGCAGCAAGGACCCCGGAGATCGACCGGATCATCTCACTCAGCGATTACCTGTTGCTCAACTACAGGGAATTCATGGAGATTGGGCAGGATGCCGGGACTCGACGCAACGAGGAAGTCGCGAGCGTGATTCTTTCACGCTTCGAGAACGACTTCGGGGTTGTTATTGTGAAACGCCCGAGTGGCATTCTTGCCTTCCGGAAGGATGTGGAGAGGGGTGGGCCGAACGGTGTAACCGGAGATGGATTCGGCGTTGTCCAGGACTTTTATCCCCAACGCACCTTGGAACAGGACGAGGTTGAGGACGCTACGGGTGCCGGGGACGTGTTCGCCGCCGGTCTGCTCACCGTCCTTGCCTGCGACCACCTTCAGTTGGAGTTGGGCTCACTGCTGGGAATGCGTCTGGCCGGGCACAAGCTGCGGCATGTCGGAATTCAGGGCACGAGGTTCGACCAGGTGACCAAGGAGTTCATTACCTCGCTAGACGCCCAGCGCAGGTCGCAGGGACTGCCCGGAGGGATCTTCATCGCTCACGGCGGCAGTCCTGAATGGCTGGCGGTCAGGCTCTTCATCGAGGAGAGGTTTCAGGTTCCTGTCTACTCCTTCGAATCGTGGAGCTGGAGCGGCCGTCCCGTCACGGACGCGCTCAGCGAGTACCTCGAGCGGTGCAGCTTCGCCGTGTGTGTGCTGACCGCGGAAGACCTTACGGAGGACGGCAGAAGGCTTGCCAGGCAGAACGTCGTCCATGAAGTGGGGCTCTTCCAGGGGCGTTACGGATTCAACCGTGTCCTGGTGCTAGCGGAGGAAGGGTGTGATTTCGTGCCCAAGGTCGCGGAACCGCATGTGATCGAGTTTCCTCGGCATGCTGTTTCCCGCACCTTCTACAAGCTGGAGGCCAGGATGCGCGCCGAGGGGATCGGCGGCGTGGATCCCGCGTAGTGAGAAGGATGCGGGGTCACAGATTCCACAGAATTGCGACGTTGATCGATCTGTTCTCCCGCCGCCTGCTGGGCTACGCGATGGGCGAGCGGCACAACGCGGAGCTGGTGGTGGCTCCGCTGCATATGGCAACGGCCATCCGCGGAGGCGATGTACGCGGCGTGGATCGCGAAGGCGGCCTCGTCGACGTGACAGCGCCCTGCGTGTTCTCACTCGCGTACGGCACGCCGATCACGCGGGCGCGGACCGCCGTCACCAACGCCTCCCCCGCCAGCCCCACTCCCATCGACAGCTGGATCGGCCGGGCCTGGGCGGGCACGCCGTACCGGGCGGCCAGCACGCCGACACCGAGACCGGCGGCCGCCGAGACGACCCACACGACCAGGGTGCGCCAGGTGTAGCGCTGGCACAGCACGCCGTCGCGCTCGAACAGCGCGGTCGTCGCGGCGCGGAGCGCGCCGAAGCCGAGAGCGACCAGGCCGCCGGCGACGAGCCAGAGCACGTCGACCGGCCCCAGCGCGACCTTGGACAGCGCGTGAATCCCGATGCCGGTCAGGACCAGGGGCGGAACGTAGACGTCGCGCGCGTTCAGCGGCTCGCCGATCAGGCGCCGGACCACGACGTAGCCGACCAGTCCCACGATCAGCAAAGTATTTAGCATGGTCATGCTAAATAAATTAGCAGAGGCGTGCTATAACGGCAACGTGCCGAAAATCGTCGATCCCGAGGCCCGCCGCGAAGAGGTCGTGGAAGCCGTCTTCCGCGTCGTGCGCCGCCACGGCCTCGAGCAGGCCTCGCTCCGCAACGTGGCCGAGGAGGCGGGCCTGGCCATCGGCTCGGTCCGGCACTACTTCGCCGGGCACACCGAGCTGATGGTCTTCGCCATGCAGGCCATGGCCGAGCGGGTGGAACGGCGCCTGCTCGAGCACGTCGAGCGGCTGGCTGCCGCCGCCGACCGCATGCCCGTCGCCGAGTCGATGCTGGCCGAGCTGCTCCCCCTCGACGAGCGGCGGCGCGACGAGGCCACGATCTGGCTCGCGTTCGCGACCGCCGCGCGCACCCGCCCCGAGCTGCGCCCGCACGCCGAGGAGGCCTTCGACGGCATGCGCCGCCTGGTGCGCAGGGTGCTGGACGGCGCCCGCGCGCTCGGCCGCCTGCGCGAGGACGCCGACCTGGAAGTGGAGACCGACCGGCTGTGCGCGCTCATCGACGGGCTGACCGTGCAGGCGGTCCTGCACCCCGACCGCGTGGACGCCGGCACCATGACGCGCGCGCTGCGCGCCCACCTGGCGAGTCTGACCCGCTGATCCGGGGCGCGGAGCGGGCGACCCCGCTCCGCGCCCTCCCTGGGAACGCACCCACTCGGCGCCGTCGCCAGGAGCGCACCCACTCGGCGCCCTCCCTGGGAACACAGCCGCTCCGCGCCCTTGCCAGGAACGCACGCTCTCGGCGCCCTCCGTGGGAACGCAGCCGCTTCGCGCCCTCCCTAGGAACGCACCCGCTCCGGGCGCTCGGCGCGCGCGAGGTCGACGGCCAGCGGGCTGGCCGCGTAGGTGATGCGCGCGACACCGTCGGGATGCGCGGCCACCTCCCCGACCACGCCGAAGACCTCGCTCAGCACACCGGGCGTCAGCGCGTCGAGCGGAGACCCCGCCGCGGCCACGCGCCCGTCGCACAGCACGACGAGCGCGTCACAGCTGCGCACCGCGAGGTCCAGGTCGTGCAGGACGGCGAGCGTGGTGACGCCGAGCTCCCGCACCAGCGCCAGCAGCTCGAACCTGGCCCTGATGTCGAGATGGTTGGTCGGCTCGTCGAGCACGAGCAGCACCGGGTGCTGCGCCAGCGCCTTGGCCAGCAGCACCCGCTGGCGCTCCCCGCCCGACAGCGCGCCGAACGGCCTGCCCGCCAGCGCGAGCGTCCCCGTGCGCCGCATCGCCTCCTGGACCGGCGCGCGCCCGTCGCCCTTGTGCGGCGTCCGGCCCAGCTCCACCACCTCCGCGACCGTCATGCCCGCCGGGATGGTGTTGTCCTGGAGCACGGCGGCGGTACGCAGGGCCGACTCGCGCGCCGACATCGCCCACACGTCGGCCTCGCCCAGCCGTACCGCGCCGCGGTGCGGGCGCAGCGACCGGTAGACGGTCCGCAGCAGCGTGGACTTGCCGCTGCCGTTGGGCCCGACCAGGCCCACGATCGTGCCCTGCGCCACCTCGACGGACACGCCGCGCAACACGGGAGTGCTGTCGAGCGTCACGGCGACCTCGTCGACGACCAGCCTCATGACGCCGCCACCTGCCGGTCGCGGCGCAGCAGCCACAGGAAGAACGGCGCGCCGAAGACCGCCGTGAGAATGCCGAGCGGGAGCTCGTTCGGCGCGTCGACGGTCCTGGACAGCAGGTCGACCAGCACCAGGTAGGCCGCGCCGACCAGCGCGGAGACGGGCACGACCCTGCGGTGGTCGGTGCCGAAGCACAGCCTGACCACGTGCGGGATCATGAGGCCGACGAAGCCGATGCCGCCCGCGACCGCGATGACCGCCCCCACCAGCAGCGAGGAGGCGGCCAGCAGGCCCGCGCGGGCGCGCCGTACGTCGAGGCCGAGCGCGGTGGCCGACTCCTCGCCCGTGACCAGGGCGTTGAGGCGCCTGCCGTACAGGGTGAGGACCAGCCCGCAGCAGGCCACCAGCGCGGCCAGCGGGCCGAGCTGGTCCCACTGGGCGCCGGCCACGCTGCCCAGCATCCAGAACATCACCGCGCCGAGCTCGTTCGGCGTCGCCTGGAGCTGGATGTAGCTGGTGACGGCAAGCAGGACGTAGCCGACCGCCACGCCCGCCAGCACCAGCCGCGTCGGGGTGAGCCTGCCGCGTTGCTGGCCGAGCAGGAACACCAGCACGGCGGCGCCCAGCGCGCCCACGAAGGCCGCCGAGGAGACGCCGAGGCCGCCGGCCGCGCCGGCGCCGAACGTGATCACCAGGACGGCGCCGACCGAGGCGCCCGACGAGACGCCGACCACCTGCGGGTCGGCGAGCGGGTTGCCGGCCAGCGCCTGCAACACCACGCCCGCGGCCGACAGGCCTGCTCCGGCGAGCGCCGCCAGCAGCACCCTGGGCAGGCGGTACTCCCAGATGATCTGGTCCTGGATCGGGTCACCGCCGGTGCCGGCGGTCAGGATGTTCCAGGTGTCGGCGATCGGCACGTTCACCGAGCCGATGCCGACCGCCACCACCATGGCGACGGCCAGCGTGACCGTGAGGACGACCACGCTGGGCAGCAGAGGCAGGCGCATCTCAGAACGCCTCCGGGTGGATGACCTTGGCGATCTTCTCGACGGCCGTGGCGTTGTTCGGCGCCACGTAGGCCGAGTCGGCCAGCACGACGTACTTCCTGCCCCAGTGGGGGAACTGGGCGAACAGCTTCCTGGCCTCGGCGTCGGGGTCGGGGTTGAGCCAGTCGACGATGACGACCGCGTCGACCTTCGTGGCCGCGACCTGCTCCTTGCTGAGGTTGGTGAACAGGTCGTCGGACGTGTGCTCGAAGGCGTTGACGGCGCCGGCCTTGGCGAAGATGTCGTTCCAGATGCCCTTGGCGCCGATGGAGCTGAAGGCGTTCGACCCCATGCTCATGCCGGGGATGATCAGCATCACCTTGGGCCTGGGCCGGCCGGCGACCTTGGCGGAGACGGCGGCGATCCTGCGCCTGGACTCGGCGACCAGCTTCTCGGCCCGGTCGCTCACGTGAAAGATGCGGCCCAGGTCGCGCAGGAGGGTGTAGCTGTCCTCGATCGACTGGTCCTGCCGGACGCCGACACCGCAGGTGCTCTCGGGGGTGTAGGTGGCGGCGCCGGCCGCGCGCAGCTCCTCGCGGGTGGCGAAGCCGTCCCGCGGTTCGAACTGGCGCCCCGAGGTGGCCAGCACGAAGTCGGGCCGCAGGCCGAGCATCGACTCGCGCGGGATGTCGTTGAAGCTGGTGCGCTTGAAGCCGCCCCTGGGCAGCGCGGCCACCGCCTCGACCCAGCCCGGCTCGTCGGAGGCGCCGTAGGACTGGGCGTTGGCCACGATCCTGTCGCCCAGGCCGAGGGCGAGCAGCGAGGACACCTCGCCGATCGACCCGCCGTTCATGACGACGACGCGGCGTGGGGCGGCGGTGAAGGTGTAGTCATTGCCGCAGTTCCTGATCGTCACCGGATAACCGGCCTCGGCCGCGGAGGAGGAGGAGGAGGAGGAGGGCTGGGGTCGGGCCGTGGGGGTGGTGGTTCCGCAGGCCGCCAGCATGAGGCAGGCGGCGGCGAGCATGGCGAAGCGAGACATGAACGTCCTTGGTTTCGGGGTACGGCGAGCGCCGGGCCGGCCTGATCGGCCGCCCGGATGGCGTTATCGAGCCCTCGCCGGAGGAGGTCCTCGCTCGCTGATCCCGCGATGGAGCATCGCCGTGCGCAGCACGGCAGGCTCGGCGAAGCCGGCCGGCGCGCGCCGCGGGCCGGGAATCGCCGGCCAGACGGCCAGCAGGCGCACCAGGCGCGCCCCGAGACGGCGCAGCATCCCCCACAGCGCGGCCTCGCCCTTGGCCAGCCACACGGCGACCATGACGACGGCCCAGCCGTGCATGAGCAGCATGCCGAAGCCCGGGGTCAGGCCGTGGGCGTGACCGGTCAGCACCTGGACCGGGTCGGGGGCGTGCGCCGTGGAGAAGATCACGTGCAGCACGGCCTGCACAGCGGTCAGCAGCGGAAGGATCACCCGCAGCCCGCGCTCGCGACCCGCGATCGGCATGCCCGCGGCCATGGACACCGCGAGGCCGACCGCCGCGGTGCGGCCCGCGACGGGGCCTCCGGCCACCACGTGCGCCACCACGCCCATGAGCACGCACACCACGGCGAAGACCGCGGCACGCGCGAGGCGCAGGGGGAGGCCGGCTGACACGCCGACGATCATCCCATGGAATAGCGAATGGCCGGTGAGGGTTTCACCGGCCATTCGTGGGTGGTGGAGCTAAGGAGACTCGAACTCCTGACCCCCTCCATGCCATGGAGGTGCGCTACCAACTGCGCTATAGCCCCTTTGCGCTCTCGGCGCGAAGCCAGTCTATAGGACTCCGGAGGTGGTCGGTGACGGGAATACCGGCCGCGTGTCGCGAGTTGCAACGATTACCATTTTCGAGGGCGAGGAGACGTGAGATGGCCAGAAACGACCAGCGGCCCGTGATCAAGCTCAGGTCCACGGCGGGCACCGGCTACACCTACGTGACCACCAAGAGCCGCAGGAACGACCCCGACCGGCTCCAGGTCCGCAAGTACGACCCGGTCGTCCGCCGCCACGTCACCTTCAGGGAGGAACGATGAAGAAGAACCTGCACCCCGCCTACCGCCCGGTCGTCTTCAGGGACGCCAGCGCCGGCTACGCCTTCCTGACCCGCTCCACCGCGACGAGCGGCAGGACCGTCGAATGGACGGACGGCAACGTCTACCCCGTCGTCGACGTGGACGTCTCCTCGGCCAGCCACCCGTTCTACACGGGACGCAACCGCGTGCTGGACTCGGCCGGCCGGGTCGAGCGCTTCAACCAGCGGTACGGCAAGCGCTGACCGCCCGCCCGTGACGAGCGTGCGCCGGTCGCGCGCCCGTCACGGCACCCCTCCACGCGGCAGGCCGTCGGCCGGGCCGGGACCGACCACGGGGACGGCAGGACAGCTCTCTCCGGACTCGGGCAGGTCCAGGGCAGCATGGCGGACTCGTGCGAGGCCACCACGATGTCAACCGGCTGCGCCGGCCCGGCCGATCAGGTCCGCCAGTTCGGCCACGGCGGGGTCCTCGGTCGTCTCCGCCAGCCTGCCCGCCTGCTCGCGCAGCGTCGGCAGGTCCATGCCGAACGCCTCCCGGTCGCGCAGGTACAGGGCGAAGGCGGCGGCCACGACGTCGACCTGCAGCCGGGAGGGCGCCTCCTTCCACAGGGCGCCGCCCAGGTCGGCGGCGGCCACGGAGCCGGTGGCCTCGGCGGGCCTGCGGGTGTCGGGCTCCTGCCAGCGTACGGTGGCCGAGGCCAGCTGACCGGACGCGCCCGCGCGCAGCCGTACGGCGTAGAGGGCCGTGACGGAGTGTCCTGGGCCGACCTCGCCGCCGTCCTTGGCGTCGTCGCGGAAGTCCTCGGCCGCGAGCGCACGGTTCTCGTAGCCGACGAGCCGGTAGCTCTCGACCGCCGCCGGGTTGAAGACGACCTGCGCCTTGGCGTCGCGGGCGCGCAGTTCCAGGGTGGCGGGCAGCTGCTCGACGAAGACCTTGCGGGCCTCCTCGGGGGTGCTCACGTAGACGGCGGCGCCGTCGCCGTTGTCGGCGAGCTGTTCCATGAGCTCGTCGCCGTAGTCCCCGCCCACGCCGACCGACAGCAGCGTGATCCGCTTGCCGGCGTGCTCCTTGACCCGGTCGAGGATGGCCTGCCAGGTGGTGCTGCCGGTGTTGGCCAGGCCGTCCGACAGCAGCACGACCCTGTTGGTGGCGGCGGCGCGGAAGGCGCGCGCGGCCTCCTGGTAGCCGGTGAGCAGGCCGTCCTCCACGTTGGTCGATCCTTCGACGGCGAGCCTGTCGATGGCGGCGCGCAGGTCGGCGCGGGCGGCCAGCGGGGTCATCGGGGCCACCAGCGTGGCCTGGTCGCTGAAGGAGACGATCGACACCTGGTCGCCGGGGGCGAGCTGGTCGACCAGCGTGTGCAGCGCCTGCTTCACCAGGTCGAGCCGGCCGGGCTCGGCCATGGAGCCGGACACGTCGACGACGAAGGTCAGGTTCGCGGGCCGTCTGGCGGCGGCGTCGGCCGCCCTGGTCTGCAGGCCGACCCTGAGCACCGCGGTGTTGTCGTCCGGCAGCCTCGCGCCGTCGACATGGACGGTGAACCCGTCGTCGGGCGGCTGGGCGTAGTCCTGGCGGAAGGCGTTGACGAACTCCTCGGGCCGCACCCGCCCCGGCTCGGGCCAGCGGCCCTCGGCGAGGGTACGGCGGGCGTAGCCGTAGGAGGCGGTGTCGACGTCCAGCGCGAACGTGGACACCTGCGCCGCCTCGGTGTCGGTCTCCCCGCCGTTCTCCTGCGTGGCCATGGCGGCCTTGCCGGCCGGGCTCTCGTGGACGCCGCCTCTGCTTGCCCGGGGGGCCGCAGACGCGGTCGCGCCGGACGGCTCGCGTGGCGCCGCCCGATCGTAGGTCGCCGTCGTCGACCCCTCGGGACCGCTCCCGCAGGCGGCCACCGTCAGCAACATCGCGATCACGACCAAGGGTCGGAGTCTCATCCCAACCACCTCCACCGCCTACGACGGGAAGGGCCGCGGCATGGCCGGGCGCGTGACGCAAGCGAGCATGATCCGTGTTCGATCCGTGATGGGCGGTGTCCAGCCCGGATCCCCCCGGCGAGGCCGAGCAGCAGGTGGGCGGCGGCCGGGTCCCTCGCCGACTCCAGGAAGGCACGCCGTACGATCCAGCCATGCTGGTTCCGCTCCCGGCCCGGTCGCACGCGGTGGCCGCGCTGGCCTTCGACGGCATGTCGCCCTTCGAGCTCGGCTGCGTCGTGGAGATCTTCGGACTGCCCCGGCCCGAGCTGCGGGTGCCGTGGTACGACCTCAAGGTCTGCGCCGAGAGCGCCGAGCCGCTGCGTGTGGTGGGCGGCTTCAGCATGCGCGCCGACCACGGCCTCGACGTGCTGGCCCGGGCCGACACGGTGATCGTGCCGGGAGTGGCCGACGTGCGGGGCGAGGTCTCCCCCGCGCTGGTCGGTGCGCTACGGGCGGCCCACGCCCGAGGGGCCAGGATCGTCTCGATCTGCTCGGGCGCCTTCGCGCTGGCCGCCGCCGGCCTGCTCGACGGCAGGGAGGCGACGACCCACTGGAAGTACGCCGACCTGCTGCAGCTGCGCTTCCCCGAGGTGCGGGTCAACCCGGACGTGCTCTACGTCGACGGC
Organism: Nonomuraea sp. NPDC003754; assembly: GCF_053605785.1. Classification (NCBI taxonomy): domain Bacteria; kingdom Bacillati; phylum Actinomycetota; class Actinomycetes; order Streptosporangiales; family Streptosporangiaceae; genus Nonomuraea; species Nonomuraea sp. NPDC003754. The sequence goes on from NZ_JBSGJX010000029.1 coordinate 48,036, forward strand.
GGGCGGATCCTGACGAGCGCGGGCAGCGCGGCGGGGCTCGACCTGCTGATCCATCTGGTCCGGACCGACCACGGCGCGAACGTCGCCAACGCCGTGGCCCGCCGCCTGGTCGTCCCACCTCATCGGGAGGGTGGTCAGGCCCAGTTCATCCAGGCGGCCGTGACGGCGGTGGAGGACGACGACGCGGTGGCCAGGGCGATGGAGTGGGCCATGGCGCACCTGGCTGAGCCGATCACCGTGGGCGACCTGGCCAGGGTGGCGCACCTGTCCGAGCGCACGTTCATCAGGCACTTCAAGGCGCAGACCGGCACATCGCCGCTGCGCTGGGTGATCTCGCAGCGGGTCGCGGCCAGCCTGCCGCTGCTGGAGTCGACCGGCGCCCCGGTGGAGGAGATCGGGGCGGCGGTCGGGTTCGAGAGCCCGGTCACCTTCCGCCACCATTTCAGCCGCGCCATGCGCACCTCGCCGTCGGCCTACCGGCGGGCCTTCGGCGCCACCCGCTGAGACCGCCGCGAGCACCCGGCGCGTGATCCCGGGGCGGCGGGCCACGGCTGACGGGGTCGGTCTATCCTATCTTTTGAACACGTTCAAAAGAGGAGGCGCTGTGAGCCCGCTGGTCGGCGTCATCGTCACCCTCGGCATGCTGGTCGTCATCCCCCTGGGCCTGCGGCTGCTGGAGGTGCGGCCCTGGCCGTTCCTCGTCGGCGCCGCGGCGGGTGCGGCGTCGCTCTGGCTGCCCCGCGGCCCCGTCGCCGTCGCGCTTGCGGCGGTGTACGGCCTGGCCACCCTCTACCTGTCCGCGCACGCGCTCCCCCGCCTGCGCAGACCCGATCCCGTCCGGCTCGCGGCCGCGACCGCGCTGGCCACACCGTCGGTCGCCGCCGTCTCGCTGGTGGCCGAACGCGGCGGCCACCAGCTGTTCGGCTACTCTCCCCAGCTGCTCGCCCTGACCGTCGCGCACTTCCACTTCGCCGGGTTCGCCGCCGCGCTGGTGGCGGGGCTGGTCGGCAGGGCGGCCGGGTCGCGGGTCGCGGCGCTGACCGTCCCCGCGGGCACGCTGCTGGTCCTCGGCGGCTACTTCATAAGCGACTGGGTCGAGCTGGCCGGGTCCGCGGTGCTGACGGCGGGCATGTGGTGGGTGGGCTGGCTGGCGTGGCGGCGCTTCCGCGGCCTCTTCCTGCTGTCGGGCGCGGTGCTGGCCGTCACCATGATGCTGGCGATGGCGTGGGCGCTCGGCCAGGCCACCGGCCTGCCGCACCCCTCGATCGAGGTGATGATCGCCACGCACGGCGTCGGCAACGCCTTCGGATTCGCCCTCTGCGCCGTCGCCGCGCTGCGCCGGCTCGACCCCATGTGAGGCCGTCATGGAGTTCACCTATCCCGACGTCGGCGCGACACTGACCGGCGAGTTGCCCGCGGGTTACCGCCACCTGCGCCACTCGCGCGTGCTCAGGGCGCCCTTCGAGGTCGCGGCGGAGGCGCTGATGACCTGGCAGCCGCACCGCCGCCTCGGCCTGCGCCCGCGCGTCTCGGCGCCGCGCGCCGCGCCGGGTGTCGAGATCACCGTACGGCTGGCCGTGCTCCACGCCCCGTGCCGGGTGGTGTGGACGATCGAGGAGCCCGACCGGGCCGGCTGGGCGTACGGCACGCTGCCCGGCCATCCGGCCAGCGGCGAGGAGAGCTTCCTCCTCGAACGCCTGCCCGGCGGCGGGGCCAAGGTCACGATCATCTCGTTCAGCCGGCCGGCGAGCCCGCTCGCCCGGCTCGGCGGGCCGCTCGTCCCCGCGGCCCAGCGCGCCTTCCTGCGCCTGTACGCTCGCACGCTGGACCTTTACTGACAGGCCGCGGGCGACCAGGATCGGAGGGGTGAGCCACACCGGACGCCGGGGCCTGACGTGATGAAGGTCGTGCTCGCCGTCCTGACGGCCGGCACGGTGGCGCTGGCCCTGCTGTGGGTGTTCCAGCGCCATCTGATCTATCTGCCCGACCCCGGCCCTGTGCCGTCCGCCCGGTCGGTCCTGCCCGGCGCCCACGATGTCACGTTCACCACCTCCGACGGCCTCACGCTGGCGGCCTGGCACGTCACCGGCGGCCGCCGCGGGGTGACGGTCCTGGTGACGGGCGGCAACGCGGGCAACCGCCTGCACCGGGCGCCGCTGGCGGCCGCCCTGGCCCGCGAGGGCTTCGACGTGCTGCTCATGGACTACCGCGGCTACGGCGGCAATCCGGGCTCCCCGTCGGAGGACGGCCTGCTGCGCGACGCGCTGGCCGCGCGTGCCCTGGTGAAGGGACCGGTCATCTACTTCGGAGAGAGCCTGGGCGCCGCCGTCGCCACCGCGCTGGCGGTCCGGCAGCCGCCTGTGGGCCTGCTGCTGCGCTCCCCCTTCACCGATCTGACGGCGGCGGGGCGGCACAACTACCCGTTCCTGCCGGTCGGGCTGCTGCTGCGCGACCGCCTGCCCGTCGCCGGGCCGCTGGCGTCGGTGCGGGTGCCCACCACCGTCGTCTACGGCTCGCGTGACACGATCGTCCCGCCCGAGCTGAGCCGTGCGGTGGCCGCCTCGGCCGGTGGACCGGTCACGCTGGTCGAGGTCGAGGGGGCGGGACACAACGACAGGGCCCTGCTCGACGGGCCCGAACTCGTCGCCGCCGTCGTGGCCCTGGCGCGGTGAGCGGTCAGGGCAGCTCGTAGTCGAAGACGTAGGAGTGGGCGCCGTCGGGCGCGATGTGGATCTGGAGCGCGCCGCGCAGGCCCGCCAGCCGCCCGGTGCCGGAGCCCGGCACGACCGTGCAGGTGAGCGAGTCATCGCCGGAGTCGCTGACCGCGTTGTGCTGCAGGACGAACGTGCCCTCGCGATCCTCGATCCTGCCGGTGACCCGCTCCATCGCCACGTAGGACCGGGACACGTCGTGCTCCGACGATGAAACGATCATGGTGACGGTGCTCGACCCCTTCAGGTCGCCCTCGAAGGTCTTGCCGAGGGTGACGACGGCGAGCGTGACGCCGTCGACGGCGTCGTAGGGCTCCTGCGGGGTCCAGTCGAACGTGACGAAGCTTCCTTGTGCGGTCATGGACGCAAGCCTTCCGCCCATACCTGCCACCCTCTGTCAGGTACCGGCGAGAATCCGCACCACCGGCGCGAACGCCTCCAGGTAGTAGGCGTTGATCGAGATGTAGGAGACGCCGAGGCGATCCCGCCGCTTGCGCAGGGTCTCGGCCATCTCCTCGGGCGTCCCCTTGAGGAATCCCACACCGTGCGGCTCGCCGCCGACCTGCTGCCGCAGCCATGGCGGCAGCTCGTCTCCGATGGCGGCCACGTTGAGGTTGATCTCGAGCCGGGGGAAGCGGTCGCCCGCCACCTCGTACAGCTCGTCCAGCTTGGCGGCCAGCTCGTCCTCGGTGGCCTGGGCGGGCAGGGCGAGGGCGATGGTGTCGGCCCTGGCGGCGGCCAGGCGGAGCAGCCGGGCCCCTCCGGCGGCGACGAGGAGCGGCACGTCCCCGACCGCGTCGATGGTGTCGGCGAGGCGGGCGACGCGCTCGGCGGGCGTGCCGTACGGGACGCCGAGCACGGCGGTGTCGGCCTCGGCGCCAGGACGGCCCGCGCCGAGGCCCAGCTGGAAGCGGCCGTCCGAGAGGGTCTGCATGGTGCGCGTCTCCCAGGCCACCTGGCCCGGCGTACGGTTGGCGGCGCTGAGCACGTAGGTGCCGAGACGCAGCCGGGTCGTGGCGGCGGCCGCGGCGGCGAGCGCGGCGAACGGCGCGAACGTGCCCAGCGTGTCAGGGATCAGCAGGCTGTCGTAGCCGAGCTGCTCCGCGCGGCGGGCGAGCCCCGTCCATGCTTCGCCGCCGGGCGCCTGGCCCGCGACGGCGCCGAACCTGAAAGGGCGCGTGGTCATCTGGATCTCCTTCGTCGGATGTGCCCCCACGATCGCCCGCCGGCGGCCGGTGCGGCATCCTCCAGGAGTTGACGGTCCGGGTACTCCGTCAGGAGGAAGGCGGGGCCACGATCTTCACCGGAAGGCCCCAGGAGGAGAAGCGGATCGTGCTCTTCTTGGAGACGTCGCCGAGCGTGCCAGGCGGCTCGGTCCATCGGGTCACCAGCTTGGCCGGCCGTCCTGCGCTGTCGGTCGACAGCTTCCAGAAGATGAAGGCCGGGGCCTGCTGCGCGCTGCCCACGGTGGCGCGGTAGGAGGGCGAGGCCTGGTAGAGGGCGCTGCCGGTGATCATGCCCTTGGTGGCGAGCATGGCCTTCGTGGCGGCGGGGTCGAGGACCAGGACGGGGCTGAAGAAGGGGGTGCGCGCGCCCGGCCTGCTCGCCGACCTGACCCACTTCTTGCCGATCACGCCGCCCCGCTGGTAGGTGGCCGAGCCGGCGGCGATCGTGCGGACGGCCCCCTCGGCCAGCCCCGACCTGGCGCGGAAGTCGTAGGCGACCACTCCCGACCGGTCGAACTCCACGACGCCCCTGCGCTTGCTGACGCTGAAAAGATCGCCGTCGATCGCGGTCTCGGCCCGCTCGGTGAAGCGCACCCCCTGGCCGGGGACGAACTGCTGCTTGAGCGCGGTGACCGGATCAGGAGCGATCATGAGTAAGACGCTTACCGCGGCTGTCATCATGACGACTCATCGTAGTGATCGAGGTGATATCCGCCCGGACAGATCACCATAATGGTCCGCCATGCGGGAGCTTGCGGACTATGCGGCGACGATCGCCCCGCTGATCGACGCCGTCCACATCGACGTGCACGCCACCAGGCGGGAGAAGGGGCTGGAGTACGTGCGCCGGTCCGGGCTGCGCGCCGGCTTCCTCATCGACCAGCGGTACGTGCTGCCGCTGCGGCCACTCACCCGCGCGGGGCTGGCGGCCGTCTACCGGTACGGCACCGCAGGCGAACAGGCCGACGAGGTGGCGGCGCAGCTGCGGCAGGGCGCCCTGCGCGAGGACGAGCACGGCAGGCTGCACGCCACGCCCGCCACGCTGGCCTTCATCGAAGGGCTCTACCAGCTGCACGGGCAGGCCACCGCCCTGCTGTGGAGCGGGCGGGAGGGCCTCGTGGCCGAGGTCGCCGCGCTGCTCGGCAGGCTGCTGGGCGGGGCCGAGCGGATGCCAGGCGGGGCGCTGGAGCTGATGGCTCCGCCGTACGAGCCGGAGGGCGTGCCCGGCGGGGTGATGCTGTTCAACCGGCTTGCCGCGTTCCGCTATCACCGGGCCGACGCGCACGCCGCCGCGTGGCAGGCGGCGGGCCTGACCGCCGGGGAGGTCACCTCGCTGCGCGAGGGGCCGCTGTGGGAGGCGGTCGAGCGGGACACCAACCTGCGGGCGGCGGTGCCGTACGGGTTGCTGACCGGGGCGGAGCGGACGCTGCTCCTTCAGGGCCTGCGGACGCTGGCCAAGGTCTGAACCTCGCCCTGCTCGTCGCTGACCAGTGCGTCGATCGCGGCGAAGAAGGCGGCGATGCCGGGCAGGTCGGCGCCCTTGGCGCGCGAGGCGGCGAAGTCGTCGGCCGAGCGCCAGTCGACGATGTCGAGCCATTCGTCGTCGGCCAGGCGGACGAGCCTGGCGCCGAGGAAGCCGGCGCGGTCGGCCGCGAAGTCGGCCTCCATCCCGGGCCGGGCGGCCAGCAGGTCGGCGGCTCGGGTGGCCTTGAAGCGGGTCAGTTCGACGAACATGACGAACTCCTCTCGAGGTTCCTGCCGCCATAATAGTCAACATCAGTGACTATTTCCATTTTGCTCTGGATTGTGCCGCTCCGACCCGCCAGGATGCTGCCTGGAATCGCGGGTTTCGCCACTGGGAGAGCAATGGAAGCCGCCGAGATCAGGCGCGCAGTAGAACTTGAGGACCGGCACTGGTGGTACCGGGAGCGGCGGGCCATCCTCGCCCGCGAGCTTCGCAGGATCGGACGTCCGGGACGCGCCCTCGACGTCGGCGCTGCGGGCGGCGGCAACACCCGGGTCTTCCAGCGGTACGGCTGGCACGCCCTGGCCGTCGACCGGTCCGGCACCGCCGTCGCCCACGCCAGGCGGCGCGGCGTCGCGGCCGTCATGGCCGACCTGTGCGGGCTGCCCCTGGGCGAGGCGGAGTTCGACCTGGTGACGGCGCTGGACGTGCTGGAACACATCGACGACGACCATGCCGCGGCGGCCGAGATCGCCCGGGTGCTGAAGCCCGGCGGCACCGCGTTCATCGCCGTGCCGTGCGACATGCGCCTGTGGTCGGCGCACGACGTCGCGCTCGGGCACGTGCGCCGCTACACCCGCCAGGGCCTCACCGAGGTGATCGAGGGCTCCGGGCTGGTGATCGAGCGCCTGTGGAGCTGGAACGTGCTGCTGCGACCCGTCGCCGCCCTCCGCCGGCGCAACGCGACGGGCTGCGACCTGCAGGCGCTGCCGGGGCCGGTGAACCTGGCACTGACCGCCGTCGTCATGGCCGAGCGGTACCTGCCCGTCTCCGGCCTGCCCGGCGTCTCCCTCATGGCCCGCGCCCGGCGGCGGCCATGACCGCCACCGTGGAAGGGGTGCCGTTCGTCACCGACAGCACCCCCGGGGCCGCCGGGGCTCCCGGAGGCCCGAGGGCCACCACGGTCGACGTCATCATTCCGGTGCTCGACGAGGAGCGCGCCCTGCCCGGCTGTATCGAGACCGTGCACCGGTTCCTGCGCGAGTCCTTCCCGCTCCCGTGGCGGATCACGATCGTCGACAGCGGCAGCACGGACGGCACCTGGGAACTGGCCCGCCGCCTGTCGCGCGACCTGCCCGGCGTGGCCGCCGTCAGGCTCGAGACGGTCGGCAAGGGGGCGGCGATCAGGGCGGGCTGGTCGGCCAGCGGCGCCGACGTGGTGGCGTTCATGGACGTCGACCTGTCGACGGAGCTGCCCGCCCTCCTCCCGCTGGTCATGGCCGTCGTCTCCGGCCACTGCGAGATCGCCATCGGCAGCCGGCTGCTCGGCGGGGCGCGCATCCGGCGCAGCTTCCGCAGGGAGGTCATCTCCCGCGGCTACAACGGGCTGCTGAGGGTGGGCTTCAGGGCCGGGTTCACCGACTCGGCCTGCGGTTTCAAGGCGGCCAGAGCCGAGGTGATCCGACCGATCCTGGCCAAGGTCGCCGACGACGCGTGGTTCTTCGACACCGAGATGCTGCTGATCGCCGAACACAACGGCGCCAGGGTGCGCGAGGTGGCCGTCGACTGGACCGAGGACGCCGACTCCAAGGTCCGCCTGTGGCGCACCGCCTGGGCCGACCTGCGCGGCATGGTGCGGGTGGCGCGCGCCCTGTCCTCGGGCGCGGCCACCGTCGAACTGCCCCGGCCGCCCGACCCGGCGCCCGCGCCCTCCCCACCGGCCCGGATCGCGCTGGTCCGCAGGCTGGTGTCCTTCGGGCTCGTCGGGCTGGCCTCCACCGTCGTCCACGCGTCCCTCTACCTGCTGCTGCGGACGGCCCTGCCGGTCGAGGCGGCCAACCTGCTCGCGCTGGCGGCCACCGCGGTCGTCAACACCGAGGCGCACCGGCGGTGGACCTTCAACCGGCGCGCGGGCCGGCGGGTCGTCGCCCACGCCCGCGCGGGACTGCTGTTCCTGCTGAACTACGCGGTCACCACGACCGCCATCGTCGTGACCGGGGCGGGCCCGCGCTGGGCGGAGGGCCTGGCGCTGGTGTGCGCGTCGCTGGCGATGACCGCGATCCGCTTCACACTCCTGGACCGCTGGGTCTTCCCCCGCCGCTAGCCATCGACCATGCCCGCGTCCATGCCCGCCCGCGCGACATCCGGATGCCCGAGCGGCGACGGCGGCGTCCGGATGCCCGAACGGCGGCCGCACGTCCGCTGCGGGCCCGGCCGGTGACGCCCTCCTGACGATCCTGGGCGGCGCTCTCCCAAGGAGCGCTCTCCCAAGGACGGCAGGACCCCGAAGCCGGGGCCGGGGCCGGGGCCGGACGGAAGCGGCACGGCGTCGCTCCGGCCCGCCGTCCCCGGTCGTTCAGCGTGGACGGCAGACGCGGCTCGACGAGGACCAGAGCGGACCCCGGCAGGAGAGCGCGCAGGCAGACCGGGCAGAAGGCCGCAAGCGGGCCGGAGAAGATCGAAGGCCGGCCGGACAGAAGACCCGAAGCGAGCCGGAGAAGATCGAAAGCGGGCCGGACAGAAGACCCGAAGCGAGCCGGAGAAGATCGAAAGCGGGCCGGACAGAAGACCAGTAGCGGGCCGGAGAGAGGATCGCGAGCGGGCCGGTCACGGGAGCGTCTGACGGCCCTGCGCCCGTGCCGGTGGCCGAAGGGAGGTCCGCACGATGTCCGGCCGCGGCGGGAAACGCGACAGCGGCGGTGTCCGGATGGACACCGCCGCTGGTCGGTGGAGCTAAGGAGACTCGAACTCCTGACCCCCTCCATGCCATGGAGGTGCGCTACCAACTGCGCTATAGCCCCTTGCGATGTTGGACAGTGTAGCCGAATCCGCCACCGACCACGAATCGGCGCCGTGCCAGGCTCTGTCCATGTCGATCGAAGTTTTCGAAGATCATCGCAAACTCCTGACGGGGGTGGCCTACCGGATCCTGGGCAGCGTCGCCGACGCCGAGGACGTGGTGCAGGAGGCGTGGCTGCGGTGGGCGGGGGTGGAGCACGAGACGGTCGAAGACGCCAGGGCCTACCTGATCCGCGTCACCTCGCGCCTGGCCGTCGACCGGCTCAGGTGGGCGCGGTCCCGGCGCGAGTCCTACGTGGGGCCGTGGCTGCCCGAACCGATCGGCACCACGTCGGACGCGGCCGAACGCGCCGAGCTCGCCGACACGGTGGAGCTGGCCCTGTTGGTGGTGCTGGAGACGTTGTCGCCGCTCGAACGGGCGGTGTTCGTGTTGCGGGAGGCGTTCGACCTGCCGTTCCCCGAGATCGCCGAGGTGATCGGCCGGAGCGAGGCGGCCACCAGGCAACTGGCCAAGCGGGCCCGGGACCACGTGCACGACAGGAGTCGCAGGTTCGACGCCGACCGGGGGCGGCGGCGGGACATCACCGCGCGGTTCCTCGAGGCGGCGGCCGGCGGCGACCTCGACGGGCTGATCGCGCTGCTGGCGCAGGAGGTGACGCTGGTCGGCGACGGCGGCGGCAAGGCTCGCGCGCCGCTGAGGGTGCTGGTCGGCCAGGACAAGGTGGCCCGCTTCCTCGCCTCGGTCGGCAGGCCTGGCGAGATGGACAAGTTCATGGCGTCGGTCGGCGCGCAACCGGAGGCTGAGCTCGCGATGGCGGTGACCGAACTGAACGGGGCGCCCGCAGCGGTGTTGAGCGCGGCGGGCCGCGTGGTCACGGTGGTGTCGCTGGCGATCTCGGACGGGAAGATCGACACGATCTACCTCATCGCGAACCCCGACAAGCTGGGCCACCTCCGCCCCGCCTGACCGGAGCCCGGGTCCCGGGCGGTGGTCGCTGCCTGCGACACCGCGGACGGGCGGCGATCTCCAGCCGTCAAGCAGGAGTGTCGGCCCGTCGTACATGCAGGTGGCCGTCCCTCGGGAAAGGCGGCCGAGCCGGAAGGACCTGGTGAAACTGGTATCTCGCCTTCTCCGCGACCCGGCACGAGGCGAGATTGTCCACCTGGTGGAGCAGGTCGAGACGTTCCAGACCTTCGACCGCGAAGACGTCGAAGGCCCACGTGGTGAGCGCTTCGAGAGCGCGGGGGGCCACGCCCAGGCCACGGGCATGCGCTGCCGTCCAGTAGCCGACCTCCGCGGATTCCTTACCGGGACCGGACCGCTTCATGACCACGTTGCCGACCAACCGCATTCCGTCGGTGCCAGGATGATCGTCATGCACGGCGAAACTCAGCCGTTCTCCGGTCTCCCAGCCACGTCTCTGGAGCTCCAGCCACTCCACCGCATCCTTGACGCTCTCGACCGGGAGCCTCGTCCAACGACGCAGCGTGGGATCGCGATAGGCCTTGATCAGCGGTTCGACGTCGCCATCATTCCAGGGGCGCAGGATGAGCGCGGAGGCGGACGGCGTCGCGTCCGCCCACAAGGTGACATTCATCAAGGCCCTCCCTGAAAGATTCAACTGATCATCTCTCATCCGCGACCCCGCGACCGCGCCCCCGCGTGAAAGCACCACCTCGACGAGAGGGGCCGATCTCCGTGACCCGCTCCAGGTCGTACGGCCAGTCAGAGCTCCCCACGCCCGCGGGGTGAGGAGCTGGTTCTCGGCCTGCTCGGTGACGCTGCGGTCGATTTCCGCGTCTTATGTGGCGACGCCAGGCAGCCGTGCGCTCTCGGTATGCGTGATGGCCGAGGCCGCGGCCGAGGCGAGGATCGCTCTGAGGTGCAGGGGTGGGGCAGGCGGCGGACTGGCGGCCACCGAGGGGGCGGTTCAGGCGGTACGGCGGGGCCGGTGGACGGGGATGCCCGCGGCCCGCACCAGCGCGGGCACGTCGGCTCCGCAGCGCCGCAGGAGGGCGGCGGTGCCGTCGGCGCCGTCGGCCAGCAGCCCCCACAGCAGCCGCTCGCCCGTCACCGGACCGGGCTTCCACATCGCCACCTCGATGACCTTCCGCGCGTGCGGCTCGAGCGCCAGCATGCCGAGCGGGCCCGACAGCGTGACGCGCAGCGGGTTGACGCGGGAGCGGCCGAGCCGCCAGCGGGCGGGGTCGTCGGCGCCGTGGCGGGTGCGCCGCCGTACCTCGTCGACGTCGATGCCGATGGCGGCGAGCAGTTCGCGGGTGCGGCCGGTGTCGAGGTGCGGGCGCAGCGCCTCGGCGGCGGGCAGGTGGGGCAGCGGGTGCTCCTCGGCCAGGCCGAGGAGCATCAGGTCGGGGGCGAGGGCGGTACGGCCCGCGTCCATGGACAGGATCCCGGCGCGCATCACGGCACGGCGGGCCGGTTCGGTGAATCTCTCGAACATCGAGAACACGGCTACCTCCCGATCCTGCGGGCGTGCTTGCGGTGCGCGGACTGCCGCCTGACGCCCAGCGCGTCGGCGATCTGCTCCCACGACCAGCCCTGTGCCCGCGCGTTGGTGACGTGGACGGCCTCCAGCTCCTCCAGCAAGCCGCGCAGGGCCGCCACCGCGGCGAGCCCCACGCCGGGGTCCCTGTCGGCGGCCGCCTCGGCGAGCTCGATGACGTTCATGAGTGTCAGCATGTGCTGACAAGCACCCGCTTGTCAACCCAAGCTGACAGAGCGGCCTCGTGTCAGACGAGAGCGCCGTCGCGGGCGACGACCCGGCCCGCCTTCAGCACCAGCGACCTGGCGGGCCGGACGCAGACCGCCTCGGCGGCGTTGCGGGCCTCGATCACGACCAGGTCGGCCACGTCGCCCACGCCGAGGCCGTAGCCGTCCAGCCCGGTGACGCGCGCACCGCCGTAGGTGGCCGCGTCGAGGGCCAGCTCGACGTCCTCGTCGAGCGGACCGGTCTGCTGGGCCTGCAGCAGCGCACGGTCGAGCATGCACCCGGTGCCGAACGGGCTCCACAGGTCGCGCACGCCGTCGTTGCCCAGGGTCATCGGCACGCCCGCCGCCGCCAGCTCCTTCAGCGGCATCGCCCGGCCCGGCGGGGCGATGGAGGCGATGGCGACGCCCGCCTCGGCCAGCCCGTCGAGCAGTTCGGCCCGTACGGCGGGCGAAGCGTCGGAGAGCGCGAACCCGTGACTGACGGTGACCTTGCCGCGCAGGCCGAGGACCTTCGCGCGCTCGATGATGAGGCGGTACTGCCATTCGCCGAGCGAGCCGCGGTCGTGCAGATGGATGTCGACGCCGACGCCGTGCTTGTCGGCCAGGCCGAACACGATGTCGAAGTGCTTGACCGCGTCGCTGTCGAGACCGGCAGGGTCGAGGCCGCCGATGAGGTCGACGCCCTGCTCGAGCGCCTGCTCCAGCAGGCGGTCGGTGCCCGGCGCGATGAGCAGGCCGGCCTGCGGGAAGGCGACGAGCTGGGCGGTGATGCGGCCCTCGTGGCGCGCGAGCGCCTCGCGGACGGCGTGGACGGCGTCCAGGCCCATGAGGGTGTCGACGTCCACGTGCGTGCGGACGTGGGTGGTGCCCAGCGTGATCATGTTGGCCAGGAGGGCGGAGATGTAGTCGGCGCTGGGGATGCCGAGTTCGGGGCGGCGCTCCTGGCCGCCGCGGATCTTGCCCATGAGGCCGGGCGCGGAGTTGTGGGGCGTCCACGGGCCGCCCCACAGCGTCTTGTCGATGTGGGCGTGGCCGTCGATGAGGCCGGGGATGACCAGCTTGCCGCCGAGGTCCTCGACGGCGGCCGCGCCGCCCTGGAGCCCGGACCCGATCTCGGCGATGCGGCCGTCCCTGATCACCAGGTCGGCGGGGCCCGCGCCCCAGAGGTTGGCGTTGCGCAGCAGCAGCTCGGTCGTCATGGGAGTTAATGGTATACCGCTATGCCCCGCACAGGACGCGGGCAGCGGCCTCGGACCTCAGCCCGCGGGCGCGACCCTCGTGCGCATCGTGAGCGCGCTGCCGTCCGGCGACAGCGTGAGCGCCACGCTCACCGCGCCCAGCAGCGAGGTGCGCTTCACGTGCGTGCCGCCGCACGGGATGGAGACCTCCCCCTCGGGCAGCGCGCAGTGCCAGGTACGGCGGGCGGTGAGCCCCTGGTCCGGCACGTCGATCCAGACCGGCGCGTCGGCGCCGATCCACTCCTTGAGCGTGTCGTCGGCCCGCCGGGCGACCTCGTCGAGGTCGAGCCCCTCGGCGGAGAAGCCCTTCTTGCGCAGCGACTTGCCCAGCCGGTACTCGTCCACGCTGCCGTTGGGGATGATCCGCGACGAGGTGATCGCGCTCTGGTCGAAGTCGGGGTGGCCGAGGGCGTCGAGCCTGGCCTCCTTGCGCCAGTGGCCCGCCAGCGCGGCGTTGAGGGCCAGCGCGGCCAGGTGGCAGCCGGTGTGCCCGGCCGACAGCGCCCGGCGGTGGGCGGCGTCGACCTCGAGGTGGACCTCGGTCCCGACCTCGATCGGCGCCTCGGTGACGTGGACGACGAGCCACTGCCAGCCGTCGGTGCCCCGCCGTACGGGGATGTCCTCGCCGAGGAAGACCTCGCCCTCGGCCGACACCGCGCCGGTCACGCAGTCGACGACGGGCAGCCCGCCGATCGTGCCGCGATCGGCGGGCTGGTCCGGCCAGGTGTGGTCGAGCGGGTGGAAGGGAGTGGAAGCGGTGACGAGGCCGTGCCGTACCCCCGCCGGCACGGACCCCACGATCTCGGAACGGCCGCTGACCTGGCCTTGCGGGAAAGTGACAACAGTGGATCTCACACCGCTATCGTCTCAGCCTTCTCCTTCTCGGCCGGCACGGGGCGGCGGGTGCCCTCGTCCTCGAGGAAGCGGTTGCCCCCGGCGTACCAGCCGGTGAGAAGCTGGACGCCGACGACGGCGAGCATCATCAGGTACGGCACCTGCCACCCGCCGGTCACCTCGTACAGCACGCCGACCAGGAGCGGGCCCGCCCCGGCGATGAGGTAGCCGACGCTCTGCCCGAAGGCAGACAGCGCGGCGGTGGCCTCGGCGGTGCGGGTGCGCAGCGCGAGCATGGTCAGCGCCAGCGGGAACGAGCCCATCCCGATGCCCACGAACAGCACCCACACCCACGCGGTCGACGACGGGGCGAACCACAGGCCGAGGAAGCCGACCACGTAGAAGCCCACGAGCCCCGCCACGACCGGCCGCTGGTCGCGGAAGCGGGTGGCCAGCGACGGCAGCACCAGGGAGACGGGAATGCTCAGCGCGGTGAAGACGCCGAGGATCATCCCGGCCTGGCCGGTGGTGTAGCCGCTGTCGGTGAGGATCTTGGCCAGCCAGCCGAACATGATGTAGGCGATCATCGACTGGGTGCCGAAGTAGACGGCCACCGCCCACGCCAGCTTGCTGCGCACCAGACGACCGCGGCTCGCCTGCGACCTGGTGGTGTCCCGCTCCGGCTCACTGCGCAACAGCGCAAGCCACGGAATGGCGGCGACGACCGCCAGTGCCGCCCACACGCCGAGCGCGACGTGCCAGTTGCCGTCGGCGGCACGCTCGATCGGGACGGTGGCGGAGGCGGCGAGCATGGTGCCCACCGCCAGGGCGGTGGTGTAGACGGTGGTCATGGCCCCCGCGCGGGCGGGGAAGTGGCGCTTGATCAGGGTGGGGATGAGCACGTTGCCGATCGCGCCGCCGGACAGCGCGACCGCGCTGCTCAGCAGGAAGACCGGGGCCGAGTCGACCGACGCCCTGACCACCAGCCCGACGCCGAGCGTGACCAGCGCCAGCAGGAGCAGGCGGTGCTCGCCGATCCTGCGGGCGAGGGACGGCGTGATCGCGCCGACCGTGGCGAAGGCGAGCACGGGCAGGGTGGTGAGGAGTCCCGTTCCGACGCTCGACATGCCGAGGCCTGCGGCCAGCCGGTCGAGCAGGGGGCCGACGCTGGTGACGGCGGTGCGCAGGTTCAGCGCCGCGAGGACGATTCCCAGTACGAGCAGCCAGGCCAACGAGCCGGTTCTGCCGCCTCTGGACTCTTGGGTGAGCACGCTCATGCTGGACCGATTCCTCCAGTCGTTGAATCATGGGATGACTTGATGAGTCACCAGCCTAACAGGACTGAAACAAACGTTTATTCCTGACCCATGAGACGGCGCGGCACGGCGGAGGCCGCGCGCGCACGAAAAAGCCCCCATCCCGGAGGGCGGGATGGGGGCGGGGGATGCGCTTCTCGCCAGGTCACGTACCGGCGGGCTCACGCGGCGACGTCCCGGGGGCCCTTGTGCGACGACGCCCCACGCGCCCGCGTGGTCACGCGACCCCGTACGACAAGCGACTAGAGGATCGGGCCGGGAGCCGGCGGCGGCTCCTCGCCGGGACGGCGACCGGCGGGCGGGACCGGTCCAGGGCCGGGCGGGGGCAGCTGGGGCTCACGGGGGTAGTCGTCACCGCCGACGACGTTCGGCGGTGACGGCTCGCCGTAGCCCGTGCCCGCGCTGGAGCCGCGCTGATGCCTGCCCGGCACGTCACCGCGCCACGCGCCGGTCTCGCCGCCGCGCGACTCGATGAAGTCCTTGAACCGCTCGAGGTCGCCGCGCACGCGGGCGCGCACGATCTGCAGCCAGTCGCCGACGGTCTCGACGAAGCCCTCGGGGTCGTACTCCATCTGGAGCGTGACCCTGGTGGTCGTGTCGTCGAGCCGGTGGAAGGTCACCACACCGGCCTGGTGCGGCTTGTCGACCGAGCGCCATGCGATCCGCTCGTCCGGGTGCTGTTCGGTGATCTCGGCGTCGAACTCCCTGGTGACCCCGGCGATGTCGACCAGCCAGTGCGTACGCGTGTCGGTCACCTGTTTGACCGACTCCACGCCCTCCATGAATTCGGGGAAGCTCTCGAACTGCGTCCACTGGTTGTAGGCGACGGAGACCGGAACCTTGACGTCAACTGAATGTTCGATGGTGCTCATGGCATCCCGAACTGCCCAGAAGGGCGGCCGGCTAACGCCTGCGCAGCAACCAGTAGAGGCCGACGAGCGGCAGCACGAGCGGAATGAACAGGTAGCCCCTGCCGTAGGCGGACCAGACCGTGTCGTGCGGGAAGGCCGACGGCGCCAGCAGGCTGGCCGTCCCGATGACCAGGACGCCCGCCAGCTCGATGCCGAGCGCCCACAGGGCCAGGCGGCGCGCGCCGCGGGCGAGGGCGACGGTCAGCAGGACGTAGACGGCGGCGGCGAAGGCCGACAGCGAGTACGCCAGGGGCGCCTCGCCGAACTTGGTCAGGATCTGCACGGCCGCCCGCGACCCGGCGGCCAGCGCGAACAGTCCGTAGAGGGCCAGCAGCGCCCGCCCCGGGCCGGTGCCGATGCCGGTGGGCCCGCTCACGCGCCGCCCCGCCCCGCCGTGCCCGCCCGGCGGCCCCGGCGGGAGCGCGGTCCGCTCGCCGTCATGCCACGCCCTGCCAGATCTGCAGCAGCCGTCCGGTCATCACCGCGATCGCGAACCCGGTGACGACCAGGATCGCCGACCCCCACCTGCTCCGCTCGGCCAACGCCAGGAACACGCCCGCGGGCGGGATGAGCACGGTGCCGGCCAGGTAGCCGAACAGCGTGGCCTTGTCCTGCGGGCCCTGCCCGGCGGCGACGCCGGCGATCGCCACGCCCGCCTGGGCCAGCACGGCCACTTCCAGGACGGCGAAACCGATCAGCAGGACCATGCCCATCGCGCGGTTGCGGATCGCGACGATGAGGCTCGTCAGGGCCAGCAGCAGGGAGCCGACGATGACGCAGGTCGCCAGGGTGGTGTTCATCGCGGGACAGGCTACCGCGCGCCCCTGCCGGTCTCGATACCGTCCGGCACCCGGCGCACGCGTGCGCGGAGTGCCGGCCGCGACGCCCGCCGCCCGAGCCGGTCAGCGCTGCGCGGGCTGGTGTCCTTCCTGCCGATCGTCGCGGCGGAGGCGTCGGGCGGCACCAAGGGCGCGCTCGCGCTCATGCACCTGGCCGTGGCCGCCGTCCTCATCCCCGGGCTGCGGAGCGCGGGGGTCGCGAGGGCCGCCGGGCGATCCCCTGAGCGCGGCGCCTACGATTGATGGAGTGGAACGAATCCTGGTCAGCGCCTGCCTGATGGGCCGCCGTGTGCGCTACGACGGAGGCGCCAAGACCAGCACCGACGCCCTGCTCGCCGAGTGGCGCGAGCAGGGCAGGCTGGTGCCCTTCTGCCCCGAGGTCGAGGGCGGGCTGCCGACGCCCCGGCCGGCCGCCGAGATCGAGGGCGGCGCGGGGGGCGCGGCCGTGCTGGCGGGCGCCGCCCGCGTGCTCGACACCGAGGGCAGCGACGTCACCGGCGCCTTCCTGGCCGGCGCCCAGGGCGCTCTCGCAGCCGCGAGCTCCTTCGGCATCAAGATGGCCGTCCTGAAGGAGGGCAGCCCGTCCTGCGGCGCGCTGACCATCTACGACGGCACCTTCCGCGGCCGCAGGACCCCTGGCCAGGGGGTCACCGCCAGCCTGCTGGAGCTGCACGGCATCAAGGTGTTCACCGAGGACCACATCGCCGAGGCGGGCGACTACCTGCGCGCCCTCGAGGCGTAGAGGGATCCCGCCAGACCCAGCACGAGCAGGGTGGCGATGATCCGGTGGTACCAGTCGTTGAGCGGCGTCGACTGGCCCGCGCCGAGGGTGCGGGCCACGACGCCGAGCAGGACGCCGCCCAGCGCGACGGCGTGGCCGAGCCGCAGGCCCGTCCAGGCCCATGGACTGGCCGCGAGCGCGCCGTACGCGCCGGTGACCAGCGCGGTGCCGCAGAGGGCCTCGACGATGACGGCGGGCACGATGACCGGCTCGGCGACCGGGCCGATGGCCACGCCGGCGTGCAGCAGCGCGCCGAGGTAGAAGCTGAGGGCGTAGCCGGCGGCGAGCGCGCCGAGGATCTTCCTGAGGCTGTTCACGCTTCCACGCTCGCAAGCACGGCCGCCGCCGCAATCCGCCCGCCGTGGGCATCGCCGCTACGCCCGCGGGCGTACCAGCACTCCCAGGCGCCGGTGCGGTCCGGCGCCGACCCCACCCTTCCCTTCTCCGCGCGGGCTTGACCCTGACACCGTGTCAGCCCATAGGTCCTGGCACCATGAAGCCGATGAAACACATCAGCCCCGGCGAGGCGGGGTTCGCACCGAACCTGGAGGAGCGGCTCGCGGCCAGGTTCGGCGAGTTGCACGGGCTCGTGGTGCTCAAGGACGGCGCGCTGCTGTTCGAGCGGTACGGCGCGGGCGAGGACCACTCGTGGAACGTCTCCCTCGGCGTGGTGACCTTCGGCCCCGACACGCTGCACGACATCAGATCGGTCACCAAGAGCGTCGTCGGCCTCCTGTACGGCATCGCGCTGGCCGACGGCCTGGTGCCCGATCCTGAGCAGCCGCTGCTCGCGCACTTCCCCGAGTACTCCGACCTGGCCGCCGACCCGCGAAGGGCGGCGCTGAAGGTCGAGCACGCGCTGACCATGACGCTGGGCCTGGAATGGCGGGAGGACCTGCCGTACACGACGCCGGAGAACAGCGAGATCGCGATGGAGCTCGCGCCCGACCGGCACCGCTTCGTCCTGGAGCGGCCGATCGTCGAGGAGCCGGGACGGCGCTGGCACTACTGCGGCGGCGCGTCGGCGCTCCTGGCCCGGCTCATCGTCAAGGGCTCCGGCCTGCCGCTGCCCGAGTTCGCGCGCAGGCGGCTGTTCGAGCCGCTCGGCATCGGCGCGTTCGAGTGGCTGGCGGGCGACGACGGGGTGCACTCGGCCGCCTCGGGCCTGCGGCTGGCGCCACGCGACCTGGCGCGGATCGGTCAGGCCGTGCTGGACGACGGCGCGGGCGTCGTGCCCGCCTCGTGGCTCGGCAGGGCGCTGCGCCCGAAGGTGGAGGTCGACGAGGGCACCGCCTACGGCTACCAGTGGTGGCTGGGCACGGGCAGCCCGCCGTTCGTGGCGGGCAACGGCAACGGCGGCCAGCGCCTGGTCGTCCACCGCGATCTCGGCCTGGTCGTGGTCACCACCGCGGGCGGTTACGACTCTCCCGAGGTGTGGGAGACGACCCAGGCCGTCCTGGACGGGCTGCTGGCGGCGCGCGTCACGAGTTGACCCCGCTTCACCAGGGCGTCCGGTGTCAAACCCGGACGGCGGGGAAGCTCCATGGCATGTTCATCGATCGGGCGGACGCTGGGCGGCGGCTCGCCGCCCAGCTGCGGCATCTGGCGAAGGAGGATCCCGTCGTCCTGGGGCTGCCGCGCGGCGGGGTGGCCGTCGCCTTCGAGATCGCCAGGGCGCTCGACGCGCCGCTGGACGTGGCGCTGGTGCGCAAGCTGGGTGTGCCGGGCCGGCCGGAACTGGGGTTCGGCGCCCTCGGCGAGGACGGCGTGCGCGTCGAGAACGAGTCGCTGATGCGGGCGGCGGGCGTGACGCCCGAGGACGCCGCGCGGGTGGCCGAGCGGGAGCGCGCCGTCATCGAGCAGCGGGCCGAGCGGCTGCGGGCGGGACGGGCGAGGGTCCCGCTGGCCGGCCGTACCGTCATCGTCGTCGACGACGGCATCGCGACGGGTGCGACGGCGCGGGCGGCGTGCGCGGTGGCCAGGGCGCACAGGGCGGCGAAGGTGGTCGTGGCCGTGCCGGTGCGGGCGCCCGGCACGGTGCTGCCCGAGGCCGACGAGGTGGTGTGCCTGAGCGAGCCGCAGGGGCTGCGGGCGATCTCGCAGTGGTACGAGAACTTCGACCAGGTCAGCGAGGACGAGGTGATCGAGCTGCTCGACCGGGCGTCCTCGGGCGTGCCGCACGAGACGCTGTCGGACGCCGACGTCTTCGTGGGCGAGGTCGAGCTGACCGTGCCGCAGGGGGCGGGCGGGATCGTGGTGTTCGCGCACGGCAGCGGCAGCGGCCGGCACAGCCCCCGCAACCAGCAGGTCGCCGCCACGCTCAACCACGCGCGGCTGGGCACCCTGCTGTTCGACCTGACCCGCCAGGACGAGGACGTCTTCGACATCCCGCTGCTGGCCGAGCGGCTGCTCAGGGCCACGGCCTGGGTGCGCCGGCGGATGCCCGCGGCGCGGATCGGCTTCTTCGGCGCCAGCACGGGCGCGGCGGCGGCGCTGTGGGCGGCCGCCGAGCTGCGCGACGAGATCGCCGCCGTCGTCTCCCGCGGCGGCCGCCCCGACCTGGCGGGCGCCCGGCTGCGCGAGGTGACCGCGCCGACGCTGCTCGTCGTGGGCGAGCGTGACCACACGGTGCTGTCGCTGAACCGCGCGGCGCAGCAGCAGCTCCACTGCCCCAACAAGCTGGAGATCGTGCCCGGCGCGACGCACCTGTTCGAGGAGCCGGGAACGCTCCAGGTGGTGGCCGAGCTGGCGAGCGCGTGGTTCGCGCGGCATCTCAACCGTTGAGCACCTCGGCAGGATGATCCAAACCTTTTGCCGATTTCCCGAGTCAAACAGTGACACCGGACATGGGGGCCCGGCGACACATCGCTACGGGGAAGGAAATCGGCACATGCCTGTCGACCTCACCAACGCACGACCTCTGGCCTGGGATTCGGCCACGCTCGACGCGGACACCAAGGAGATGCTCGACAATCTCCAGCCGAACATCCTGCGCGCTCATGTTCGCGAGCACCTTTCTCTCCTTTTCATCAGATTCAACGACATTTCAGATGGCAAGCGCTTTTTGCGGACAATTGCCACCAGACATCTCAAGTCCGCCCGCAAGCACCTTGAAGAGGTGCGGGCCTTCGGCAAGGACGGGCGGCCCGGCACGCCGTACGTCGGGATCGGCATCAGCAAGGCCGGCTACCGCGACCTCGGCCACAGCGTCGAGGACCTGCGCAGGTTCGGCGACCGCGCCTTCCGCGACGGCATGAAGCGCAGGATCACCGAGGTCAACGACCCTGCCGTGACCGAGTGGGAGGCGGCCTACCAGCGCGAGATCCACATCGTCGTGCTCATCGGCGACGCCCGGCCCGAGCCCGTCGCCAAGGTCAGGAAGGAGATCCTCGGCCAGCTGCCCGGCACCGCCCGGGTGCTCGGCGAGGAGACCGGCGCCGGCATGCGCAACCCGGCGGGCGACGGCATCGAGCACTTCGGCTACGTCGACGGCCGCAGCCAGCCGCTGTTCGTCGCCGACGAGGTCGCCAAGGAGCCGCGCAAGCACTGGAACCCGGCCTTCCCGCTGGGCAACGTGCTGGTCGCCGACCCGTTCGCGCCCGACGCGAACCGGCACTTCGGCAGCTACTTCGTCTTCCGCAAGCTGGAGCAGGACGTCAGGGCCTTCAAGGAGATCGAGCGGGACCTGGCCGACGCCCTCGGCCTGACCGGCGCCGACCGCGACCGGGCCGGCGCGATGCTGGTCGGCCGCTTCAAGGACGGCACCCCGATCACGGAGAAGGCCAGAGCGGGCGGCGGCCCGGTCGGCAACGACTTCACCTTCGACGCCGACACCGGCGACAAGTGCCCGTTCAGCGGCCACATCCGCAAGACCAACCCCCGGTTCGACAGCATCAGGAACGTGCTGATGGCCCGGCGCGGCCAGACCTACGGCGAGCGCGCCGACCGGCCGTGGGACGACGCCCCGCCGGAGACCAGGCCGAGCGGCGGCGTGGGGCTGCTGTTCATGGCGTTCAACTCGAGCCTGGAGAACCAGTTCGAGTTCACCCAGCGCGACTGGGCCGACAACGCCGACTTCCTCAACCCGGGCACCGGGCACGACCCGGTGATCGGGCAGGGCGTCCGCGACATCAAGGTCGCCTTCCCCAAGGTCTGGGGCAGGCCGGAGCAGTCGGCGCCGCAGGCACAGGTCGCTCAGACGGTCACGATGCGGGGCGGGGAGTACTTCTTCATGCCCTCCCTGGCCTACCTGCGCGCCCTCTGACCCTCCCGGGCCCGGGGTACGGCCGGCCGTACCCCGGGCTATCCCCCGCCCGTCCGTCCCCAGGGTCGTCCCTCGCCCGTCCGTCCCCAGGGTCGTCCCTCGCCCGTCCGTCCCCCGGTTCGTCCCCCGCCCGGTCGTCCCCGGGTCGTCCCTCGCCCGGCCGCCCCGGGCGGTACGGGATCCACGGCCTGCGGAGGCCTGTGCGGATCAGGCCTGATGCCGTAGCATCCACGGCTTATGAGCATCGGCAACGCCTTCATGGGGCTCCTGTTCATCATCCCGTCGCTGATCCTCTCCGTCGTCGGCATCGTGCTGACCGCCCGCGCCAGGGGCGAGCACGGCAGGGCGGCCACGTTCGGCCTGACCGGCTGCGTCTTGCTGCTGCTGGGCGCCATCCTGCAAGGGGTATGGCAGGTCCTGCTCCCCGCAGTCGTCGAGTCGGCCGGCTACGAGATGTTCGCGCTGGTGAACGCCGTGGCCGGGTTCGTGTTCATGTTGGTCGGCGTGATCGGCACCGGTCTGCTGATCGCCGGCGTGGTCGCCCGCCGCACCCCGCCGCCGCGCGAGCCGTACCAGCAGCAGGCGCCGGGCTGGCAGCAGCCGCCTCCGCCCGGTCAGTGGCCCACCCGATAGTCCCCGCCCCCGCATGGCCGGGTCGCCGTGCCCGCCCTCCGCTCCTGTCACCAGAATTCGTGGCATGCGAGCAATGCCGGATCGGTATCGCGATGTGGGACCGCTGGCTATATTCAGCGGGAGAGATCGTCGAGGTTCGCGGGGGGATGCATGACGTCAGAGGGCGATCCCGACCACACGGTCCGCATCCGGCGTCCGCAGCCGGGCCAGCCGAGCCAGCCGCTGCCGGTCCAGCCTCCGGCGAGACCGCCCGCCCCACCACCCACAGGACCACACGCCGGGCCACCCACGGGACCGCACGCCGGCCCGCATCCCGGGCCCTATGCCGGGCCCTATGCCGGGCCGCCGTCCACCGGCCCTCATGTCGGCCCGCCCACGGGGCCGCACGCCGGGCCTCATACCGGGCCTCATGCCGGGCCCCATGCCGGGCCCTATGCCGGGCCGCCGTCCACCGGGCCTCATCCCGGGCCGCCCGCGGGGCCGCGTCCGGGCTCGCCTGCCGGGCCGCCGGGGCAGTCGGCCTTCGAGGGGCCGGGGACGGTCCGCCTGCCGTACACGCCGGACGAGCTCCCGCCGGTGGTCTACGGCCCGCCGCCGAAACCGCGCCGGCACCTGGTGGTGATCGGGGTGATCCTGTTCCTGCTCCTCGTGGGCGCTTTGGTGTTCGGGGCGCTCCGGCTGACCGCGGCGGCCGCCGACACCGGCCGCCCGCACGGCACCGCCCAGGGCCTGGCCGGTCCCCGGTAGGAACGCGCTGGAGGATCCTCCAAAACCGCCACGGTTCACGGGCCCGAGTTTCGTGAGCGGGGGACGCGCGCGGGAGACACGCGGTTGATGTACTGGCCGCATCCCCCCGACCTCCGGAGCGCCACATGACACACCCGGTGGACCAACGCTTACCCCTCCCCCAGACCGCCGCCCTCGGCCTGCAGCACGTGCTCGCGATGTACGCGGGAGCGGTCGCGGTGCCCCTCATCGTCGGCGGCGCGATGAAGCTCCCGCCCGCGGACCTCGCCTACCTCATCAACGCCGACCTGCTCGTCTCCGGCATCGCCACGCTGATCCAGTGCGTGGGTGTGTGGCGCTTCGGTGTCCGCCTGCCGATCATGCAGGGCTGCACCTTCGCCGCCGTCACGCCCATGGTGCTCATCGGCACGACCGGCGGCGGGCTGCCCGCGATCTACGGAGCGGTGATCGTCTCAGGACTGCTGGTGGTGGCGATCGCGCCGTTCTTCAGCAGGCTGCTGCGCTTCTTCCCGCCGCTGGTGACCGGCACGGTCATCACGATCATCGGGATCTCGCTGCTGCCGGTGGCCGCCACGTGGGCGGCGGGAGGCGCGGGCGCTCCGACGTACGGCGAGCCGCGCAACATCGCGCTCGCCGCGGGCGTCCTGGCGCTCGTCATCGCCCTCCACCGGTTCGCCCCGCCCGCGCTGGCGCGCATCGCGGTGCTGCTGGGGATCGTGATCGGCACGCTGGCCGCCATCCCGTTCGGGTTCACCGACTTCTCCCATGTCGGGCAGGCCGGCCTGCTCGGCGTCAGCACGCCGTTCCACTTCGGGATGCCCACCTTCGAGGCGGCCGCCATCGTCTCGATGACCATCGTGATGCTGGTGTCGATGACGGAGACGACGGGCGACTTCATCGCGGTGGCCGAGATCACCGAGTCGGAGCTGCGGCCGGGGCGGCTGGCCGACGGCCTGCGCGCCGACGGCCTGTCGACGGCGCTCGGCGGCGTCTTCAACACCTTCCCCTACACCGCCTTCGCGCAGAACGTCGGCCTGGTCGGCCTGACGGGCGTCCGGAGCCGCTGGGTGGTCGCGGCGGCCGGCGGCATCCTGGTGCTGCTCGGGTTGTTCCCGATGCTCGGCGCCATCGTGGCCGCGGTGCCGTCCGCGGTGCTCGGCGGGGCGGGGCTGGCGATGTTCGGCACGGTCGCCGCCACGGGCATCCGCACGCTGTCGAGGGTGAGCTTCGCCGGCAACTCCAACCTGCTCGTCGTGGCGGTGTCGATCGGCATCGCGCTGGTGCCGCTGGGCGCCGAGGGGATCTACGACAGGTTCCCCCACTGGTTCCAGATCATCATGCACAGCGGCATCAGCGCCGGTTGTGTCGCGGTCATCCTGCTCAACCTGCTCTTCAACCACACCGGCAGGAAGGTGGCCCCTCAGAGCTGACGCAGCGTGCGCGCCAGGCCGTCGGGTGAGTCGCTGCGCGCCACCACCGCGCCGAGCACCTCGCGCAGCGTCGCCACCTCGGCCTCGCCCAGCTCGGCGGCCATCCGCCGCTCGAAGTTCACGTGGAAGTCGTGCGCGGTCGCCATCAGCGCGCGGGCGGCGCCGGTGAGGTGCAGCATCTTCACCCGCCCGTCGGCGGGGTCGGCGACCCGTTCGACGTATCCGGCGGCCACCATCTCCTCGACCGTCTTGGCGGCGCCCTGCGGGGTGATCTGCAGCTTGGCGGCGAGCCCGCTGGTCGTGGTGGGCTCCACCGCCAGCACCTTGAACGCGTAGCCGAACGTGGGCCGCAGGTCGGTGAACCCGTGTTCGGCCAGGTGCTCGTGGAGCTCGGCGACGAACTGGTTGAAGGCGAGCCCGAGCAGCACACCGAAATCCATTGACAACCCCTCCTCGGATATACAACCATGGTTGAACACCTTGGTTGTAGATCTGCGGAAAGGATACCACCCATGCCTATCGTGAGCGGAGCGGACGCTCCCGTTTACACCATCGGCACCACCCGCTTCACCGGCCTGGCGGCGCCGAGCCGGGGCGCGTCGGAGACCTGCGTCTGGCGCACCACGGTCGCGCCGGGCTCCGAACCGAACGAGCACTCCTTCGACCGCGAGGAAGTCCTGGTCGTCATCGCGGGCAGCGGCGTGGCGCGCCTCGACGGGACCGAGCACACCATCACCTCGGGCGACGCGATCGTGGTGCCGGCGGGCGTCCGGTTCGGCCTGGGCAACCCGCACGCCGAGCCGATGGAGCTGATCGTCGCACTGCCCGTCGGCGCCCTGGCCACGCTGGCCGACGGCACCACTCTCGTCCCGCCGGCGGCGGTGTGATGACCGTCGTCCGCGGCGCCGACGCGCCCACCTTCGCCGTCCCCCACGTCACCGCCACCGGCCTGGCGGCGCCCAGCAGGGGCGCGCGAGAGACCTGCGCCTGGCGCTTCACGATCGCCTCGGGCGCACCCGACGACAACGTCCACATGGTCGACAGGGAGGAGATCTTCGTCGTGCTGTCCGGCGGCGTGCGCGCGACCGTGGCGGATGAGGCGCATGCGCTCACCGCCGGCGATGCGCTGATCGTGCCGCCGCACACGCCGTTCGCCCTGGGCAACCCGTACGGCGAGCCCGCCGAACTCGTCGCGGTGCTGCCCGTCGGCGGCCGGGCCATCATGCCGGGAATGGAGCCTTTCATCCCACCATGGGCGCAGTGAATAGCCCCTGACTCTCGGAAACCGAGCCCGTACGGTTCGGCGTCGAGAACGGACGAGCCATGACCGGAACTCACCCCGGGGCCACAAAACGGCCTCCGACATCGGCGAACACGCCGCCACACCGCCGCCCCGGCCGGTCGCGAATACAGCGCGACATGGAGGGATGACCATCCGTAGGTAAAGTTTTTACCTCACCCAGTCAGAGGAAACTTTCTTAACTTCTGACAAGATCATCGTTCTGGTAACGAAACGTGTCATATACCCCGAACCCTCCCGCACGGTGCAAATGTGTGCCCCGGAAAAACAGGCACTCTTGCTGGGGGAGATCCCTTGGTGATCGAACGAGTTCACGAGGCATTCGCCGCGCAGGTGCGACGCACTCCTGAGCGCACCGCGGTGGTGGCGGGCACCACCCGCCTCACCTATGCCGAACTGGACGAACGGGCCGAACTGGTCGCCGCCGAACTGCGCCGACGGGGAACGGGGCGCGGAGATTCGGTGGGCGTGTGCCTCGACAGGGACGAAGGACTGCTCGCCGCCGTCCTCGGGGTGTGGAAGGCGGGGGCGATCTATGTCCCGCTCGACCCCGCCTACCCCGCCGACCGGCTGGAGTTCATCGCCGCCGACGCAGAGATGGCACAGCTGATCACCTCGACACCCGTCGCCCGCAGGCAGGAGGCGGTGCTGCGCTCGTCGGGCGCCGCCCCGCTCCTGCTCGACACACTCACCGCCGTCGAGGGCGCGGCCGTCGAGGGCACGACCGGTGAGGGCGCGGCCTTACCCGGCCCGGCGGAGACCGGCGACGGCTCGGACGTCGCCTACGTGATCTACACCTCGGGCTCGACCGGCCGGCCCAAGGGCGTGGTCATCGAGCACCGCAACGCGATGGCCCTGCTCACGTGGGAGACCGGCGTCTACGCCGACGAACTCCACGGCATGCTCTTCGCCACCTCCGTCTGCTTCGACCCGAGCATCACCCAGATGTTCATGCCGCTCATCGCCGGCGGCACGGTGATCGTCGCCGACACCGTGCTGTCGCTGCCGTCGCTGCCGGCCCGTGACGAGGTGCGCGCCCTGTACGGCGCGCCGTCCGCCCTCACCGCCCTGCTCAACGAGCCGCTCCCGCCGAACGTCCGCACGGTCATCGCCGGTGGCGAGGCGCTCACCAGGGCGCTGGTCGACCGCTTCTACGCCAACCCCGGCGTGCGCCGCGTCGTCAACGTGTACGGCCCGACGGAGTGCACCGTCACCTGCACCTCGGCCGAGATCACCCGCGACGACACGGCCGAGCCGACCATCGGCGGCCCCTACGCGGGCTCGATCCTGTCGGTCCGCGACGAGCGGGGCGAGCCGCTGGGCGACGGCGAACCCGGCGAGCTGTGGGTGGCCGGGCCGCTGGTCGGGCGGGGATACCTGAACCGCCCCGACCTGACCGCCGAACGCTTCGTCGTGGACGCCGAGGGCGTGCGCCACTACCGGACCGGCGACCTCGTCCGGCGCGAGCCCGGTCGAAGCAGCCAGGCCGGGCAGGACGGGCAGGGCGCGCGCTACGTGTACCTGGGACGCAACGACGACCAGGTGAAGGTGGCCGGCTTCAGGATCGAGCTCGGCGAGGTACAGGCGGCGCTGGTCCGCCACCCCTCGGTCAACCACGCGGCCGTCCTCACCCAGACCGACCGCAACGACGTCCGCCGCCTGATCGCCTACGTCGAGCCGGCGCCCGGCGCGGCACCAGGATCTCTCACCGAGGTCGAGCTCCGGCAGTGGCTGCGCGACCGCCTGCCCGACTACATGGTGCCCACCCGCATCACGGTCATGGACCGTCTCCCCCTCGGCCCCACCGGCAAGATCGACAGGGCCGCGCTCCCGGCCGCCGACCTCACCGCCGCCCGCGGCGAGCACACCGCCCCCTCCACCGACACCGAGCGGCGCCTGGCCGACATCATCGGCACGGTCCTCGGCGTCGAGCGGGTGGGCGTCCACGACCACTTCACCGACCTGGGCGGCCACTCCCTCGCCGCCGCCCGCGTCTGCGCGATGATCGAGCGCGACCTCGGCGCCCGCGTGGTCCTGACCGCCTTCCTCGGCCGTCCCACGATCGCCGAGCTGGCCCCGCTCGTCGAGGTGGCCGAGCGGTCGACCGGCGCGGCCGCCCTGGTGCGCCACCACGGCGCGACCCGCTACCCGCTGACCGCCGCCCAGCACGGCATGTGGCTCCTGCGCGAGGTGAGCCACACCCGCAACGCCACCACGCTCGCCTTCCGGCTGCGCCTGGCCGGGCTCACCGACGCCGCGCCCGTGAGGGCGGCCCTCGACGGGCTGGTGCGTGACCACGAGGTCCTGCGCAGCGTGATCGTCATGGGTGAGGACGGCGAGCCGGTCGCCGAGGTCCGCCCGCCGGCTCCCGTCCCGTTCGAGGAGGACGGCGAGCCCGACATCACCCACGGCTTCGACCTGTCGGCCGAGGTCCCGCTGCTGCGCGCCTGGCTGCAGTGGCAGGACGACTCCACGGCCGAGCTCGTCGTCGTCACCGACCACATCGCCTACGACGGCTGGTCGAACGCCACGCTCCTGGCCGCCCTCACCGGCGCGGCCGGGCAGCCGCCCGTCCAGGTGGGTGACGTGGCCCTCATGGAGAAGGAGGTCGACCTCGAGCCGCTGCGCGCGTTCTGGGCCGAGGAGCTGGCGGGGGCGGCGCCGCCGTACGAGCTGGCCGGGCGCGCCGGCGGCGGGCCGAGCAAGTTCCGCGGCACGCGGCTGACCCGTCCCGTCCCCGCGCGGACCGTGGCGGCCGTGCACGACCTGGCCGCCGCGACGGGCACCACGCCGTTCGCGGTGTACTTCACCGCGCTCGGCCTGCTCGTCGCCGCCCAGACCGACCGGCCCGACGTGCTGCTCGGCGCGGCCGTCGCCGACCGCGCCCATCCCGACCTGGAGTCGCTGGTCGGCCCTCTGGTGGACGTGCTGCCCGTGCGCGTCAGGCTCGACCCCGACCTCCCCGTACGGCAGGCCGTCGCGCGCACCGCCGCCGCGACCGCCCGCTCGCTGGACCACCTGGGCCTGTCCCCGCAGGAGCGCCTGGCCGTCTCCGGCATCGAGCGCCCGCGCGGCTCCCTGCTCACCCCTGTCGTCCTGTCGCTCCAGCCGCCGAACGTGCCGGTCACCGCCACCGGCGGCGGCCTGACCGTCGAGCTGCTCGGCGAGCTGAGCGGCGGCGGCGCGCAGGCGCCGCTCACCGTGTTCGTCAACACCACGGTGGACGGCGTGGAGGTGCAGCTCGAGTACGACCTCGACCTGGTCGGGCGGGCGGCGGCCGAGGCGTTCGCCGACCGGCTGATGCGGCTGCTCGACACCCTCCTGGACGGCCCCGACCTGCCGCTGTCGGCTTTCGAGCTGGTCACCGCCGAGGAGCGGGAGCTGCTGAGGCAGTGGGGCACGGGGGCGCCGCTGCCCGAGGACGTGCCGCCGACGGTGGCGCATGCCGTCCTCGAGCAGGCCGCCCGGCAGCCCCACGCCGCCGCCGTGGTGGACGACGAGGGGACGCTCACCTACAGCGAGTTGGCCGCGCTGTCCGGCCGGATCGCCGGCGCGCTGGGCGCCGAGGCCGCGGGCGCCACCGTGGGCGTGTGCCTGCCGCGCGACCGCTTCCTGCCCGCCGCGCTGCTCGGCGTGGCCCGCGCGGGCGCCGCCTACGTGCCCGTCGAGCCCGACCAGCCCGCCGAGCGGCTGCGCTACCAGCTGGACGACGCGGGTGTCACGACGATCGTGTCGGCGGGCGAGGCGCTGGCCGTGGCCCGCGAGGTGGCGGGTGAGGCGCGCGTGCTCGACCTGGCCGGCCTTGCCGAGGACGCCGGCCACGCGGGCCTGCCGGGCCCCGACGACCTGGCCTACGTCCTCTACACCTCGGGCTCGACCGGCCGGCCCAAGGGCGTGGAGGTCACGCACGCGAACCTGGCCGCGTTCGTCGCGGCCATGCGGGTCACCCCCGGCGTCCGGCCGGACGACGTCATGCTCGGCCTGACACCGTTCTCCTTCGACGTCTTCGGCTTCGACCTGTGGGCCGGGCTGGCCTGCGGCCTGCGGATCGAGCTGCTCGGCAGGGACGACGCCGTCGACGGCCACGCGATCGCCCGCAGGATCGACGAGTCGGGGGTCACGCTGTTCACCGCGACGCCGACCACGCTGCGCATGCTGGTGGCCGCGGGCTGGAAGGGCGGGCCGCGCGTCCGCGCGATCAGCATCGGCGAGGTGCTCGACCCGGTGCTCGCCGGCGACCTGCTGGCCAGGGTCGGCGAGATGTGGAACTCCTACGGCCCCACCGAGACCACGATCTACTCCACGATGACACTGCTGACCGCGCCGGTCGGCGACAGCGTGTCCATCGGCGGCCCGCTGCCCGGCGAGGACGTCCAGGTCCTCGACCAGGCCGGCCGCCTGGTGCCGCCGGGCATGCAGGGCGAGCTGTGGATCGGCGGCGCCGGCGTGGCGCGCGGCTACCGCGGCCTGCGCTCCCCCGCCTTCACCGGCGGCCGCTACCGCACCGGCGACCTGGTGCGCTGGCGGCCGGACGGCACGCTCGACTTCCTCGGCCGCCGCGACCAGCAGGTGAAGGTCCGCGGTCACCGCATCGAGCTGGGCGAGATCGAGACGGCGCTGCGCGAGCTCGTGCCCGACGCGGCCGTGACGGTCCACGACGACCGGCTCGTCGGCTACCTCGTCGACGGCGGCGACATACCCACCGACGCCGAGCTGCGGGAGTCGTTGCGGGCGCGCCTGCCGGACTACATGGTGCCCCGCCAGTGGATCCGCGTGGCGGCCCTGCCCACCACCTCCTCCGGCAAGCTCGACCGGGCGGCGCTGCCCAAACCCGATCACGACGCCGGAAGGGAGTACGTCGCGCCGGCCTCGCAGGCGGAGCTCCTGGTCGCCGACGTCTGGCAGGCGGTGCTGAACCTCGGCGCCGTCAGCGCCGACGACGACTTCTTCGCCCTCGGCGGTCACTCGGTGGCCGCGACGCTGGTCACCGGCAGGCTCATGGAGGCTCTCGCGCTCCAGGTGCCCGTCCGGCTGCTGTTCGAGCACCCGACGCTGGCCGGCTTCGCCGCCGCCGTGGAGGAGTTGCTCATCG
This sequence comes from Nonomuraea sp. NPDC003754, assembly GCF_053605785.1. Lineage (NCBI taxonomy): Bacteria > Bacillati > Actinomycetota > Actinomycetes > Streptosporangiales > Streptosporangiaceae > Nonomuraea > Nonomuraea sp. NPDC003754. The sequence continues at coordinate 78,572 of NZ_JBSGJX010000029.1, forward strand.
CGGACATGGAGGCGGGACAGTGACCGAGCTCCAGGACCGCCTCGCGGAGCGCCTGGCCGCCGCCCGCCGTACGGTGGCGCGGGCCGAGCCGGGGATCCCCGCCAGGACCGGCGAGGGGCCCGCCCCGCTGTCGCCCGCCCAGGCGCGGCTGTGGTTCCTGTCGCAGTTGGACGAGCGGGCCGCCTACAACGTGCCCACCGCGGTACGGCTGCGCGGCCCGCTCGACACGAGCGCCCTGCTCGACGCGGTCAGGGACCTGGTGGAACGGCACGAGGTGCTGCGCACCCTGGTCGGCAAGGACGGCACCACGGTCGTCCCCGCCGACCGGGTGCCCATCGGGTTCGCCGGCGAGCACGCCGACCTCGAGACGGCATTGGAGACGGCATTGGAGACGGAGGCCTACCGGCCCTTCCGGCTCGAATCCGAACCACCGACCAGGGCCACGCTGTTCGCCGGCGGCGAGGACGAGCACGTGCTGCTGCTGACCGTCCACCACGTCGCCTTCGACGCCTGGTCGCGCGACCTGGCGATCAGCGAGCTGGCCGCCCTCTACACCGCGCGGCTCGGCCTGGCCGAGCCGCCCGAGCCGCCGCGGGTCAGGTACGCCGACTACGCTGAGTGGCTGGCCGGACGGCCGGAGCCGGACGCGACCTGGTGGGTGGAGCGCCTGGCGGGTCTCGAACCGGTGCTCGACCTGCCCACCGACCGGCCGCGTCCGTCGGTGGCCGACTGGTCGGCGGGCGAGATCCCGTTGCGCGTCGACGCGGCGGTGATCAGGCGGGTGGCCGCCGAGACCGGATGCACGCCGTTCATGGTGCTGCTGGCGGTCTGGCAGGAGCTGCTCGGCCGCGTCTCGGCCACCGACGACGTGCCCGTCGGCGTGCTGGAGGCGGGCCGGCTGCACCCCGACACCGAGCGGATGCTGGGCTGCTTCGTCAACACGCTGGTCATGCGCGTCGACAGGTCCGGCGGCCCGACGGGACGGGAGTTGCTGGCCCGTACCCGCGACGTGGCGCTCGAGGCGTTCGCGCACCGGGAGACGCCGTTCGAGCGGGTGGTCGAGCAGGTCAACCCCGACCGCAACCTGGCCACCACGCCGATCTTCCAGGCGGTGCTCAACGTGGTGGACTCCCCCGCCACCCCGCCGCGCTTCCCCGGCCTGGAAGCGGAGGTGTTCGAGCCGCCGCTGCGCACCGCCAAGTACGACCTCAACCTGGCGCTGAACAACGCGGGCGACTCCTACGTCGGATCGCTGACCTTCCGCCGCGACCTGTTCGACGAGGACACCGCCCGCAGGATGGCGGGATGGTACGTCACGCTCCTGGACGGCATGCTCGCCGACCTCGACGCGCCGGCGGGCGCCGTACCGCTCGAACCGGTCACCGGGCCGCTGGCCGCCGGGCCGAAGCGCGACTACGACCTGTCACGGCCGCTCCACCGGCTGTTCGAGGAACACGTGGCCCGCACCCCCGACGCCGTCGCGGTGGGCGGGCTGACCTACGCCGAGGTGGACCGGCAGGCCAACAGGATCGCCCACCGGCTGATCGCCGAGGGCGTCGGCCGCGACGACGTGGTCGGGCTGCTCCTCGACCGGCGCGCCCCCCTCATCCCCGCCATCCTCGGCGTGCTGAAGGCGGGAGCGGCCTACCTGCCGCTCGAACCCGCCTCTCCCGACGAACGGCTGGCCTACATGGTCTCCAGCGGCGAGACCCGCCTGGTGCTCGCCGACCGGGACCTGGCCCCCAGGATCGCGGGCGCGCTGGTGCTGGAGGACGTCCTGGCGCAGGACCTGCCGGACACCCCGCCCGAGGTGACCGTCTCGCCCGAGGACCTCGCCTACGTGCTGTTCACCTCGGGCTCCACCGGACGTCCCAAGGGCACGGCCGTCGAGCACCGGGCCATCGTCCACTTCCTGCTCGCGGTGGCCGAGCGCCTGACCGGCGAGTACCGCTCCTACGGCGTCGTCTCGACCTTCGCCGCCGACCTGGTCCTGACCTGCCTGCTCGGCGGGATCGTCGCAGGGGCCACCGTCCACCTGGTCGACCAGGACACCGCCACCGACCCCGAGGCCTACAGCGCCTACCTGGCGGCGCATCCCATCGACGTCATCAAGATGGTGCCGAGCCATCTGGAGCTCCTGGCGGCGCACGGCGACCTGGCCGCGATGCTTCCGGAGAAGGTGCTGATCCTCGCCGGCGAGGCGACCTCCTGGGAGCTGGCCGAGCGCATCAGGGCCGCCAAGCCGGGCCTGGAACTGCAGATCCACTGCGGCCCCACCGAGACGACGGTGTCCGTGCTGGCCTGCGTGGCACCGGACACGCCGACGGGCTCGGCCGTCGTCCCCCTGGGCACACCCCTGGCCGACGTCACCTGCTACGTGGTCGACCCCGCGGGACGGCCGCTGCCCCGTGGCGTGCCCGGTGAGCTCTGGATCGGCGGGCCCAGCCTGGCGCGCGGCTACCTGGGCCGTCCCGAGCTGACGGCCGACAGGTTCGTCCAGCACGCGGGCGAGCGCGTCTACCGCACCGGCGACCGGGTCAGGCTCGACGCCGGCGGCATGATGGAGTTCCTCGGCCGCGTCGACGACCAGGTCAAGATCCGCGGCTTCCGGGTCGAGCTGGGCGAGGTCAAGGCCGCGCTCCAGGACCAGCCGGGGGTGGCGGAGGCGGTCGTGCTGCCGATCGGCGAGGCCCACAACCGGCGGCTGGCCGCCTGGGTGGCGCCCGCCACCGCCGACCCGGCCGCGATCAGGGCGGGCCTGCGCGAGCGGCTGCCGGAGTACATGGTGCCGCCCGCCATCGTGGTCCTCGACAGCCTCCCGCTCACGCCGATCGGCAAGGTCAACAGGGCCGCGCTGCCGATGCCGGAGGTGGCCGCGGCGGGCGAGCGGATCCCGCCGAGCACGCCGGCCGAGCTGAGAGTGGCCGCCGCGTGGGCGCAGGTCCTCGGCACCGACGACTTCGGCGTCGACGACGACTTCTTCGCCCTCGGCGGCGACTCCTTCAAGGCGGTCCGCGCCGTCAGGGACATCGACCCCTCGCTGCGCGTCATCGACCTGTTCACCAGGCCCACGATCAGGGAGCTGGCCGCCTACCTGTCCGCCGACGCGGGTGAGGCGGGGATCCTGCACCGGCTCGCCGGGCCCGCCACGGCCCGCCGTACCGTGCTCTGCATCCCCTACGGCGGCGGCTCGGCCGCCGCCTACGGGCCCCTGGCGACCGCGCTGGCCGAACGGGACGCCGGCACCGCCGTCCTGGCGGTCGAGCTGCCGGGACACGACCCCGCCCGGCCAGACGAGCCCATGCTGCCGCTGCCCGAGCTGGTCGACGCCATCCTGGCGGAGCTGCCGCGCAGCGAGCAGGTCGTCGTGTACGGCCACTGCGTCGGCTCGGCCCCCGCCACGGAGGTCGCGTTACGGCTGGAGGAGGCGGGCGTGCCCGTCGCCGGGCTGTTCCTCGGCGGCAGCTTCCCCGACGCCCGGCTTCCCGGCAGGCTGTCGGCGTGGTGGAACCGCCGCTTCCCCTCCTCGCGGTGGAGCTCCGACCGCTCGCAGCGCGACTTCCTGCGTACGCTCGGGCTGGAGGAGGACGCGGCCGACGTCGACCTCATGATCCGCGCCCTGCGGCACGACGTGGAGGAGGCCACCGCCTGGTTCACCGGGGAACTGGCCGCGCCACGCAGGCTGCAGGCGCCCGTGCTGTGCCTGATCGGCGAGCGCGACCGGGCCACCGAGCTCTACCAGGAGCGCTACCGGGAGTGGGGCGCCTTCGCCGACCGGGTCGCGCTGGCGGTCATCCCCAAGGCGGGCCACTACTTCCTCAAGCACCAGGCCGACCAGGTCGCCGCCCACATCGACCGCCACCTGTCGGCCTGGTCGTCCGGCGACCTGCCCGCGCCCGCCGGCGACACCGGGGTCACCGGTGCCGACGCGCGCAGGGACCTGCGCCGCTTCTACACCGTCGCCGCCGGGCAGACGGCCTCGCTGCTGGGCAGCGCGCTCACCTCGTTCGCGCTGGGCGTGTGGGCCTACCAGAGCAGCGGGCGCGTCGCCGACTACGCGCTGGTGACGATGCTGGCCGTACTGCCCGCCCTGCTGGCCGCCCCGCTGGGCGGCGCGGTCGCCGACCGGATCGACCGCAGGCTGGTCATGCTGGCGTGCGACGCGGTCTCGGCCGTGGCGACCACCGCGCTGGTGCTGCTGCTGTGGCTCGGCGACCTGCGGATCTGGCAGGTCGGCGTCATATCGGGGACGCTGTCCCTGGTCACCGCCTTCCACCGGCCCGCCTACCTGGCGGCGGTCGCCCAGCTGGTGCCCAAGCCGTACCTGATGCAGGCCAACGCCCTCGCCAACCTCGGCACCGGGCTCGGCATGCTGCTGGCGCCCATGGCGGGCGCGGCGCTGGTCACGCTGTTCGGCCTGCACGGCGTGGTGGCGATCGACATCGTCACGTTCCTGATCGGCCTGGCGACGCTGCTGGCCGTCCGCTTCCCCGACCGGCTCTTCCGCCGGCTCGAGGAGAGCTTCGCCCAGTCGATCGTGGGCGGCTGGCGCTTCCTCGTACGGCGCCGCCCGCTCATGATCATGATCGCGTTCTTCACCGTCGAGAACTACCTCGGCATGCTGGCGCTGGCGGTCACCGTCCCCACGTTGCTGTCGTTCGGCGACGTGACCGCGGTCGGCACCGTCACCGCCGCCCAGGGCCTCGGCGCCGTGCTCGGCGGCGTGGTGATGGTGTTCTGGGGCGGCACCTCCCGCAGGGCGATCGGCATGGTCGGCTTCGTCAGCGGCTTCGGCCTCGGCGTGCTGCTGATCGGGCTGCGGCCCTCCGTCGTGCTGGCGGCGATCGGTGGCCTGGTGTCGTGGGTGTGCCTCAGCATCCTGAACACCCACTGGATGGCGCTCATCCAGATGAAGGTGGGCCTGGAGCTCCAGGGACGCGTGCTGGCCACCAACCAGATGCTGGCCGTGTCGATGACGCCGCTGGCCTTCCTGACGGCGCCGCCGCTGACCGCGTTCTTCGCCCCGCTGCTGGAGCCGGGTGGAGCGCTCGCCGACACCGTCGTCGGCACGATCGCCGGCGTGGGACCCGGCCGTGGCATCGGGCTCCTGCTGGCGGCCACCGGCGCGCTGCTGGTGCTGTGGGGGGCGCTCGGGCTCTGGTACCGCCCGCTGCGCCGGATGGAGGACGATCTGCCCGACGCGGTGGCCGGTGCCGAGATCGCCGACTCGCTCGACGCCGTCCAGGCCGAGGCCGACCGCTCCCTGCGCGCGGCCTGACCGAACCGCCCGGACTCCAACCGCCGGACTTCAACCCCTCCCGGACCCGATCCTCGGCCCTCAACCCCCTCCCGGACCCCACCCCTCGGCCTCAACCCCCTCTCGGACCCCGGCTCGCCGTCACCGGCGACCGGGGTCCTCTGTCAACCCGCCCTCCTCGCGTCAGCATCGTCGGCATCGTCGGCCTCGATCGCCAGGGAAGAGCGCGGAGCGCGGAACCTGGGCGCCCGCGCCGCCGCGAGGCAGCCGAGGGCGATGATGCTCAGCGCCGCCCTGACGACGTGCCAGGTGTTCCATCTGTCGCGGACCTGGGCCCAGTCCGCCGGGATGCGGCCCGGCCATTCATGGATCATCCGTCCGTTGATGGGCACGTTGACCACGAGCGTCGTGGCGATCGCCCCGAGCAGGCACAGCAGCGCCACGGCGGTCGCCGCGACCCGGCGAGGGCGGCGCCTCCACAGCATCGTCAGCAGCGTCGCGGTCGCGGCGATGGCCACCAGCGCGACGGCCGTCATCGGCAGCGCGAAGGTCTGGTGCGTCGGCCGGGCGACCGCGGAGTACACCGCGGCTGGTTGGCCGAGCATGGCCCGAGCCGTGAGCACACCCCCGGCCATGATGCCTGCCATCAGCCCGGTCGCCGTCAGCGCGGCGAACCACACGACGCGCGTCATCGCGCCTCCCAGCCGGACAAGGACGGCCCGGCGGCCCGCCGGTCGGCGCGATGGTCGGCGCGATGGTCGGCACGGTGGTCGGCCCGGTGGTCGCGGTCCGCGCGCCCCCGTTGTCTCCGGGCGGCCACGCGGCGTCCCCAGCGGGTCCTCCCCCACGGCTTGTAGATCGACAGGACGGTCGCCGCGGCCAGCAGGGCGAAGGCGGTGAGATTTCCTGCGATCAGCAGGCCCCTGGCGACATCGGGGCCGTTGCCGCCGGAAGCCGCGGCCGGTCCCGCCGCGGCGGCCAGGGCCTGGCCGGTCCAGCCGTGCAGGAAGAAGAAGCCGTTGGCCATCGTCAGCACGACCAGGGCCAGCTTGGCGACCACCCAGTGGTACCTGACGACGCCCCACGTGCTGAGCAGCCCGCCGGCGATGCCGGTGACGAGGCTGAGCAGCCCCGCCGGAATGACGATCACGTCGTCGATGACCGTCATCATCAGGTAGCCGCCCCGGGTGACGGCCGGGTCCTGGGTGTACCGGAGCGTGATCCCCAGGACGATCATGACGACGGCGACGCCCAGCCAGCCGACCGAGGCGCCGACGTGGACGACGAGCACCGCCTTGCGCAGCCGGGGCCTGCGCGCCGGCCACCCGGTCGGGCCGCGGCTCGTCGGATGTGCGCGGGAACCATGGGCAACACGTTCATCGGACATGGACGCCAGCGTTCCCCCGCCCGGCCGCCGCTGTCGTCGGCCTGCCGGCGCATCGTGGGTCCGCACCCACGTGGGAAGGGCCATGGTCAAGCTCGACGCCCGCGACCGCGCGCGACTCGTGGTGATCGCCTACCAGTCGGGTCTCGTCCGCTGACCGGCCCACACGCCCGAGGGCAGGAATCGTCATCGCTGAACTCCGTTCAGGCCCCTCACGGCGCACGGCCTGATCCACGGATCGGATCCCGGCCCACCCTCTCCGGCGGGCCGGAACACCACCTCGCCTAACCGCGCGACGAGCTCTCCAGAGCCTCTCGGAGCCTTGTCGCCGCCTTCTCGGCGGCGGGTCTGGTGAGATCGGGATCGAACCGGCCGTAGAAGCCGCTGTGTTCCAGCGCGATCATGGCGTCGCCGACCTTGATGATCACGATGTCCACGGCCATCACCGGGCCCTGGTCCGTGGCCGGGTTCTCCGCCCAATACCTGATCCCGTACGCGCTGTCGCCGAGCCTGCCGACCGGCAGCTTGGTGATCTTTTTCTTCATGTTCTCGGTGCCGGCTCTGACCTGGCCGCAGTCACGGACCATGACCTTGGCCGCCCGCTCCAGTGTGGAGAGCTGCGCGCGAGTCCCGCTCACGATGAACTCCCTGACCCCCTCGGGGACGCCGTCCCGCATCAGCCAGGTCGCGGCCTTGCTCCGCGAGAACGGAGCCAACCCCTTGATCGCCTTGGCGCACGCCTTCGTATGGGCGGTCTCGGCGTCCAGGAACTCCCTGTTCCGGATCTTGTTGTGGACGAATTCGGCGCCGAGATCCTCCGGCAGGAGCAGAGCGGTCTTGAGCTCAGCCGGAGACACGGGCCCGGCGGGGCCTTCGGCCAGCGCGGGCGGGGACATGAGAAGCAGGCCGCCTAACAGGCCGGCGGCCGCCGTCGAACGCTTGATGATCACCTGGCGCACTCTAGGCGATCGCCGCGAACGAGCACCACGAAAAACGAAACCGCCCCTTACCTGTCGCGTCAGGCAAGGGGCGGTTCTTGGCTGTGGAGCTAAGGAGACTCGAACTCCTGACCCCCTCCATGCCATGGAGGTGCGCTACCAACTGCGCTATAGCCCCTGGTCACCGCTCCGAGTTCTCTCGTTGCGGCGCTCGGAGAGCATATAACCTTCTCTCCCGTTTCGCATAATCGAACGTTCGGGCCGAGTTCACCCGCCGTCAGGGGACGCCCGCGCGCCCCCTGACGGTCACGACGCCGCTTCGGGGATGTCGTCGCTGTTGATCGGCTCGGGCAGGGTGCCCGCGTTGTGCTCGAGCAGGCGCCATCCCTTGCGCCCCTCCTCCAGCACCGACCACGAGCAGTTGCCGAGCCCGCCGAGCGCCGACCACAGCTCCTGGGGCAGCCCCAGCAGGTGGGCGATGCCGAGCCGCAGCGCCGCGCCGTGGGAGGCGACGACCAGCAGCCCGCCGTCGCCGAGCCTGCCCGTCCACCTGCGCAGCGCGGCCCCGACCCGATCGGCCACCTCGGACACGGGCTCGCCGTCAGGCGCTTCCCACGAGGCGTACTCGACCGGCCATCCGGCGGCGATCTCGTCGCGGGTCAGGCCCTCCCACGCGCCGCCGCCGCGCTCGCGGAAGTCCTTGTCGACCGAGACGTCCAGACCGACCAGCCGGCCCAGGGCGAGCGCTGTGTCGTTGGCGCGCCGCAGGTCGGAAGAGACGATCATGGTGGGTCGCAGCGACGCCAGCAGCGAGGCCGCCCTCGCCGCCTGGGCGAGGCCCGTCTCGTCGAGCGGGATGTCGGTGTGCCCCTGGAAGCGGTGCTCCACGTTCCACAGGGTCTGGCCGTGACGCAGGCAGACGATCCGCTTGCTCACGTACGGGCCCTCTGGGCGGCGGTGTTGGTGACGCTCTCCGGCAGCGCGATGGAGGGGCAGTCCTTCCAGAGGCGCTCGAGCGCGTAGAAGGTGCGGTCCTCTTCATGCTGCACGTGGACGACGATGTCGACGAAGTCGAGGAGCACCCAGCGCCCCTCCCGCTCGCCCTCGCGGCGGACCGGCTTGGCATCGCATTCGATGCGGAGTCTGTCCTCGATCTCGTCGACGATGGCGCGCACCTGGCGGTCGTTGGTGGCGGAGCAGAGCACGAAGGCGTCGGTGATGACGAGTTGCTCGCTCACGTCATAGGCGAGGATGTCATCGGCCAGCTTGTCGGCGGCGGCCTCGGCCGCGACCCTGACCAGCTGAACGGATCTTTCGGATGCTGTCACGATGCGGGTCTGTCCTCCTGTGTGACTACGTGTATAGACCACGCTTACCCTGATAGTATCCCCGGCTTTTGCCGGACATAGCTTCTCGCCCGCAGGCCGTACATGTCGGCTCATGTCCCACCGATGCCCGAGCGAGCGGCACACGCCTCCGCTGCCCCGGCCGGGGACGCCCATGCGGGTCCGGCTCTCCTCGTGCGGCTAGGCCGTGTGGTAGAGCCCGCGCTTGCCGATGTACTGCACGATCCCGTCGGGCACGAGGTACCAGATCGGCTCGCCCTTCGAGACCCGGTACCTGCACTCGGAGGAGGAGATCGCCAGCGCGGGGATCTCGACCAGGCTTACCTTCCCCTCCGGCAGCCCCGGGTCGCGCAGCGTGTGGCCCGGCCGGGTGCAGCCGACGAAGTGCGCCAGCTCGAACAGCTCGGAGGCGTCCTGCCAGTCGAGGATCGCGGCCAGCGCGTCGGCGCCGGTGATGAAGAACAGCTCGGAATCGGGGCCGTAGATCCGCTTGATGTCGCGCAGGGTGTCGATGGTGAACGTCGGTCCCGGCCGGTCCACGTCCACCCTGCTGACCGAGAAACGCGGGTTCGACGCCGTCGCGATGACCGTCATCAGGTACCGGTCCTCGGCCGCCGACACCTCCCTCTCCGCCTTCTGGTACGGCCGGCCGGTCGGCACGAAGACGACCTCGTCGAGCTCGAAGTGGTGGGCGACCTCGCTCGCGGCGACCAGGTGACCGTGGTGGATCGGGTCAAAGGTTCCACCCATCACCCCCACGCGTCGCTTTCCCTGGACACTGGGCGCGTTCATCATGGAACGGACCTTACGCGGATGCCATATCCCGCCATTCAGCACCCCCCTTTCCGAGAAACGCGCATCACACCCGCCGCCGACGTAGCATGCCGGACATGACGACCACCCCGGATCGCAACCGCGTGCAACTGCCCGGCATCTCGTCCCGTGCCTACGAACACCCCGCAGACAGGTCCGCTCTGGTCGCTCTGCGCAAGCTCAGTGGGTTCGACACGGTTCTCAAGCAGATGTCCGGGCTGATCAGCGAGCGCCGGCTGCGCCTGATGTACCTCGCCTCCGCCGTACGGGTGAGCGAGACCCAGTTCCGCTCCCTGTACGACATGGGCCGCGACGCGGCCTACATCCTCGACCTGCACCGGGTTCCGGAGATCTACGTCCAGCAGGACCCGCAGGTCCAGGCCAAGGCGATCGGCTTCGACGACCCGTTCATCGTGGTGACGACGGGTCTGCTGAACCTCATGAACGAGGAGGAGCAGCGCTTCGTCATCGGCCACGAGACCGCCCACATCCTGTCGGGCCACGCCGTCTACCGGACGATGCTCGACATCCTCACCCGCCTGGCCACCCGCGTGGCCTGGATCCCGCTCGGCTACATCGGCCTGCGCGCGATCGTGGCGGGCCTCGAGGAGTGGTACCGCAAGTCGGAGCTGTCAGCCGACCGCGGCGGCCTGCTCAGCGGGCAGGACCCCGAGGCGGCCAAGCGGGCGCTGATGAAGCTCGCGGGCGGCGCCTACACCCACGAGATGAACATCGAGGCCTTCCTGGCCCAGTACCAGGAGTACGACACCGCGGGTGACCTGCGCGACGGCTTCCTCAAGGTGCTCAACCTGCTCGGCACCACGCACCCGTTCGCGGTGGTCCGCGTCGCCGAGCTCGACAAGTGGCAGCGCAGCGGCGAGTACGAGCGCATCGTCGGCGGCACCTACCCGCGCCGCGAGGACGACGCCGGCGCCCGTGTCACCGACGAGGTCAAGGCGGCCGCCGAGTCCTACCGCCGCTCCTGGTCGGAGTCCCAGGACCCGTTCATCGGCGTCCTGCGCGACGTCGCCGAGGGCGCGGTCAACGCGGGCGAGCGCATCTTCAACCGCTTCTCCCGCCGCGACAACTGACCCGGCCCACCGGCAAGGTCTGGAAGTGCCGCCTTCCAGACCTTTGTCATGTGCCCGTCAGAGCAGTCATTTCCCGGTCAGAGCGGTCACGTGCCCGTCAGAGCGGTCATGTACCGGTCAGAGCGATCATGTGCCCGTCAGAGCAGGAGGGCGATCGCGCGGACGGCGGCGGCGCACACCGCGACGAAGCCGCCCAGCACCGCCAGCGCGCGCAGGCCCTCCTTGCGCAGCTCGGGCAGGCCGGCGCCGGCCCGCTCGACCTCCCTGCCGGTGATCGCCCCGCACAGCACGCCGAACACCACGCCCGCCGCCGTCACCGGCGCCGGCTGCTGCCACCAGTCGGGCCCCAGCTCGCCGCCCGCCACCATCCACAGCACCCCGCCGGCGGCCGCCGCGACGGGCAGCCCCGGCCAGCCCGCCGAGGTGACCAGCGAGAAGACGAGCGCGAACGGGAACAGCAGCACCCGCAGCGACACCCGCACCCGTTTCGAGGTGCGGTTCCTGACCAGCCAGTGGCTGGTCCACACCGTGCGCACCAGCACGACGAACGCCCCGGTGATCGCCACACCGGCGATCGGCCAGATCACGGTCGTCACCACGCAGGGCACCGCCAGCACCGCCAGCAGCAGCAGTGCCGCGTTCCCCGCGGGCAGCGTGGTGGGGGCCGGCTCCGCCTGCGCCGCCGCGGCCCGCCGGACCCGCGCCGCCCTGGCCTGCGCGCGGGCCGCCGCCTTGCCGTCGTCGCGCGCCCGGCCCCGTGCCAGGCCCGGCATCCGGCTGCGGACGAGCTTCGGCTCCTCCGCCGCCCGCCCGCGCCCCGCCTTGGGCTCGTCGGCGGCGGCCCTCCCGCGGGCGGCCTTGGCGTCGTCGGTCACGCGCGCCCTGCCCGCCTTGCCCTCCTCGGCGAACCGGGACCGGACGGCCTTGCCGTCCTCGCCGGCCCTCGTCCTGGCCGCCTTGGCCTCGTCCTGGGCCCGTGGCCTGGCCGCCTTGGCGTCGTCCTGGACTCGCGCCCGGACCGGCTTGCCGTCCTCCTGGGCCCGTGACCTGGCCGGCTTGCCGTCCTCCTGAACCCGTGGCCGGACCGGCTTGCCGTCCTCCTGGGCCCGTGGCCGGACCGGCTTGGCGTCGTCCTGGGCCCGGGCCCGGACCGGCTTGCCGTCGTCGGGGGCCGGCCGCGGTCTGGCGACCTTGCCGTCCTCGCCGGTCCTGGGCCTGATCCCCTTGGCGTCATCGGCCGCCCGCGGCTTGACGACCTTGGGCTCCTCGGCCTTGCTCCGGGCGGGCTTGACCTCCTCGTCGGCGCGTGCCCGCGCCGTCCTGGCCGCGTCGGCGGCCCTGCCTCTGAGCGCTTTCACGTCCTCGTCGGCGGCGACGGTCGCCCTGGCGAGCCTGGCCAGCCGGTCGGCCAGCAGCGCGGCGGTCGGCCGCTTGCCCGGCTCCCTGTTGAGCGCCGCCCGCACCAGCGGCAGCAGCCCGGCCGGCACCCCCTTGAGGTCGGCCTGCCCGTTGAGCACGGCGTACATCTGCGCCTCGACCGTGCCTCGCCCGAACGTCGGCCGCCCCGTCGCGGCGAAGGCGACCGTCGCCGCCCACGCGTGGACGTCGGCGGGCTCGCCCACGTGCTCGTCGGCGAACAGCTCCGGAGCCGCGTAGCCCGGCGTGCCGAGGAAGGTGCCGGTCATCGTCAGCCTGGTGGCGTCGATCACCTGGGCGATGCCGAAGTCGATCAGCACCGGCCCCTCGGCGCCCATGAGGATGTTGGCGGGCTTGAGGTCGCGGTGGATGACACCCGCGGCGTGCACGATCGCCAGCGCCGCCGCCACGCCCTGCGCCACCTCCACCAGGTCGGCGCCGCGCAGCGGGCCGCTGCGCCGTACCCGGTCGAGCAGGTTGTCGCCCTCGATGTGCTCCATCACCAGGTACGGCCTGGCGCAGTCGAGATCGGCGTCGAGCACCCTGGCGACGTAGGGGCTCTCGACCCTGCGCAACGCGCGTACCTCGCGCTCCAGACGGATACGCGAGGCGGAATCCTCGATCAGGTCGTGCAGCACCTTGAGGGCGACGCGCTCTCCCTTGCGGGTGCTGGCCAGGTACACCTCGCCCATGCCGCCCCGGCCGAGCCGTTCGAGCAAGGTGTATGGCCCGACCTTGCCGAGCTTGCTCACGCTCCCTCCCCGCTCGGCGCGCCCATAAGGGACACAACCTTAGCGGTGTGACGCCTGTTTACGATCGCGGCGCGCCGGTCATCGGTGGGAAGTGTCGGACAGCATGGCGTCGAGCCCCGTCGTGGGCTCCTCGGCGAGCTTCTTACGGCCTTTCCTGCGCCAGTTGATGTGTCCGCGGCTCTCCATCCACAGCAGCAACCGGTCGGCGGCGAACAGCACCACAACCGCGAAAATGATCGCTATCACCAAAGCCATGGGGGCCAGTCAAGCCGCCATCGCCGCCGCGTGCCAACTCGGACACGCGGCTCAGCCGCAACTCGGCGGAATGACCGTACCCTTTGACGTGCGAAGATGCCCTTCGCCGGTGTAGACCCATTTGGTCGAGGTCAGCTCAGGAAGACCCATCGGTCCGCGCGCGTGCAGCTTCTGGGTGGAGATCCCGATCTCCGCGCCGAACCCGAACTCGCCCCCGTCGGTGAACCTCGTGGAGGCGTTGACCGCGACGGCGGCGGAGTCGACCAGCTGGACGAACCTGCGGGCGGCGCGCTGCGAGCGCGTGACGATCGCGTCGGTGTGGCCCGAGCCGTACTTCCTGATGTGGGCGACCGCCGCCTCCAGAGAGTCGACGACGGCGGCGGCGATGTCGAGCGACAGGTACTCGGTGAGGTAGTCGTCCTCGGTCGCCGGGACCACCTCGCCGAAGGCGGCCACGCGCGCGTCGCCGTGGACGGTGACGCCCGCCTCGGCCAGCGCCGCCAGCGCCTTGGGCAGGAACCGGTCGGCCACGTCGGTGTGGACGAGGAGGGTCTCGGCCGCGTTGCACACCGACGGACGCTGCGCCTTGGCGTTGACCAGGATCTCCACGGCCAGATCGAGGTCGGCGTCGGCGTCGACGTAGACGTGGCAGTTGCCCACGCCGGTCTCGATCACCGGAACCGTCGACTCCTCGACCACGGAGTTGATCAGCGAGGCGCCGCCCCGCGGGATCAGCACGTCGACCAGGCCACGGGCCCTCATCAGTTCCTTGACCGAGTCGCGGGTCAGCCCGGGCACGAGCTGGACGGCTCCGGCGGGCACCTCGGTCGCCTCCAGCGCCGCCTGCATGACCTTCACCAGCGCGGTGTTGGAGGAGTAGGCGCTGGACGAGCCGCGCAGCAGGACCGCGTTGCCGCTCTTGAGGCACAGCGCCGCGCCGTCGACGGTGACGTTGGGACGGCCCTCGTAGATGATGCCGATCACGCCCAGCGGCACCCTGAGCTGGCGCAGCTCCAGGCCGTTGGGCAGGGTGCCGCCCCGCACGACCTCACCCACCGGGTCGGGCAGCTCGGCGATGTCGCGGACGGCCTGCGCGATGGCCTCGACCCTGGCCTCGTCGAGCCGGAGCCGGTCGATCATCGCCTCGGAGGTGCCGGCCTCCCTGGCCTTGGCCACGTCGGCGGCGTTGGCCTCGATGATCTCCGCATGGTGCTCGACCAGGGCGTCGGCGATGGCGCGCAGGGCCCTGTCCTTGGCCGCCCGCGGCAGCGGGGCCAGCTCGGCGGCGGCCTCTCGCGCCGCGTGGGCAACCTTCAGGAACTCCTCGGACATCGCGCCCTACCTCTCGAGCTAGCTGTGAGCTTCCAGTATGACGATGTCGTCTCGGTGGATGAGCTCGCGTTCATATTCCGGACCGAGCCGGCTGGCCAGCTCCTTCGTCGAGCGCCCGAGCAGCCCGGGGATCTCCCCGGCGTCGAAGTTGACCAGCCCGCGCGCCACCACCCGGCCGCGCGGACCGCACAGGTCGACGGGGTCGCCCGCGGCGAAGTCGCCCTCCACCGACACGACGCCCGCGGGCAGCAGCGACTTGCGCCGGGTGACGACCGCCTCGACCGCGCCTTCGTCGAGCGTCAGCCGCCCGCGTCCGGTGGTCGCGTGGGCCAGCCACAGCAGCCGGGTGCCGGGGTGGCGCCCGCCGGGGTGGAAGAAGGTGCCGACATCGGCTCCGGCCAGCGCCTGCGCGGCGTGCGCGGCGGCGGTGAGCACCACGGGCACGCCCGCGCCGGTCGCGATGCGCGCGGCCTGCACCTTGGTCACCATGCCGCCGGTGCCGACGGCCGCGCCGTTCTTGCCCAGTTCGACGCCGACCAGGTCCTCAGGGCCGCGCACCTCGGCCAGCCGGGTGGAACCGGGCCGCGAGGGCGGCCCGTCGTAGAGCGCGTCGACGTCCGACAGCAGCACCAGCGCGTCGGCGCGGATGAGGTGCGCCACCAGCGCCGCCAGCCGGTCGTTGTCGCCGAAGCGGATCTCGTCGGTGGCCACCGTGTCGTTCTCGTTGACGACCGGCATGATGCCGAGCTCCAGCAGCCGATTGAGCGTGCGCTGGGCGTTGGCGTGGTGCGAGCGGCGCATCATGTCGTCGGCCGTCAGCAGCACCTGGCCGACGCGCAGGCCGTACCGGGCGAAGGAGGAGGTGTAGCGGGCGACCAGCACACCCTGGCCGACGGAGGCGGCGGCCTGCTGGGTGGCCAGGTCGCGCGGTCGCGCGGACAGCCCCAGCGGGCCGAGGCCCGCCGCGATCGCGCCGGAGGAGACCAGCACGATCTGCGTGCCGGCACGGCGGCGCGCCGACAGCACGTCGACCAGCGCGTCGACCCGGTCGACGTCGATCACGCCCTGAGGGGTGGTGAGCGAGGAGGATCCGACCTTGACGACGACCCTCGACGCTGAGCTGATCTGTTCCCGCACGTCCCGCACCCTATCCGAGGCCCGCTGCCGCGCCCGGGACTCCCCCGGGCCGTGCGGACACCTTACCGATCTACGCGATCATCTCGTCAGCCGAGCCTGTTGTCGGTGCCCCGGGGCCCCACGTGGACGGACTCGGCGTTGAGC
The DNA here is from genome assembly GCF_053605785.1 of Nonomuraea sp. NPDC003754. NCBI lineage: Bacteria > Bacillati > Actinomycetota > Actinomycetes > Streptosporangiales > Streptosporangiaceae > Nonomuraea > Nonomuraea sp. NPDC003754. The sequence goes on from NZ_JBSGJX010000029.1 coordinate 94,437, forward strand.
GTCGGCTGCCAGTCGAAGATGTAGCCGTCCTCCATGGACCCGATGACGACCTCGGCGCCCGCGACCGCCCCGGCCTTGACCAGCTGCTCCTCGACGCCCAGCCGTTCCAGGCGGTCGGCCAGGTAGCCCACGGCCTCGTCGTTGGTGAAGTCGGTCTGCCGGATCCACCGCTCCGGCTTCTCGCCGGTGACCTGGAAGAGGTTGTCGTTGACCTTGCGGACGGCGAAGCCCGCCACGCCGAGCTGCCTGGGCCGCAGCACCAGCCGCGTCGGCTCCTCGACCGGCTTGTTGGCGCGGGCCGCGGCCACCCACTCGCCCATCGCGAAGGTGAACTCGCGCAGCCCCTCGTGCGTGGCCGCCGAGACCGTGAACACCTTCAGGCCGCGCGCCTCCAGGTCGGCGCGCACGATGTCGGCCAGCTCACGGGCGTCGGGCACGTCCGCCTTGTTCAGCACGACCATCCTGGGCCGGTCCTCGAGCTGGCCGTAGGCGTGCAGCTCGGCCTCGATCACCTCGTAGTCGGTGATCGGGTCGCGACCCGGCTCCATGGTGGCGCAGTCGATCACGTGCACGAGCATGTCGCACCGCTCGACGTGGCGCAGGAACTCGTGGCCGAGCCCCTTGCCCTGCGAAGCGCCGGGGATGAGCCCCGGCACGTCGGCCACCGTGAACACGGTGTCCCCCGCCGTGACCACGCCGAGGTTGGGGATCAGGGTCGTGAACGGGTAGTCGGCGATCTTCGGCCGGGCCGCGCTCAGCGCCGCGATCAGCGACGACTTGCCGGCGCTGGGAAAGCCCACCAGCGCCACGTCGGCGACGCTCTTGAGCTCCAGCACCACGTCGAGCGCGTCACCCGGCTCGCCGAGCAGCGCGAACCCCGGCGCCTTGCGCCTGGCCGTCGCCAGGGCGGCGTTGCCGAGGCCGCCGTGCCCGCCCTGGGCGATCACGTAGCGGGTGCCGGCGCCCACCAGGTCCACCAGCACCTCGCCGGTCCTGGCGTCCTTGACCACGGTCCCGTTGGGCACCGGCAGGACGACGTCGCCGCCGTTGGCGCCCTCCCTGTTGCTGCCCTGCCCCTGCTTGCCGTTGTCGGCCTTGCGGTGCGGGCGGCGGTGGTAGTCGAGCAGCGTGGCGGTGTTGGGGTCGACCTCGAGAACGACGTCGCCGCCCCGCCCGCCGTTGCCGCCGTCGGGCCCGCCGAGCGGCTTGAACTTCTCCCGGTGGATGGAGGCGCAGCCGTTCCCGCCGTCGCCGGCCTTGATGTGCAGGACCACCTGGTCCACGAAGTCCGCCACTACCCGTCTCTCCATCCTCTACGTTTCATCTGGTACGGCAAGCCGGCGCAAGCCCACCCTCGGCGCGGGGCCGGCGTCCCTCCAGGGAGACGCTCCTCCAGCGCGCGGGGCCGGCCGTCGCGACGCGGCCCGCCCGGCCCGGCCCGCTCGCCTGCCGTACCGGAGACCCTCAGGGCTCCGAGAACGCGAACAAGGGGTGGACCATGACGATCCACCCCTTGCTACAACGTTCGTCGGCGGCGGATTACTCCGCGACCGGGACGATGCTCACGGCGCGACGGCCGCGCTTGACGCCGAACTGCACGTGGCCGGCGGCCAGCGCGAACAGCGTGTCGTCGCCACCACGGCCGACGTTGTCGCCGGGGTGGAAGTGGGTGCCGCGCTGGCGGACGATGATCTCGCCCGCGTTGACCAGCTGGCCACCGAAGCGCTTGACGCCCAGGCGCTGGGCGTTGGAGTCACGGCCGTTCCGGGTGGACGACGCGCCCTTCTTGTGTGCCATCTCTCAAACTCCCGATCAGGCCTGGTTGATACCGGTGATCTTCACCTGGGTGTACCGCTGGCGGTGACCCTGGCGCTTCTTGTAACCGGTCTTGTTCTTGTACTTGAGGATGCGGATCTTGGGGCCCTTGGTCTCGCCGAGGATCTCGGCGCTGACCGTGAACTTGCCCGCCTCCGTGGTCACGTCGCCATCGTTGACGACGAGCACCGTCGGCAGCGAAACCGAAGAACCGACCTCGCCGGCGACCTTGTCCACCTCGAGGACGTCACCGACGGAGACCTTCTGCTGCCTGCCGCCGCAACGAACGATCGCGTACACCGCGGAACCCTTCTGCTGACTCTCTGAATGCTGCGCCCGGCATTCGATCACTGTCTGGAACCGACGAACCGAGTGGGCGCGCGAACAGGGCGCGTCACTGGACGCACCGATTGACTAGGTTACCGGATTACCGGCCCCCGGTCGAACCGGCTGGGTCGTCGGACAAACCGGCCATGCCCGCTGGCGTTCCGCCCGCCGAATGGGACGCTCACGCCGTGGTGGGAGGCCGGCTCGGTTGGCGCCCCGCCGAAGCGGGGCGCCGCCGTAGCCGGCGCTACTCGGCCGACTTGGCTCGGCGGGAGCGTCGCCGCCCCCTGCCGGAAGTCTGGTTCGCCTGGTCGTCCTCCGTGGCGGGGACGTCATCAAGCGCACCGGTCACGGTATCACGGTTGGCGGAGTCATTGGCCGCCGAGACCTTCTCCGCCACCGCCTTTTCGATGGCCATCTTGCCCTGGGTGCCCCGCGGCTCCGGCTTGCCCTCGACCGGCTCGGTCGAGACGATCAGGCCACGCCCGTTGCAGCAGTCGCACGGCGTCGAGAAGGCCTCCAGCAGGCCCTGACCGACCCGCTTACGGGTCATCTGGACCAGACCGAGGGAGGTGACCTCGGCGACCTGGTGCTTGGTCCTGTCGCGGGCCAGGCACTCCAGCAGCCGCCGCAGCACCAGGTCGCGGTTGGACTCCAGGACCATGTCGATGAAGTCGATGACGATGATGCCGCCGATGTCACGCAGCCTGAGCTGGCGGACGATCTCCTCGGCCGCCTCCAGGTTGTTGCGGGTGACGGTCTCCTCGAGATTGCCGCCCTGCCCGGTGAACTTGCCGGTGTTGACGTCGACGACGGTCATCGCCTCGGTGCGGTCGATCACCAGCGAGCCGCCCGACGGCAGCCACACCTTGCGCTCCAGCGCCTTGGCCAGCTGCTCGTCGATCCGGTAGGACTCGAAGACGTCGCCTTCCTCGTCCCAGCGCGTGAGCCGGTCGGCCAGGTGCGGCGCGACGTACTTCACGTACTCGTCGACGGTCTCCCACGCCTCCTCGCCCTGCACGACCAGCGAGGAGAAGTCCTCGTTGAAGACGTCGCGGACCACGCGGATGGTCAGGTCGGGCTCGGACGACAACAGCTCCGGCGGGCTGGCGGACTTGGCCTTCTTCTGGATGGCCTCCCACTGCGCCGACAGCCTGGCCACGTCGCGCCCGAGCTCCTCCTCGGAGGCGCCCTCGGCGGCCGTGCGCACGATGACGCCGGCGTTCTCGGGCATGACCTTCTTCAGGATGCTCTTCAGCCGCGTGCGCTCCTTGTCGGGCAGCTTGCGGCTGATGCCGGTCATCGACCCGTCGGGCACGTAGACGAGGTAGCGGCCGGGCAGCGAGATCTGGCTGGTGAGCCGGGCGCCCTTGTGGCCGAGCGGGTCCTTGGTGACCTGCACCAGCACCGACTGGCCCGACTTGAGGGCGGCCTCGATGCGCTTGGGCTGGCCCTCCAGGCCGGCGGTGTCGAAGTTGACCTCACCGGCGTACAGGACGGCGTTGCGGCCCTTGCCGATGTCGACGAACGCCGCCTCCATCGACGGCAGCACGTTCTGCACCTTGCCGAGGTAGACGTTGCCCACGTAGGACTGGCTGGCCTCGCGGTTGACGTAGTGCTCGACGAGGATGCCGTCCTCGAGCACCGCGATCTGGGTGCGGTCGCCCTGCCGGCGCACCACCATCATCCTGTCGACGGACTCGCGCCGCGCCAGGAACTCCGACTCGGTGATGATCGGCGGCCTGCGGCGGCCCAGCTCGCGCCCCTCACGGCGGCGCTGCTTCTTGGCCTCCAGCCGGGTGGAGCCGCGCACGCTCTGCACGCCGTCGGCGGAGGTGTCGAGCGAGCTCGACCGGCCGGTGCGCGGGGCGCGGATGCGCACCACGGTGTTGGGCGGGTCGTCGCTGGCGGGCTCGGCGACCTCGTCGCCGCCCCTGCGCCGCCTGCGCCTGCGGCGGCGCGACGTCGACTGCTCCTCCTCGTCGGCCGACGACTCCTCCGCCTCCTCGCCGCCGTCGGCGGCCTCCTCGTCCTCGTCGGACTCGTCGGCGTCAGCACTGTCCTCGTCACGCTCGCGCGACTTGCCGCGGCCCCTGCCGCCCCTGCGCCGGCGCCTGCGCCTGCCGCCGGCGTCCTCCTGATCGTCGCCGTCGGTCTCGTCCTCGACCTCGTCGAGCTCCTCGGCCTGCTCCTCGCCGAACAGCTCCTCGGCCTCGTCGGCCGCCGGCTTCACCGGCTGCGGCGGCTCGACCCTGGCGGGCTGGGCCTGGCTCGGGTCGGGCGCCTGGAAGAGCGGCGTGAAGATCGCGGCCGGACGCTGGAAGGTCGTGTCGGGCTCCTGGACCGCCCTGGCCGACAGGCCGAACGGGTCGGCGAACAGCGCGGGCCTGGCGGCCGGTTCCTCGTCGAGGTCCTCGCCCGCGGGCTCGTCGTCGAGCGGCTCGCTCTCCGGCAGCGTCTCGATCAGCTCGGCGGCCACCGCGGCCTCGACGGGCGAGGCCGTCTCGACGGACGGCTCAACCTCGGCGGTCGGCTCGGGCTCCGGCTCGGCCTTCTTGCGGGTGCGGCGCCGCTTCGGGGCCTCTTCCGCCACCTGCTCGGCGGCGGTGTCGGCGCCGTCGGGCCCCGCGGCGGCGGCCTGCTCGGCCGCCGGCGCCTCCTCGGCTGCCTTCCTCGTCGTACGGCGGCGCGTGGTCGTGGCGGTCGACCGGGACCGGGTGGCCCGCTTCGGCGCGGGCGCCTCCTCCGCGCCGGCCTGCTCCGCCACGGCCTGCTCGGCGGCCTGCCCCACGGCGGCCCGCGCGGCCTGAACCGCGCCCTCGAGCACGCCGGCCGGCCCCTCGGCACCGGCGACCTCGGAGGAAGCCGGGCCCTCGAGAGCCTCGTCAGCGGCGGCCGTGCCGTTGGCCTGCGCCGCGCTCGCCGGCGCGGAGGCCGGAAAACCGGTTGACGCCGCCCCCGACGGACCGGAAGCCTGCGTGGTGACGACTACCGTCGGAACGTCGTCGATCTCCGGCGGCGGCCCCGCGGGCCTGCTCGCCGAGCGCCGGCGCTTCGGCGCGGCAGTCTGTTCTGTTGTTTCCCCGTCAGGGCCATGGGCCCCGGTGCCGGGCTCGTTGTCGAGCATGCGGGCGCTCTCCCGTCAGCCCCCGGGCGCGTCGCCGCGCCGCGCAGGAGCCCTCGTGTCTCGTTGTCCGTCCGCGCCTGCGACAGGCGCGGACGCCAAGTCCTGTCAGCGGTCGAGCCCTCCGGGCCCCGCCACCGTGCGGGGCTCGCAAAGCTCTCCCTTGCGGTGTGAGACGCGCAGCCGCCATGTCACGTTCGTGCCAGTGCGGCAGCTCACATCTCTCACCAGCCGTCGACGTGCGTGCCTGCCGGTCCCGCTGCGCCGCCGCGCGTCATGTCGCGGTCAAGGTCGAACGGGTCGGCGGGCTCACCGGTTACGGCGTCGAGCGGCCCCTGCGCCAGCCTGGTCACCTCGGGGGGGACCGGCGGCGCGAAGTCGGCCACCAGGCGCAGGCCCGTGAGCACGTCGTCGGGTCGAACGGCAGGAGTCACGTGCCGAACAACCATGCGCAGTATGACACACGACTGTCCTGGCACCTGAGCTGCAGTTCTTTCTGAAGCCAGTGTCAGCACCGCCTCGCGGGCGTCGAAGCGCCGCATCCCCTTCTTGGTGAGGCGTTCGACCTCGACGGTGCCCGCCGCGAGGAACTTCTCCACCGCCGCGCGCGCCAGCTCACTGTCGGCGCCCGGCAGCCGCAGCTCCCACGTCGAACCCTCCAGGCGGTCGGCGAGCGCTCCAGTGCGCGCCTCGACGACGTCGATCACGTCGAGACCTGGAGGCAGCGAGGCGTCGAGATCCGCGCGGATCCTGCCGGGATCGCACGGCTCGGTCAGGCCGAGCTCGAGGTATTCGGCCTCGCTGGCGACGCCCGTCGGCGCCGCACCCGCGTAGGAGATCTTCGGATGGGGAGAGAATCCCGCGCTGAAGGCCACCGGAATGCCGGCACGGCGGACCGCCCTCTCGACGGCCCGCGAGATGTCGCGGTGACTGGTGAAGCGCAGGCGTCCGCGCTTGGCGTAGCGCACGCGTAGGCGCTGCACCGTGGGCGCGGGCGCGGGCCCCTCGGGAACAGGCTTCAGAACGTCGTCTTCCTTCCCGTGTCAGAGTTTCTTCGTTTCAGGATAAGGCCGTCTCTATACCACAGTGAGCGGCAGCAGCTTGCGGCCCGTCGGGCCGATCTGGATCTCGGTGCCCATGGTCGGGCAGACACCGCAGTCGTAGCACGGCGTCCACCGGCAGTCCTCGACCTCCGCCTCGTTGACGGCGTCCTGCCAGTCCTGCCAGAGCCACTCCCGGTCGAGGCCGGCGTCGAGGTGGTCCCAAGGCAGGACCTCGTTCTCCTCGCGCTCGCGCGTGGTGTACCAGTCGACGTCGACGCCCGCCTTCTCCGCGGCGGTCATCCAGCGGTCGTAGGAGAAGTGCTCGCTCCAGCCGTCGAAGCGGCCGCCGTCCTCCCAGACGGCCCTGATGACCGCGCCGACCCTGCGGTCGCCGCGCGAGAGCAGCCCCTCCACGATCGAGGGCTTGCCGTCGTGGTAACGGTAGCCGATCGCCCTGCCGTACTCCCTGTCGCCACGCAGCGCCTCGCGCAGGGCCTTGAGCCGCCGGTCGACGGTCTCATGGTCGGCCTGCCCGGCCCACTGGAACGGGGTGTGCGGCTTGGGCACGAACCCGCCGATGGAGACCGTGCAGCGGATGTCGCGCGAGCCGGTGGCCTCGCGGCCCGCCTTGATGACCTTCTTGGCCAGGTCGGCGATGCCGAGCACGTCCTCGTCCTGCTCGGTGGGCAGGCCGCACATGAAGTAGAGCTTCACCTGCCGCCAGCCCTGGCTGTAGGCCGTGCTGACGGTGCGGATCAGGTCTTCCTCGGTGACCATCTTGTTGATCACCTTGCGCATGCGCTCGGAACCGCCTTCGGGCGCGAAGGTCAGGCCCGAGCGGCGGCCGTTGCGCGAGAACTCGTTGGCCAGGTCGATGTTGAAGGCGTCGACCCTGGTCGAGGGCAGCGACAGCGAGGTGTTGGTGCCCTCGTAACGGTCGGCCAGCCCCTTGGCGATGTCGGCGATCTCGGAGTGGTCGGCCGACGACAGCGACAGCAGGCCCACCTCGTTGAAGCCGGACTCGTTGATGCCGTTCTCGACCATGGCGCCGACCGTGGTGATCGACCGCTCGCGGACCGGGCGCGTGATCATGCCGGCCTGGCAGAACCTGCAGCCCCTGGTGCAGCCGCGGAAGATCTCCACGCTGAACCGCTCGTGCACCGTCTCGGCCAGCGGGACGAGCGGCTTCTTCGGATACGGCCACTCGTCGAGGTCCATGACGGTGTGCTTGTGCACCCGCCACGGCACGCTGCTCCGGTTGGGAGCCACGCGCTTGATGCGGCCGTCGGGGTGGTACTCGACGTCGTAGAACTTCGGAACGTAGACACCGCCCGACTCGGCGAGCCGCATGAGCAGCTCGTCACGGCCGCCGGGCCGCCCCTCCGCCTTCCACTCGCGCACGACCTCGCTGACGGCGATGGCGATCTGCTCGCCGTCGCCCAGCACGGCCGCGTCGAGGAAGTCGGCGATCGGCTCGGGGTTGAAGGCGGCGTGACCGCCCGCCAGCACGATCGGGTCGTCGTCGCCGCGGTCGACCGACAGCAGCGGGATGCCGGCCAGGTCGAGCGCGGTCAGCATGTTGGTGTAGCCCAACTCCGTGGCGAAGGACACGCCCAGCACGTCGAAGGCGCGCACGGGGCGGTGACCGTCCACGGTGAACTGCGGGACGCCCTGCGCGCGCATGAGCGCCTCGAGGTCCGGCCACACCGAGTAGGTGCGCTCGGCCAGCGTGTCGGGCAGCTCGTTGAGGATCTCGTAGAGGATGGCCACGCCCTGGTTGGGCAGGCCCACCTCGTAGGCGTCGGGATACATCAGGGCCCAGCGCACCGAGGCCTCGTCCCAGTCCTTCACCGTCGAGTTGAGCTCACCCCCGACGTACTGGATCGGCTTCTGCACCTTGGGCAGCAGCGCTTCCAGGCGTGGGAACAATGACTCGACAGACATAGCACCAAGGGTAATGGAGCGACAACACCACTGGGTCGGCCGCCGTCAGTACGCTCTCTCCCTGATCCTGATCGCCTGCAGCATCCCCACCGCGATCAGGTTGGCGAAGGTCGCGGTGCCACCGTAGGAGACGAACGGCAGCGGCAGCCCGGTGATCGGCATGATGCCGATGGTCATCCCGATGTTGACGAACGTCTGGAACCCGATCCAGCACACGATCGTGCCCGCCACCAGCGTGCCGAAGCGGTCGTCGCACTGCTTGGCGATGTGCAGGCCGCGCAGCAGCACCACCCCGAGCAGCGCGACGACCGTGACCGAGCCGAGGAAGCCGAACTCCTCGCCGGCGACCGTGAAGATGAAGTCGGTGTGCTGTTCGGGCACGAACCTGCCGTTCGTCTGCCCGCCCATGAACAGGCCCTTGCCGAAGAACTCGCCGGAGCCGATCGCGATCATCGACTGGGTGCTGTTGTAGCCGACGCCCCGGGGATCCACGCTCGGGTCGAGGAAGGCGGTGAAACGCGCCACCTGGTACGGCTCCAGCAGTTCGAAGAGCCACACGCACGCCGCGCCGGCCACGCCGCACAATGTCAGCAGAACCAGCCACCGCTTCCTGATGCCCGCGATGACCAGCACCGACGCGGTGATGACGGCCAGCACGAGCGTCGTGCCGAGGTCGGGCTGCAGCATCACCAGGCCCATCGTGCCCACCGCCAGCGCCAGCGAGAACGCCACGTCGAGCCCGCGCGGCCGATCGGTGCCCTCCGCTGGCTGGGCCAGCAGCATGGCCAGCATCAGCAGCAGCCCGACCTTGGCGAACTCCGAGGGCTGGATCGCGAACCCGCCGCCGAGCATGATCCACGAGTGGGAGCCGTTGACCGTCGTGCCCACGGGGGTGGCCACCAGCACCAGCCCGATCACCGTCACCAGGTAGGCCATCGGCGCGTAGGCCCGCAGCAGCCGGTGGTCGACCATCGACACGACCCCGCACATCACCGCCCCGAGCAGCAGGTTGAGCACGTGTTTCTTGACCAGCCCCGTCGCGCCCGGCGCCCACGTGCGGGTCGACGACCAGACCAGCAGGGTGCCGATCACGCCCAGCGCGGCCACCGCGACGAGCATGACCCAGTCGAGTCGCCACAGCGCCGACTGCGCGCCCACGGCGGCCAGCGCGAAGTGCCGGCGCGGCCTCAGCTGCGTGCGGGCCGTCATCGCGCCACCGTGCCGTCACTCTTGATCTTCGGCAGCACCCCGGTCGGCAGCTCGGGCCGCCCTCCCTTGGACCGGTCCTTGTCCTTCGCCGCTTCCTTCGCCGGGTCCGTCACCGCGTCCGTCACCGTGTCCTTCTTCTCGCCGTCCGCCGCCGACGGGAATCCGTAGATCCCCTCGTAGATCTCCCGTACGGCGGGCGCCGCGGTCGAGCCGCCCATGCCGCCCTGCGACACCATGACCACGACCACGAACCGGGGATTGGCGGTCGGCGCGAAGGAGGCGAACCACGAGGTGTCGGCCTTGCCCCAGACCTCGGCCGTACCGGTCTTGCCGCCGACCCGCACCTTGTCCATCGGGAACCCGGTGAAGGCGCCCGCCGCGGTGCCGTCGGAGGCGACCTGGCTGAGCGCGTTCTTGATGTAGGCGCGCTCCTTGGGGCTCAACGGCAGCTCGCCCCTGACCGGCACCTCGATCTTCTTCACCAGCGTGCCGTCGGGCCGTACCAGCGCCCAGCCGATCCTCGGGCTGCGCAGCTTGCCGTCGCTGACCAGCGCCGCGTAGGCGGTGGCCAGCTGCAGCGGCGTGACGAGCACGTCGCCCTGCCCGATGGAGAAGTTGGCGGCGTCACCGGGCCTCAACAGGTAGCCCTCCAGGCAGTTCTCGTAGGCCAGGCGCTTGAGGAAGGCGGCCCTGGCCCTGTCGGCCACCTCGGGGTAGCCGGTGCGGGCGCGGCGGCAGTTGACGGCGCTGGTGGCCGCCCACATCTCCTTCTTCCAGGTCCGGTCGGGAATGCGGCCTGACGACTCGCCCGGCAGGTCGACACCCGTGGGCCGGCCGAACCCGAACGATCGGGCCATCGCCGCGAACCGCTCCTTCGGCGGCTTCTTGGGCCGCAGCCCGCCGTCCTTGAGCCACTGCTCGTAGGCGGACTTGTAGAAGATCGTGTCGCACGAGCGCACCAGCGCGGTGTGCAGGGTCAGCGTGCCGAGCCCGATCCCGCGGAAGTTGTTGAACGCCCTGCTGCCGACCATGTACGAGCCTGGGCAGGAGTACTGGCCGTGCAACGGGTAGCCGGCGCGCAGCATCGCCGACACCGACGACACCTTGAACGTCGAGCCAGGCGCGAACTGGCCGTTGATCGCCCGCGACACCAGCGGCTTGCCCTCCTTGTCCGACAGCAACCGCTGGTACTCCTTCTCGGAGATCCCGCCAGTCCAGATGGCGGGGTCGTATCCAGGCGCGCTGGCCAGCGCGACCACCCTGCCGGAGCGCGCGTCGAGCACCACCCCCGCCGCCCCGTCGGCCTGGGGCGCCTTCTTCATCGCCCCGTCGATGGCCTTCTCCACGATGCCCTGGATCCGCGCGTCGATGCTGGTGATGAGGGTGTCGCCGGGAACGGGCGCCACCCGCTGCCGCACCCCGAGCGACTTGCCCATCCTGTCGACCTGGACCTTGCGCAGCCCGCTCTTGCCGCGCAGCGCCTCGTCGTAGACGTACTCCAGGCCGTCGCGGCCGACCACGTCGACGCCCGAGAACTCCGCCTTCAGCCCCTCGCGCTTCTCCAGCTCGTCCTCGGTGGCCGGCTGCAGGTAGCCGAGCATCTGCGCGCCCGCCTTCCCGCCCGGGTACTCCCTGACGGCCTGCACCTCCGCCGTCACACCGGGGAACTCCTCCTGCCGCTCCAGGATCTGCAGTGCCTCGCGGGTGGTGGCCTTCTGGTCGATCGGGATCGGACTGTACGGCGAGCCGGTCCAGCAAGGCCTGGTCACCTTGGGCCCGCACGGCTGGATGCGCTTCTCCAGCAGCCTGGCCGGCGTGCCGAGCACCTCCGACAGCCGTTGGAGCACCTTCGCACCGCCGTCCTTCATCCTGGTCAGCGCCGTCCTGTCCACCGAGATGACCAGCGCCGTCCGGTTGCGGACCAGCGGGTGGCCCCATGCGTCGAGGATCTGCCCGCGGACGGCGGGCACCACGACGTTCCTGTTCCTGGTCTCGTCGGCCGCGCTGACGAACTCCGCGCCGCGCATCATCTGGACCTGCCACAGCCGTACGGACAGCACCGCCAGCAGCGTGACGACGAGCACGTGGAGCACGAACAGCCTGGTGCGCATCCTGGTCATGACGCGTACCTCTCCGACCGGCCGGCGATGATCAGCCGGATGACCAGGGGCGCGAGGAGCAGCGAATACAGCACGGTGACCGGCACCACCGAGGTGACCGAGGCGGCCGTGACCCGCGGGTCGCCGATCAGCCAGCCCACGGCGGCCGCCAGCAGCGGCGCCGCCAGCACGCACAGCATGACGGTCACCAGCGTGCCACCCGGCCGGCGGCCCGCCACGTAGCCGACCAGCGCGTAGACGAAGGCGTACTGGCCGAGCACGTGGGCGGTCGGCGGCATCACGTCGATGAGGATCCCCGCGCAGAAACCGATGACCGCGCCCGTCACCGGCCCTCTGGCCAGCGCCAGCCCGATCACGACGAGCAGCACCAGATCAGGCCCGCCACCGGGCGGCAGCGGGAACCTGTTGACGACCGTGACCTGCACCAGCAGCGCCACGACGACCACCAGGATCGCGATCACCGCTCGCCCGCCAGCCTGGGCAGGACCACATCGCGCGGGTCACGCCGGGGCGCGGCCACCACCACCCCCACCGCGTCGAGCCCGCTGAGGTTGGCGAAGGGCCGCGCGTAGGCGATGCGGGTCAGCTCGCCGGGCGTCGCCTCCACCCGCTCGATCACCCCGATCGGCACCCCCGGCACGTACGGCACGCCGCGCTGCGAGCCGAAGCTGACGATCCTGGTGCCCGGCGTGAGGCGGGCGGTCGAGTCGAGCAGCCGGAACTGCACCAGCCTGCCGTACTCGCCGACGCCGTGAATGACGCCGATCTCGTTGTCGCCCTCCAGCCTGGCGCCCACCGACGAGGCGGGATCGCTCAGCAGCATGACGGTCGCGTTGTCCGCCGTGGCCCGCACCACCCGGCCCACCAGGCCGTCCCCGTTGATCACGGTCATCTCGGGCCGCACCCCGTCGCTGGTGCCGGCGTCGATCTCGACGGCGTCCTCGAAACCCGGGTGCCCCCTGCGGGCGACCACGGTGGCGGGGACGACCGTGTAGCCGCCCCGCTGCGCGGTGCCGAGCAGCCTGCGCAGCTCCGCCGAACGGGCCTTGTCGAGAGCGGCCGCCACCAGGCCGGCGCGAAGCTCGGCGTTCTGCGCCTCCAGCTCCTTGATCCGCCGACGGGCTCCCGGAGCGCCGGCCAGCGCGCCCACGAACTCACTGACCGGTGTCACGACCCCGGCCACGAGCCGCTCCGCCCCGCCGAACAGCGACGAGCCGACTCCACGCAGCAGGGCGAACGGCGAGCTGCCGCCCGCGCGGTGGTCGACGGTCAGCACGACCAGCGCCACGGTCAGCAGCAGCCCGAGGATGAGCCGGGCACGGCGCGTGTCCCTCATCTCAGTGACGTGGTTCCGGGACCAGCACCGAGTGAAGCGCCTCGAACTCCTCCACGCACTTGCCCGAACCGAGCGCGACGGAGTCGAGGGGGTTCTCCACCATGTGGACGGGCATGCCGGTCTCGTCCCTCAGCCGCTCGTCCAGGCCCTTGAGCAGGGCGCCGCCGCCGGTGAGCGCGATGCCGCGGTCCATCAGGTCGCCCGACAGCTCGGGCGGGCACTTGTCGAGCGTGGTCTTGACCGCGTCGATGATGGTGTTGACCTGCTCCCTGATCGCCCTCCTGATCTCCTCGGCCGAGACCACGATCGTCTTGGGCAGCCCGCTCACCAGGTCGCGGCCCCTGATCTCGGCGTTGAACTCGTCGTCGGAGGCGCAGGCCGAGCCGATGGCCATCTTGATCTCCTCGGCGGTGCGCTCGCCGAGCATCAGGGAGTATTCCTTCTTCGCGAAGGTGATCACCGCCTGGTCGAGCTCGTCGCCGCCGACCCTGATCGACTGGCTGGTCACCACGCCGCCCATCGAGATGATGGCCACCTCGGTGGTGCCGCCGCCGATGTCGACGACCATGTTGCCGGTCGGCTCGTGGACGGGCAGCCCGGCGCCGATCGCGGCGGCCATGGGCTCCTCGACGATGTAGACCTTGCGCGCGCCCGCCTGGTAGCCGGCCTCCTTGACCGCCCGCTGCTCCACCCCGGTGATGCCGCTGGGCACCGCGATGATGATGCGCGGCTTGGCGAAGTGGCGGCGCTTGTGGACGCGCTGGATGAAGTAGCGCAGCATCCGCTCCGTCACGTCGAAGTCGGCGATCACACCGTCCTTGAGGGGGCGCACGGCCACGATGTTGCCGGGGGTGCGGCCGATCATGCGCTTGGCCTCGATGCCCACGGCGACGATCTTGCCGGTCGTGGTATTGATGGCGACGACGGACGGCTCGTTGAGCACGATGCCGCGGCCACGCACGTAGACCAACGTGTTGGCGGTACCGAGATCGACCGCCATGTCACGGCCGAGAAAGGCGAGCCTGCTGCTCATGGGGAGCCCCGTAACGTCGTCGCGAATAATTACGGATCGCATTTGAATCGTAACGTGACGTACCCGCATGTGAGCGCAATGAGCCCGGGTGGCCCTCAAAAATCTTCTCGCCTCCCCCTCACCACCCGTTTGCCCGCAAACCTGCACCACGTCAGACCCGGTGTTCACGGATCCTCGGGGCAGGCGCGTCGAGATCATCGAGTGCGGCACCCGACGTGCGGATTGACCTGATTTGTCAGGGTTTCCCGGTGGGGTGATTTGCCCCCTTTCGTCACAGACTGGAGGGCAAAGGAAAGGCAAAGCCGGTAGCCACGGAGATCGTCTCGGGGGTCCGTGACGGCGGCCCGCCGGCGGCTCCCGAGAAGCGTCCCCTGGACGGGCGCCGGCCGGTGAACACGGAGGCGCTTGGGGCGGCTTGCCGTACGGGATGGGACCCGATGAAGCCGCCCCTCACCCCACGGAACGGCGCCTCCATGCAGGACCGGCGCGAGACGCCCCGCCCGGCCCACCCACGGACAGCGCCTCCGCGCACGACCGGCGCGAGACGCCGCCCGAGACGATCGGCGACCGGCAGAGCGGACGGGAAACGGCACCGCCGCCCCGTAAAGGAGGCGACGTTCTTCAAGAGACCGTCAACACCTTCAAGGAGCCGTCAAACCCGCAGGCCATCGGACGTTCAGCAGCCGTCGATGACCGCTCGAGGCTCATGGAGCGTCGAACACCCAACGGGGCGTCAAACGCCGGACGCCGGCCCCGCGGTGGTGCGTGGGCCGGCGTCCGGGACGGAACCTCAGAAGCGGTCCGGGAAGAAGATCTTGATCTCGCGCGCGGCCGACTCGGGCGAGTCGGAGCCGTGGACGACGTTCTCGCCGATCTCCAGCGCGTGGTCGCCACGGATGGTGCCGGGGGCCGACTTGACCGGGTCGGTCAGACCGGCCAGCGAGCGGAAGGCCTCGATCGCGCGGGGGCCCTCGACCACCAGCGCGACCAGCGGCGCGGAGGTGATGAACTCCACCAGCTCGCCGAAGAACGGCCGCTCGGCGTGCTCGGCGTAGTGGGCCTTGGCGGTCTCGGCGTCGAGCTGGCGCAGCTCCATGGCCACGATCTTGAGGCCCTTGCGCTCGATGCGAGCGATCACGTCACCGATGAGGCCGCGCTTCACCCCGTCGGGCTTGATCAGGACAAGAGTGCGCTCGGACACTGGTGGTTCTCCTTTGAACTGGATGTCTTGGTCGCGAAATGCGGCGAACGCGCGAAGCTTACCGCCCTCTCACGAATTCCCCGTGCTCGACGACACTCACCTAGTCGTCGGCGGCGTCTTCCGGGGACTGCGCGGGCGGCGGGACGACCGGCATCGGCCCCGTCCCCTCGCCCGGCCCTTCCGCTGAAGCACCCCTGCCGGCGGGAACCTCGCCCGACGGCCGCCGGTCGCGCGCGCCACCCGCGGACAGCCCGTCGGTCACCCCGCTCCCGGGCGCGCCGCCATCGCCCATCACCCGGCCACGCGCACCACCGTCGCCGACCGCTCGACCACCAGCCCCGCCGTCGCCGGCCGCTCGGCCACCAGCCCCGCCGTCGCCGGCCGCTCGGCCTGCAGGGCCGCCCTCGCCGGTTGTCCGGCCTGCAGCCTCGCCCTCGGCGGTCGATCGGCCAGCCGCACCGCCGGCGCCGGGCGATCTACCTGCAGCGCCGCCGTCGCCGGTCGACGGGGTGGGAGCGCCACCTGGCGTGCCGGGCGTGGACTGCCCCGGCGACGCCGACGATCCAGGCGAGCCGTCCGCGCGCCGGCCCGCGGTGCTCTCATCGGAGACGGCCCCGGCCCGTGAAGCCATCCTCCGGTCCTGCGCGGCGGTCACCCTGGGAACCTCACCTGTCGGCGTGTCCTCGTCCGGCACCCTCTCGCCACGCTCCGCCGCCAGCCACGCCCTGCCGCCGGGTTCGGCGGGCGCCTCTCGCACCGCCTCCAAGCCGGCCGGCGCCTCTCGCGTCGTCTCGAAGCCGTCCGACGTGTCCCGGCCCGGCCGGGACCCGCCCGACGCCTCCCAGCCTGTTTCGCGCTCGATCGGCGTCTGCCGGCTCGCCCATGTGGCCGACGTCCCGGCGGGTTCCTCCGGCGCGATGCCGTCGCCCGCCACCGGGAACTCCGCGGCCCGCTCCCGTGCCGTCCTCGCCCCCCGCAGGTCCGGCGAGGACCCCGAGAGGCCGTCGGCGGCGGCAGCCGTACCCACGAGGTCTCCAGGAGCCCCGCAGGGGGTCTCCTCGTCATCTCCGGCGGCAGCGGCGGCACGGGCGGCCGAGCGCCGCCCGAGCAGCGCCGCGAGCACGATGACCGCGACCACCAGGAACCCGCCGATCAACGCCCACAGGTGCAGCGCCTCCACGAACCTGTCCACCAGCTGCTGCGCCGACTGCGGCCTGCCGAGCAGCACCATCTGCACGCCGGTGCCGAGCAGGTATCCGGCCAGCACCCCGGGGAAGCACAGCGACAGCCCGTAGAGCGCCGCCCCCGGCCCCGACATGCGCAGCGCCGCGGTCAGCGCCACGGCCGCGCCCAGGGCCAGCAGCGCGAACGGCACGACCAGCAGGAATCCGTCGCTGGCCGGCACCATGAGCCGCACCGCGCACAGCCCCACCACGATCGTGACCAGGCCCGCCCTCGACAGCCACGGCATCGCCGCCCTGTCGAGCACGCCGACGGCCAGCGCCGCGCCCGCGCCCAGGACCGCGCAGATGACGAAGGGCAGCCACAGGCCGCTCAGCCCGGGCCCGCCGACCCCGCCCAGCTCCATGTAGGTGACCTGGGCGGCCGTCGGCAGCACCACGACGCCCACCGCGAACATCGCGTAGGCCAGAGCGCGCCCGGCCGGACCTTCGAACGTGCCGATCGAGGCCAGCGTCAGCAACGCCGCGATCGAGAACAGCGCCGCCAGGATGACCAGCCCCGCCGGCCAGCCGAAGGTGGTGCCGACCGCCAGCACCGCCAGCCCCGCCGCCGGCACGGCCGTCAGCGTCAGCCTGCTGCGTTCGGCCGCGCGCGGCCCGGGGGTGCCCGTGGCGCCCATGACCACGCCGAGAGCGAGGTAGACGGCCGCCAGGCCGAGCGCGATGCCGGTCAGCAGCGGGTACGGCTGCAGCGTGACCCGCCAGTGGCGCGCGGCGTCGAGCGGCCAGAGCGCCAGCGCCTGGGCGGCGAGGAGGCTGACGGCGAGCATGCCCGTCCAGAGCGCCCGCAGCAGCGGCGCCCGCTCCCAGGCGGCCATCAGCAGGGCGGGGACCAGCAGGCCCGCGCCGATGCCGTGGACCACCCGCAGCAGCCCCACGAGGAGCGCCGAGCCGGCGAAACCGCCGGCCGCGTCGGCCAGGGCCAGCACCGCCAGCCCCGTGAGCAGGATCGGCGCGGCCTTCATCCGCTGCACCAGCACCGATGCCAGCGGCACGGTCAGCATCATCGCCGGCAGCGCCAGCCCGTGCGCCCTGATCAGCTCGAGCCTGTCGAACTCCGGCGGCAGCAGTGCCGCGACGAGGGAGACGGTGTTGGGGATCGCGAGGATCGCCAGGGGCAGCGCGGCGACGATCAGTAGCCCGAGTGTCACGTCGAGCAGCCAGGAGAACCTGGCGCCTGCGGCGGGTCCCTCGAGGCCGACGGCCTGGGACCGCTCGATGGGGGGATCGATGGGGGGGACGGCCATGTTGGCCGACTTTAGCGGGAAGTCACGCCCTCGACACGGCGAGCGACGAATATCGCTGTGATCCACAGTGCCGCGAAGATCGCCCCGAGGAAGAACATCATGGGCACGAGGAACCCGGTGGCGATCGCCAGCACCTGCACGAGGCTGCCGATGACGTAGCCGACAGGCCGTTTGAGCAGGCCTGCCGCCACCACGCACAGGACGGCCAGGCCGATGCCGACCGTCACCGCCACCGCCACCGGGATCTGCTGGATCTTGATGGCCACGGGCGTGATGAGCGCGACCACGATCGCCTGCATGCCGAGCACGCTCGCGCCGAGGCGGCGCATGCCGGGTGTCACCTCGAAGTTCATGGCTGGTCCACCTTCAGCAGCAGTCGCGCGTCACCCGCGGTCACGACGGAGCCGGTGATGAGGACACCCGTGCCGCTGAACTCGCCCTCGGCGTCGGCGATGGCGAGCCCCCTGTCGATGGCGTCGTCGAGCCGCCCGACGACGTGCACGCGGTCCTCGCCGAACAGCCCGGCGGCCAGCTCGCCCAGCTCGTCGGCGGGCATCGAGCGCGGCGAGGAGTTACGGGTGACGACGATCTGGTCGAGCACCGGCTCCAGCAGCTCGAGCAGGCCGCTGACGTCCTTGTCCGCCATGACGGCCACCACGCCGATCACCTTGGCGAAGTCGAAGGCCTCGTGCAGCCCGTCGAGCGTGGCCGTCATGCCGCCGGTGTTGTGGGCGGCGTCGAGGACGACCGTGGGGCTCCTGCGCACGACCTCCAGGCGCCCCGGAGAGGCGGCCTGGGCGAAGCCCTGCCGGACGAGTTCGATGTCGAGCGGGTCGTCGCCGCCGGTCATCGCCTCGACGGCGGCCAGCGCGCAGGCGGCGTTGCTCGCCTGGTGCGCGCCGTACAGCGGGAGGTAGACGTCCTCGTAGACGCCCTTGAGGCCGCGCAGGGTGAGCAGCTGGCCGCCCATCGCGACCTCGCGGCTCAGCACGCCGAACTCGAGCCCCTCACGCGCGACCACCGCGCCCACCTCGACGGCCTTGTGCATGAGCACCTCGGCCGCCTCCAGCTCCTGCTGGGCGAGGATCGTGGTGGCGCCCGTCTTGATGATGCCCGCCTTCTCGGCGGCGATGGACGGGATGTCGGGGCCCAGCCGGTCGGTGTGGTCGAGCGAGATCGGCGTGATCACGGACACGACGGGGTCCATGACGTTCGTCGCGTCCCACGTGCCGCCCATCCCCGTCTCGATCACCGCCACGTCGACGGGCGTGTCGGCGAACGCCGCGAACGCCATCGCCGTGAGCAGCTCGAAGAACTGGATGCGCCGGCCCCTGCTGTCGTTCAGCTCGACGTAGGGCGCGATCTCCTCGTAGACGGCCGCGAACCGCTCCTCGCTGAGCGGCTCGCCGTCCACGACGATCCGCTCCCGCATGGAGATCAGATGCGGGCTCGTGAAACGCCCGACGCGCAGGTTGCGCTCCCGCAGCAGGGCCTCGGTCAGCCGGGCCGTGCTCGTCTTGCCGTTCGTCCCGGCGATGTGCACGACGGGGAAGGCCCGCTGCGGTGAGCCGAGAAGGTCCAGAAGGGCCACGATTCTGTCGAGCGTCGGCTCGAAGTCCCATTCGACGCCGCGTTCCATGATGGCCCGCTCAACCGCACGATAATCCACCCCACAACCCTATCCGCTCGTACGGCAGGCCCTTCCATAACGTCGGTCGTATGCACGTTTGGAGGGTAGGCCGCCCTACCCGGCGTTGCGATTCTTGGGCCATGGAAGGCGAAGGAATCACCCGCAAAACCGTGTTGAAGGCGGCGCTGCTGGCCGCCCCGCTCCCCTTGGTGGTCAACCAGGCCCATGCCATGGCCGGGTCGCCCCCGGCTCTCACCCCGTCCTGCGACGACGGCGACGACCCGACGCCCCCGCAGACCGAAGGCCCCTACTTCAAGCCGAACTCCCCGCGCCGCTCGGTCTTACCGGGTTCGGGCACCGCCCTGACCGTCAGCGGCTACGTCTTCGGCCTCAGCTGCCAGCCCCTGGCCAACGTACTCATGGACTTCTGGCAGGCCGACGCCCAGGGCGCCTACGACAACGTCGGGTACAACCTGCGTGGTCACCAGTTCACCGACGCCCAGGGGGCGTTCAGGCTGACGACCATCGTCCCCGGCCTCTATCCCGGCAGGACCAGGCACCTGCACGTCAAGCTGCAGGCACCGAACCGTCCCGTCCTCACCACCCAGCTCTACTTCCCTGGCGAGCCGCGCAACAACACCGACACCATCTTCAACCCCGCCCTGCTCATGAACGTGCCGCAGCCGGGCACCGCCACGTTCGACTTCGTCCTGAACGTGCCGGGCACCCCGCCGACGTCACCGCCGCCCGGAAGCGGCACCTGGCGCGCCGGCACCACCTACCCCGCCGGAGCCCAGGTCCAGTACGGCGGGCGTACGTATCGCTGTCTCCAGCCGCACACCGCGCAGGTCGGTTGGGAACCGCCCAACACGCCGGCCCTCTGGCAACCCGTGTGACCCTTTGCCGATAAGGCGTCGATTTACCTGGGAAAGCGCATACCAGAGAAGTCCGACAGGCGTGCCGGAACACCGCCCAGCGATGCTGTGAGGTGTTCCGGCACGCCCTCGAAACGGTCTGGAAAAGCAGAAAGGGCCATCCCAACCGGGATGGCCCTTACTGTAAAGATTGCGC
>NZ_JBSGJX010000030.1:0-114622 GCF_053605785.1 Nonomuraea sp. NPDC003754
TATTTTCATGCACTGGCTTTTAACACACTGTTGAGTTCTCAAGAAACGGACGCGTTCACCGTCAACCACCCGGCCGCACTCGCTTCGTTCGTTGTATCTTAATTTTACCGTTTCGTCCGACTTGCTGTCAAACCGGGCGAACCAGCTACAATCTCGACCACCCCGCTTCCGGGGCAACCCCTCTAACTTACCAGCCCTCCGACCGTTTCACAAACCGATCTTCAGAACCGCTGCGTCAGTGGGGTTTGCCGGCCCTGGCGGTCTTGCCACTAGGTGGTTGCGCCGCGCCGCGCCGACTCCTCAAGATTAGCAGCGCTCCCGACCACTCGAGACGCGAAACGTAGACTCGGCGAGGTGAGCAGCCACATCCCGCCTCTGGCGAAGAAGGTTCCGAGCGAGCGCACCCATCACGGCGACACCGTGATCGACGAATACGCGTGGCTCACCAATAAGGAAGACCCTGACACGATCGCCTATCTCCAGCAGGAGAACGACTATCTCAAGCAGGAGACCACCCACCTCGACGATCTCCAGGAGCAGGTCTTCCAGGAGATCAAGGGGCGCACGCAGGAGACCGATCTGTCGGTTCCCAGCCGCAAGGGCGCCTGGTGGTACTTCTCGCGCACCCAGGAGGGCAAGCAGTACGGCATCTCCTGCAGGGTGCCCGCCGACGGCGACACCCCTCCGGAGGTCACCACCGACGCCACGCTCCCCGGCGAGCAGGTCCTGCTGGACGGCAACGAGCTGGCGGGCGACAACGACTTCTTCTCGATCGGCACCAGCGCCGTCACTCCGGACGGCAAGCTCCTCGCCTACTCCACCGACTACAAGGGCGACGAGCGGTTCACGCTGACATTCAAGGACCTGGAGACGGGTGAGAAGCTCGCCGACGAGATCAGCGGCGTCTTCTACGGCGGCGCCTGGTCGGCCGACGGCACCACGTTCTTCTACACCAGGGTGGACGACGCCTGGCGCCCCTACCAGGTCCACCGCCACGTCCTCGGCACCGACGCCGCCGACGACGTGCTGGTCTACGAGGAGTCCGACGAGCGCTTCTGGGTCGGCATCGGCCTGACGCGCAGCGAGAAGTACCTCGTCCTGGGCGCCGGCAGCAAGATCACCAGCGAGGTCCGGATCCTCGACGCCGAGGACCCGACCGGCGAGTTCAGGGTCGTGCGCCCACGCGTCACGGGCGTCGAGTACGGCGTCGAGCACGCCGGCGACCGCTTCTTCGTCCTCCACAACGAGCACGCGGAGAACTTCGAGCTCGCCACCGCGCCGCTCGACGACCCCGGGTCGTGGACGCCGCTCATCCCGCACCGCGAGGACACCCGCCTGCTGGAGATCGACGCGTTCGCCACCCACGCCGTCGTCCACTTCCGCCGCAGCGGCCTGACCGGCATCCGCGTCCTGCCCTACCCCCTGGAGGGCGGGCAGAGCGAGCCCTACGAGATCGAGTTCCCCGAGCCCCTCTACGACGTGGCGCCCGCGGGCAACCCCGAGTTCGCCACCGAACGGCTGCGCCTCGGCTACACCAGCATGGTGACCCCGCCGAGCGTCTACGACTACGACCTCGAGACGCGGCGGCTCATCCTCCTCAAGCAGCGCCCCGTGCTCGGCGGCTACGACCCCTCCGACTACGAGCAGTTCAGGGAGTGGGCGACCGCGGACGACGGCACCAAGGTGCCGATCTCGATCGTGAAGCGGAAGGACGCCGCCAGGCCCGCCCCCACCCTCCTGTACGGCTACGGCAGCTACGAGACCTCGATGGACCCGAGCTTCTCCGTCGCCAGGCTCAGCCTCCTCGACCGCGGTTTCGCCTTCGCGATCGCGCACGTGAGGGGTGGCGGCGAGATGGGCCGCCGGTGGTACGAGGAGGGCAAGCTCACCAGGAAGAAGAACACCTTCACCGACTTCGTGGCCGCCGCGCGGCACCTCAAGGCGTCCGGCTGGAGCGAGCGGATCGTCGCCAGGGGCGGTTCGGCGGGTGGCCTGCTGATGGGCGCGGTGGCCAACCTGGCCCCGGAGGAGTTCGCCGGCGTGGTGGCCGAGGTGCCGTTCGTCGACGCGCTCAACACCATCCTCGACCCGTCGCTGCCGCTGACCGTCATCGAGTGGGACGAGTGGGGCGACCCGCTGCACAACGCCGACGTCTACGCCTACATGAAGGAGTACTCCCCCTACGAGAACGTCGCGGCGACGACCTACCCGCCGATCCTGGCGATCACCAGCCTGAACGACACCAGGGTGCTCTACCACGAGCCCGCCAAGTGGATCGCGCGGCTGCGGGCGACCGCGCAGGGCGGGCCGTTCCTGCTGAAGACGGAGATGGGCGCGGGTCACGGCGGCCGCAGCGGTCGCTACGACGCGTGGAAGGAGGAGGCGTTCGCGCTGTCCTGGATCATCGAGAGGGGAACCCGGTGAGCTACGCGGCGGCCGATGACCGCTACGAGAAGATGCCCTACGTCCGCAGCGGCCGGAGCGGGCTCAGGCTGCCCCAGGTCTCGCTCGGCCTGTGGCACAACTTCGGCGACGACCGGCCGATCGAGATCTCGCGTGCCATCCTGCGCAGCGCCTTCGACCGCGGGGTGACCCACTTCGACCTGGCCAACAACTACGGCGTGCCGTACGGCTCGGCGGAGCGCAACTTCGGTGCCGTCTTCGCCCAGGACTTCCGCTCCTACCGCGACGAGCTGGTCATCTCGACCAAGGCCGGCTACGACATGTGGCCGGGCCCCTACGGGGAGTGGGGATCGCGCAAGTACGTGCTGGCCAGTCTCGACCAGTCGCTGCGGCGGATGGGCCTGGAGTACGTCGACATCTTCTACAGCCACCGTCCCGATCCGGAGACGCCGCTGGAGGAGACGATGGGCGCGTTGGACACAGCGGTGCGCTCGGGCAGGGCGCTGTACGCGGGCATCTCCAACTACTCGGCCGAGCAGACCACGCAGGCGGCGCGGATCATGCGGGAGCTGGGCACGCCGCTGCTGATCCACCAGCCGTCGTACTCGATGATCAACAGGTGGATCGAGGACGGGCTGCTGGACACGCTGGAGGACGAGGGGATCGGCTGCATCGTCTACTCCCCGCTGGCCCAGGGGCTGCTGACCGACCGCTACCTGGAGGGCGTGCCGGCCGGTTCGCGGGCGGCGACGAGCAGGTTCCTGTCGGCGGACCGGATCGACCGCGAGCTGGCGCGCGACCTCAACGAGATCGCGAGCGCGCGCGGCCAGTCGCTGGCGCAGATGGCGCTGTCGTGGGTGCTGAGGGACCCGCGGGTGACCAGCGTGCTGATCGGGGCGAGCAGCGTGGGCCAGCTGGAGGCCAACCTGGCGGCGGTGGACGGGCCGGCGTTCACGGAGGACGAGCTCGAGCAGATCGACAAGATCACGGGCTTCGCCTCGACCGCGTCGTGACGACCCCCGATCACAGAGCCTCGTGCCGCTGGAGGTAGGTGAAGGCGGCCCAGCCGGGTAGCACCGGCAGCCAGAAGGTGAGCAGCCGGTAGAGGAGCACCGCGGAGGTCGCGTACTCCGCGGGCACTCCGGCCACCGTCAGGCCGACGGCGAGCGACGCCTCGACCGCGCCCAGACCGCCAGGGGTGGGCGCGGCCGAGCCGATCGCGTTGGCGGTGAGGTACACGACGGCGACGGTGGTGAAACTGGTGTCGCCGCCGAAGGCGCGCACGCAGCCGTAGAGGCAGACCACGAACGCCAGCGACAGGCAGATGATGCCGCCGAACCCTTCGGTGATCTTGCGGGGTGACTGGAGGACGTCGAGCAGGCGCGGCACGACGTTGGCGAACAGCGAGCGCAGCCGCTTGGTGATGATCCTGCGCAGGGGCGGCACGCCGAGCACGACCACCATGAGGACGGCGACGGCGAGCACGACGGCGAGCAGCCCCCGCGAGGGTGTGAACGACGTGGTCGCGCTCGACCCGGTGATGTAGGCGAACAGCAGCAGCAGCCCGATGTGGCTGGCCAGGCCGATGACCTGGGAGGCGCCGATGCTGGCGACCGCCAGCGCCGGCGGCACCCCGCGCTTCTGCAGGTAGCGCGTGTTGATCGCGACGCCGCCCACCGCGGGCGGGGTGACCAGCTTGACGAAGGACGAGGCGAACTGCACGAGCACGGTACGGCCGAGCGGCAGCGGCTCGGGCACGAACCCTCTGATCATGAGCGCGGCGGCGACGAAGCTGAGCCCGGCGGCGGCGAACGCGAGGACGCCCCACTCCCACTTGGCCGTGGTGATGACCTGGAGCAGGTTGACCTTGCTGAGCTGCGAGAGCAGGAAGTAGGCGGCCAGGGTGCTGGCGATGATGGTGACGAGGGTGCGCGGCCGGAACCGCTCCAGCCGTACTTCTTCGACCTCGGCCTGCGGCGTCAGCGCCTCGATCTGCTCCCTGATGGCCGGCAGCAGCTCCTTCTGCTTGTTCAGGGCGGCCCTGGTCGGCCTGGTCAGCGCGATGCGCTGGAGCAGGGGGAGCGCGCTGACGAGCGCGTCGTTGCCGAGCACGGAGGCGGCGGCCTTGACCGAGCGTTCGGGCCCGACGCGGAGCGCGAGGTAGGTCAGCAGCTGCGCGATGTCGATGCGGAGCAGCAGGTCGCCCGCCGCGACCTCGCCGCTGCGCGGGTCGGTGAGGACGACGCGGCCGTCGCGGTCGAGGTGGATGCTGTCGCCGGTGAGCCGCCGGTGGGCCAGGCGCTGCATGCGGAGCAGCAGCACCTGCTCCCAGATCTGGGCCAGCAGGTCGTCGTCGAGCTCGCTGTCCTTGACGTCGTCGAGGGGGCGGGTCTCCAGGTGCTCGTAGGCGAGGAGGGCGGCCTCGGTGCCGATCTCGCTGGTGCCGAGCAGGCGCGGGGTGTTGGCGCCCGCCGCCTGGGTCGCGTAGGCCATGAGCGCCTCGCGTTCGAGCTCGGCGCGGAGCGAGCGGATGGCCCGGCGCCTGGTCTCGGAGTGGAGCCTGATGCGCCGCCACAGCCGGTACGGCAGGCCGGCCACCTGGCGGTCGCGGTCGAGCACGGTGACGTCGAGGCTGGTGCCGTCGGACAGGCCGACGGCGTAGCGGCGGCTGCCCTGGTGGTCGTCGTCGATCCGCCTGGCGGAGACGGGCGAGAAGGACAGCTTGCGTAGCGCGGAGATGACGGCGTTGCCCGGCGGGCGGGTGTTGGGGCTGCCGACGCCGTAGAGGGTGCCGTAGCCGACGGCCATGCCGAACAGGACGGTCACGATGGCGCTCGGCAGCGTGATCTGCTTGCCGGTGAACAACGCGAAGATCGACAGCGCGGTCACCGTCCACATGAGCGCCCGCCACGTGGGACGTCTGGAGATGCGGACGGCGGTGGCGTAGGCGATCACGGAGCTGAGCAGCGCGTTGAGCGGTTCGAGGTCGCGGCCGCCGGTCAGCAGGGTCGCCAGGTCGCCGGGGCCGTTGGTGACCAGCCACTGGCCGATCAGGTAGGAGCCGGCCATGCCGATGATGGCGGCGATCAGGCCTTCGGCGACGCGCAGGCCGTCACGGTGGAAGACCCGTTCGACGGCGAACGCGGCGGGCACGACCAGGACGGCCGCGCCGCTCAGGAAGGTGGCGATACGGGTCAGGAGGGCGGGCGCGCGGTCGGTGCCCTGGGTGACGTCCTGTTCGAGGCCGATGAGCGTCTGCTGGGCCACGAGCATGAGCAGGATGACCGCGGTGAGCGCGAGCAGGGTGGCCAGGAAGCGGAGCGCGTCGGACGGGCGGCGCAGCCGCTGCGGCAGCAGTGGTTCGACGACGAACACGGCCGGTTCGTCGCGCGCCTCAGACACGACTGGACGCTCCTTCGCGGAGTCCGCCGATTTCTCGCTTTCCCTGATGTCTGCCACCGACAGCGATTCTGCACCTTTCCCGGGTGACCGTGCGATCTCCAGCTTCCAGTGTCCGTCCACCCCACCGCGGCCACTGCCCCGGGTAACGTCTCTACCAGCAACGACGTGCCTTGCCATACCCGGTGGTGAAAGCTTGCCACTCTGTGCGGCATGATCACCCATTTGCTCGTCGCCTTCGCCGTGGCCCTGCCCGGCGCCCCTCTCGCCGAAGATGTACAGATCGCCAACATTCTCGGCCATCTGCGAGCATTCCAGGCAATCGCCGACGCCCACGGCGGTAACAGAGCGGCGGGAACTCCAGGCTATGACGCTTCGGCCGACTATGTGGTCGCGCGCCTGCGTGAGGCGGGATACGACGTCGAGCAGCAATTCTTTCAATTCGATCACTACCGGGAACTGTTCCCGGCCCGGCTGGTGGCGGACGGAAAGGATGTCGGAAAGATCACAACGCTGTCCTTTTCGGCGAGTGGCGACGTCACCGGACGCCCCCAACCGGCGGGAACGGGCTGCCTGAACGCCGACTTCACCGATTTCCCATCGGGCGGGGTCGCGGTGGTCGACAGGGGTGGCTGCACGTTCGCCGCCAAGGCGGCCAACGCCACGGCGGCGGGCGCGGGCGCGCTGGTGGTCGTCAACCAGGGTGGCACGTTCGCCGGCAGCACGGGTGCTCCTCAGCGCATTCCCGTGGTGGGCGTCGACGCGACGACCGGCATGGAGGTGGCGGACGCCCGGCAGCTGCGGGTGGCGACCAGCACCGACACCACGCGGCAGATCACGAGCAACGTGATCGCGCAGACGAAGGGCGGCGCGTCCGACGACGTGGTGATGGTCGGCGCCCATCTCGACTCGGTACGGCAGGGCCCCGGCATCAACGACAACGGCTCGGGCAGCGCGGCCGTCCTGGAGGTCGCCCTGAAGATGGCCGCCTACCAGCCCGAGCGGGCGGTCCGCTTCGCCTGGTGGGGCGCCGAGGAGCTGGGACTGCTCGGATCGACGTACTACGTGAGCTCCCTCTCACCGGAGGAGCGCGAGAAAATCACGATGTACCTGAACTTCGACATGATCGCCTCTCCCAACCACACGTTCGGGATCTACGACGGCGACGACTCCGACGGGGTGGGCGAGGGCCCGGGACCGGAGGGGTCGGCCGAGATCGAGCAGGAGTTCGTGCGGTTCTTCGCGGAGCGCGGCCTGCCGTACAAGGGGACCGACTTCAGCGGGCGCTCGGACTACGGGCCGTTCGTCGGCGTCGGAATACCGGCGGGCGGGCTGTTCACCGGCGCCGAGACGGAGAAGACCGAGCGGGAGGCGAAGCTGTTCGGCGGGCAGGCGGGTGCCCCGATGGACACGTGCTACCACCAGGCCTGCGACACCACGCAGAACATCGACGCGCACGCGCTGGACGTGTCCGCCGACGCGATGGCGACGGTGATCACCGAGTTGGCCTGGCGTCGATAACGAAATGCATTCGGGATCTTTCCGATAAAGGGTCGCCAATATACCTTTCCGAGCATGCACTTAGCCGTCGAGGACAAGCATTTTCATTCTCCGAGGAGAGCACGTATGCGTTCCCGTCTGGGCAAGGGCCTGCTGGCCGCGGTTCTCGTCGCACCTCTGACGCTCACCGGCACCGCCCACGCGGACGCGCCCGCCAACACGGTGCGCAAGCTCGTGAACGCGGTCAAGGGCGAGAATGTCAAGCGCCATCTACAGGTGCTCGACCTCATCGGAAAGGCCAATGGCAACACCCGCGTGGACGGCACGCGCGGCTACGAACTGTCTCGCGACTACGTGGCCACCCTGCTGCGGCTCGCGGGCTACAAGGTGACGGTCCAGCCGTTCGAGTTCGAGTTCGAGGGCTACAAGACGCCGCCGGTCCTGCAGCGGACCGCTCCAGAGCCGAAGTCGTTCGCCCACGTGACGGAGTTCACCGAGGTGGACGCGAGCGCCGCCGGTACGGTCACCGCCCCGGTGCAGCCGGTCGACGTCGTGCTGCCGCCGCCGGCGACCCCCGGCTCGACCTCGGGGTGCGAGGCGAGCGACTTCGCGAACTTCACCAGGGGCAACATCGCCCTCGTTCAGCGCGGCACCTGCAACTTCGCCGACAAGGTGGCCAACGCCGTCGCCGCGGGCGCCTCCGCGGTGATCATCTTCAACGAGGGTCAGCCCGGCCGGACGACGGCCCGGGTGAACCCGGGCATCGGCGAGAACGTTCCGGTGCCCGTCTTCTTCACCAGCTTCGCGGTCGGCGACGAGCTGGCCGCCAAGCCGGGCACCACGGTGAAGGTGTCGTTCGACAAGCTGGTCGAGACGCGGACCACCTACAACGTGATCGCCGAGTCCCGGTGGGGCGACGGCGGCAACGTCGTGATGGCAGGCGCGCACCTCGACTCGGTCCAGCCGGGCCCCGGCATCAACGACAACGGCTCGGGCGCCGGCGGCGTACTGGAGGTGGCGCTGCGGCTGGCCGCGCACCGGCCGGCCAACAAGGTCCGCTTCGGCTTCTGGGGCGGCGAGGAGTTCGGGCTGCTCGGGTCCAACCACTACGTGGCCAACCTGACCGAGCAGGAGAAGGCGGACATCGCCCTCTACCTCAACTTCGACATGATCGCCTCGCCGAACTTCACCTACGGCGTGTACGACGGCGACGGCGACGCCTTCGGCGTGCCGGGACCCGAGGGCTCGGCGCAGGTCGAGAAGGCCTTCCAGGACTTCTACACCGCGCGTGGCCTGCGGTCCAAGCCGAGCGAGTTCGACGGCAGGTCCGACTACAAGGCCTTCATCGACGCGGGCATCCCCGGCGGCGGCCTGTTCACCGGCGCGGAGAAGGTCAAGACCGCGGAGGAGGTCGCGATCTGGGGCGGCACCGCGGGGATCGAGTACGACCCCTGCTACCACGCCCCCTGCGACACCATCAAGAACATCGACGACACCGCGCTCGACGTCAACTCCGACGCGATCGCCACGCTGGTCGGCACCTACGCCTTCGACGCGAGCGCCGTCAACGGCCTCAGGGCGGCGGGCCCCCGCACGACCGCGGGCGTGGCCCGCGCCACCGGCGACGGCCACGACCACGACAAGGTCGAGCTGAGCTAGATCCCACCGGCGGCCCGTCGACAGCTCGGCGGGCCGCCGCTCGTGTGCTCTCGGGGGACCAACCGTCATCGAGGAGTCTCATGAGTCATCGCCGGAAGAAGGGCCTGCTCAGCGCCGCGCTGGCCACGGCCATCCTCATCACGCCTCTGGCAGCCTCGGGAACGGCGCACGCCGACCCGAACAACAACTCGGTCCGCAAGCTCGTCAAGGCCGTGGACGGCCGGAACGTCAAGAAGCACCTCAAGGTGCTCGACCTGATCGCCAAAGCCAACGGCAACACCCGCGTGGACGGCACGCGGGGCTTCGAGTTGTCGCGTGACTACGTGTCCGCCCTGCTGCGGCTGGCCGGATACCAGGTCTCGACGCAGAAGTTCACCTTCGAGAACGAGGAGTTCAAGACCAAGCCGGTCTTCGAGCGCAAGTCACCGAACCCGAAGGTCTACGCGCTCGGCCTCGACTGGATCCCGTCGGGCCACACCGCCGAGGGCAGCTTCACCGCCAAGATCCAGCCTGTCGACGTGCAGATCCCACCGGGGCCGGCGCCCAGCTCCTCCACCTCGGGGTGCGAGCCGGCCGACTTCGCCGGGTTCACCGCGGGCGACTTCGCGCTGATCCAGCGCGGCACCTGCAGTTTCGCGATCAAGGTGGCCAACGCCAAGGCCGCGGGCGCCACCGGCGTCGTGCTGTTCAACGAGGGGCAGCCGGGCCGTACCGAGGCCGACGTCAACCCCGACCTGGGCGGCCGGCAGGACATCCCGGTGCTGTTCACCAGCTTCTGGGAGGGCAGGGACCTGGCGGCCACGCCCGGCGCGGAGGTCGGCTTCACCTTCTCGTGGGAGACGGAGGTCAAGACCTACGAGTCGTACAACGTGCTGGCCGAGTCGCGGCACGGCCGCGCGGACAAGGTCGTGATGGTCGGCGGTCACCTCGACTCGGTCGAGGACGGCCCCGGCATCAACGACAACGGCTCGGGTGCCGGAGCGATCCTGGAGGTGGCGCTCCGGATGGCCAAGGCGAAGCCGGAGAACAAGGTCCGCTTCGCCTTCTGGGGCGGCGAGGAGTTCGGCCTGCTCGGCGCCGAGCACTACGTGGCGAACCTGACCGAGCAGGAGAAGGCGAACATCGCCCTCTACCTGAACTTCGACATGATCGCCTCGCCGAACTTCGTCTACCACGTCTACGACGGCGACGACTCCGACGGTGTGGGCGCGGGCCCTGGCCCCGAGGGCTCGGCGCAGATCGAGAAGTACTTCGAGCAGTTCTACGCCGGGCGCGATCTCGCCTTCAAGGGCACCGACTTCGACGGCCGCTCCGACTACGGGCCGTTCATCGCGGTCGGGATCCCCGCCGGCGGCCTGTTCACGGGGGCGGAGAAGCGCAAGACGCCCGAGGAGGTCGCCCTGTGGGGCGGTACGGCGGGCGAGCGCTACGACCGGTGCTACCACCAGGCCTGCGACACCATCAAGAACATCAGCGACACGGCGCTCGACGTCAACGCCGACGCCATCGCCACGGTCGTGGGCTCCTACGCCTTCGACTCCTCGTTGACCAACGGGCCGCACACGCCCGCCGTCACCTCCAAGGCCACCACCTCTCACGGCAAGGGCGCGCACGGGCTCGACGCGCCCAAGGCGCTGAGCTGACGCTGCCGGGCGCAGCGTCCCGGTGGGGGCGCTGCGCCTACACTCGATGCCATGTCGGCCAAGTCGGGAAAGTCGGGGACGTCGGGAAAGTCGGGGGAGCTGCGGGTTCTGGGGGCGTGTCCGCTTGACTGCCCCGACACGTGCTCCTGGGTCGTGACCGTCCAGGACGGCCAGGCCGTCAAAATGCGCGGCAATCCCGACCAGCCGTACACCCGGGGCGCCCTGTGCGTGAAGGTCAACCGGTACCTCGAACACACCAGGGCCGACGACAGGATCCTGTATCCGCTGCGCCGTACGGGGCCGAAGGGCTCGGGCCGGTTCGAGCGGATCACCTGGGACGAGGCGCTCGACGAGATCGCCACCAGGCTGCGCGCGATCATGGACGAGCACGGCGGCGAGGCGATCTGGCCCTACCTCGGCACCGGCTCGCTCGGCTACCTGCAGGGCTGCGAGGGCGTGGCGGGACGCAGGTTCTGGAACGTGCTCGGCGCGGGCAAGCACTCCCTCAACATCTGCTCGGTCGCCGGGAGCCTCGGCCTGGCGCGCACCCAGGGCACCGCGGGCGGCATGGACCCGGAGAACTTCGCCCAGGCCAGGCTGATCATCCTCTGGGGCACCAACACCCTGACGAGCGGCCACCACCTGTGGAAGTTCATCCAGGACGGCCGGGCGGCCGGCGCCTACGTGGTGGCGATCGACCCGATCCGCACCAGGACTGCCGACCAGGCCGACGAGCACCTGGCGATCAGGCCGGGCACGGACGCGGCGCTGGCGCTCGGGCTGCTCAACGTCGTGCTGGCGGAGAACGCCCAGGACGAGGAGTACCTGGCGCAGCACACCGAGGGCTGGGCGGAGTTCCGGGCGGAGATCGAGGAGTGGCCGGTCGAGCGGGCCGCCGAGGTCACCGGGATCCCGGCCGAGGCCGTCCACAGCCTGGGGATACGGCTGGCGCGCACCCGCCCGACCGCGATCCGCGCCACCATGGGCATCCAGCGGCACGAGGGCGGCGGCACGGCGATGCGGACGATCGCCGCCATCCCCGGCGTCACGGGCGACTGGCGCCACCCGGGCGGCGGCGTCGCCTACTCCACCACCGGCCACGTCCGCCTGAACATCGACCGCCGCTTCGACCTGCTGGCCGGTCCGGTCAGGACCAGGTTCATGACCCGCCTGGCCGCCGACCTCGACGACGTGAAGTGCCTGTGGGTCTACCTGGCCAACCCGGTGGCCTCCACCTCCGACTCCAACAGGATCAGGCGCAAGCTGCTGCGGGAGGACCTGTTCACGGTCGTCATGGAGCAGTTCCCCACCGACACGGTGGACTACGCCGACATCGTGCTGCCGGCCACCATGCAGACCGAGCACATGGACCTGCACGCCGGCTACGGCCACATGTACCTGATGTGGAACGAGCCCGCCGTCGCGCCTGCGGGCGAGGCCCTGTCCACCACCGAGACCTTCCGCCGCCTGGCCGCCCACATGGGCATGACCGAGCCGTCGCTGTACGACTCCGACCTGGAGCTGGCCGCCGAGCTGCTGTCCAGCGGCCACCCGTCCCTCGACGGCATCACGCTCGACCGCCTGCGCAAGGAGGGCTGGGTGCGGATGAGCTACCCGACGCCCTTCGCGCCCTTCGCCGAGGGCTTCCCCACCCCGTCGGGCCGGCTGCGCTTCCCCCGGCGCGGCAAGGCCTACGTGCCCTCCCTCTCCGCCCGTGCCAATCCGGCGGGCGACAAGCTGACGCTGATCACGCCGGCCTCGCACACCTTCCTCAACACCACGTTCGGCAACAACCCCGAGCTGCTGCGCAGGGCCAAGGACCCCGTCGTGCTGGTCAACCCCGCCGACGCGCACGCCAGGGGCCTGTCCACGGGCCAGCGCGTCAGGGTGGTCAACCACAACGGCTACTTCCTGGCCGACGTGGAGGTCAGCGACCGCGTCGCCAAGGGCGTGGTGGCCAGCCCCAAGGGCAGGTGGCCCAAGCACACCATCGGCGGCTCGAACCCGAACGCCGTGGTGGACGAGCGCGACGCCGACATGGGCAGGGGCGCCGTCTACCACGACAACCTAGTCGAGCTGGAGCTTGAACCCCTCGTGTGACTGGGCGTAGCCGAGGGAACGGTAGAAGCGGTGCGCGTCCTCGCGCCGCTTGTCGGAGGTGAGCTGCACCATCGCGCAGCCGCGCGCCCTGCCTCTGGTGTGCGCCCACTCCATCATCTTGCGGCCCCAGCCCTGCCCGCGCAGCTGGGCGGCGATCCGCACCGCCTCGACCTGCAGGCGGGTGGCGCCGCGCCGGGAGATGCCGGGGATGTAGGTGAGCTGCATGGTGCCGACGACCTCCCCCTTCAGCTCCAGCACGATCAACTCGTTGTTGGGGTCGGCGTCGATGGCCTCGAAGGCGGCCCGGTGGTCGTCGCCGTACTCCCCCGTCCTGGCGGCGGAGATCGCGTCGTCGGTGATGAGCGCGACGATGACGGGCACGTCGGCGGCGCGCGCCGTACGGAAGACCAGGGAGAGCACGTAGTGCGACTCCATCAGGTCCGGGTTGGACGGCAGCGCCATGACCTTGCCCGAGGGGATGAAGCCCCTGCGCGTGTAGAGCGCGCGGGCCGCGGTGTTGGCGTCGACGGCCCACAGGCCGATCTCCTCGGCGTCGCGGGCGCGGGCCCAGGCGACGACCTCGTCGAGCAGGCGGTCCGCCTGCCCCTGGCCTCTCGCTTCG
This sequence comes from Nonomuraea sp. NPDC003754, assembly GCF_053605785.1. NCBI lineage: Bacteria > Bacillati > Actinomycetota > Actinomycetes > Streptosporangiales > Streptosporangiaceae > Nonomuraea > Nonomuraea sp. NPDC003754. Next base: position 13,327 of record NZ_JBSGJX010000030.1, read on the forward strand.
GGGGCGACCCACATCGACACCAGGTGCACGTGTCCGGGGTGCTCCTCGAAACCGCAGGCCAGCCCGGTGTCCTGGCCGTCGCGGGTGGCGACGAACCAGGCGGAGCCGGGGGCGGCAAGCCGCTCGGCCCACTTGTCCTCGGGGAAGGCGGATTCCTTGGCGTGGGTGGAGGCGAAGGCGTCGGGGGCGTCGGCCAGCGCCCGCAGCCTGATCGCCCTGAGCCGGTCGGTCTCGTCGGCGCCGAGACGCTCGATGCGGAGTTCCTGCATGCCCGAAATCATGGCAGGCCGGCCTCCGGGGACTCTCAGGGTGATTCCCCGATGTGAACAGGGGCCGCCGAACGGCACTCTGGCTACATGAACGAGCTCTCCCGACGCGAAGAACTGTCGTTGTCGGGCGCCGCGCTGCGTGGCGCCCCTTGGAAGGCCGCCGTCGTGGGCGGTGGCGTGGTGGCCGCCGCGAGCTACGGCATGGGCGTGATCCTGCCGGGCCCGGCCGACCTGCCGTGGGCCCTCGGGCTCGGCGTCAGCCTGTTCGCCCTGATCGCGGCCATCGGCGCGATCGCCAAGCCGGAGGAGGGCGACCGGGTCACCCGGCAGGCGCGCCACTGGTCGCTGCGCCACCCGTGGAAGTTCGCCCTGCTGCCCGCCGGCATCACGGCGGTCGCCACCTACCCGATCCAGCTGGTCATCGACGGCGAGGGCATCTTCGGCGCCGCCTGGGACGCGCTGTGGGGCGGCGCGCTGGTGTACCTCATCGCGGGCATCCTGACGCTGACCATGAAGGGCAGGGCGCGCTAGCCGTTCGACCCTTCGAGAGAGCGGCGCACGGTGCGTGGGCGGCGGCGCCGCCCACGCACCGCCGGCGGCCTCACGCCGACGCCGCGTCCTTCTCGGCCTGCGAGCGGCAGACGCAGAACTCGTTGCCCTCCGGGTCGAGCATGGTCACCCAGCCGGTGCCGTCAGGATTGCGGTGGTCCTGGTGGACCGTCGCGCCGAGACCCAGCAGGCGCTCGACCTCCTCGTCGCGCGAGCTGCCGTCGATGCCGTTGACGTCGAGGTGGACCCTGTTCTTCACCGTCTTGCCCTCGGGCACCTTGATGAACAGCACGAACGGGTCCTGTGGGGTGCGGATCGCGACCTCGTCGTCACCGGGCGCGCAGTCACCCCACAGCGGCAGGCCCGTGGCCTTGCTCCACCAGGTGGCGAGCTCGTACGGGTCCGCGGCGTCGATGGTCACGGCATGGATCTCAATCATGCGGCAAGGCTAGTGGCCGGCCCCGGCGAGGTTGAGACCGACGACCCCGACCAGGATGAGCGCGATCGAGCCCAGCTTGACCGCCGACACGTCGTCGCCCAACATCAGCATGCCGAGCGTGGCCGTACCGACGGCGCCGATGCCCGTCCACACCGCGTAGGCCGTACCGACCTCCAGGCTCTTGAGCGCGAAGGCGAGCGCGCCGAAGCTCAGCACGGCGAAGACGAGGAAGCTCACCGCCCACCACACGTGCGAGAAGCCGTCGCTCATCTTCAGCGAGTAGGCCATCGCGACCTCGAGCAGGCCGGCGGCGACGAGAATGACCCAAGCCATGCGAAGCACTCCTTCTGTCGTAGGGGTGCGTCGTCTTGGCTTTCCGGGTACGGCGCGTCTCGTCCGGGAGCGGGTCGCTCACTCATCCCAACGGCTCAGGTGGCGCGCCGATTCCACCAGAGCGTGACCCAGCGGTCGCGGGGCACCGGCCACATGCCCATCGACATGGCCGTCTCGGCCACCTCCTCCGCCCGCGAAGGCTCGAGGCAGGCCCGGTGGCAGACGCTGGCGGCCAGTTCCTCGATCGTGTCGAAGCGTTCGATGGGTGCCTCCCGCTCCTCCACCCGCACCTCGAAGCCGAGCGCGGCGGCCAGCGCCACCGCGTCCTCCGCGATGGGCCGGACCGGGCGCCTGATCCCGTGGAAGTGCTCCCACAGCGGGCTCATCCAGCTCATCGGATGGCGGTGCGGCAGCTCGACGACCACCCTGCGGGTGGCGTGGGCGTCGAGGGCGCGCAGGAACACCGCCAGGTCAGGAACGTTGTAGACGACGTGCGCGGCCACCGCGACGTCGGCCGTGCCGGCCTCCTCGGCGACCTGCGGCCACCTGCCCTCGACGGTCGTCACGCGGACGCCGGCCTTGTCCGCCCTGACGGTGAGCTCGCCGAGCATCGCGGCCGAGGTGTCAACGGCGATCAGCTCGCCGATCCTGCCGGCCAGCGGGAGGGAGGCGGCGCCAGGGCCCGAGCCCACGTCCAGCAGCGTCCCGCCCTCGGGCAGGGCCTCGGCCACCCGGTCCAGGGTCGGCCCGCCGGGCTCGGCCAGCGCGCGGTCGGTCCTGGCCGCGAAACGGGTGGGTGAGTGGCCCCAGGGGTCGACGGGCGCCTTCGCCAGGATTTCCGGCGGGATGGCCCATGACTCCAGGTTTCGCCGCCATCGTTCGTTCAGCGCCTCGGCATCCATGTGACGAGAGTATGTGCTTAGCGGAGGTTACCCATGGGTAGCATTGGGAGTAAGGTTACTCGCCAGTACTAACGCCCCCGGTTCAAGGAGACAGCGGCCATGGGCCACTACAAGAGCAACGTGCGGGACCTGGAGTTCAACCTCTTCGAGGTCTTCGGTCGCCGCGAAATCCTCGGTAACGGCCCGTTCTCGGAAGTGGACGAGGACGTCGCCCGCAGCATCCTCGACGAGGTCAACAGGCTCGCCACGGGCGTGCTGGCCGACTCCTTCGAAGAGGGTGACCGCACGCCTCCGGTCTTCGACCCGGCCGCCTCGACGGTGACCGTACCCGCCGGCGTGAAGAAGTCGTTCAAGGCGCTCATGGACGGCGGATGGGCGCACCTCGACCTGCCCGCCGAGCTCGGCGGGCCCGGCGTCCCCCGCTCGCTGGCGTGGTCGGCCGCCGAGATGATCCTGGGCGCCAACCCGGCCCTCTACATGTACGCCGCGGGCCCCAACTTCGCCTACACGCTGTGGAAGGTCGGCACCCCCGACCAGCAGCGGTTCGCCGAGCTGGCGATCGAGAACAACTGGGGCGCCACCATGGTGCTGACCGAGCCCGACGCGGGCTCCGACGTCGGCGCCGGGCGCGCCCGCGCCATCCAGCAGCCCGACGGCACCTGGCACATCGAAGGCGTCAAGCGCTTCATCACCAGCGCCGAGCACGACATGGCCGACAACATCTTCCACCTGGTGCTGGCCAGGCCCGAGGGCGCGGGCCCCGGCACCAAGGGCCTGTCGATGTTTCTGGTGCCCAAGTACCACGTGAACCTGGAGAACGGCGAGCTCGGCGAGCGCAACGGCGTCTACGTCACCAACGTCGAGAAGAAGATGGGCCTGAAGGTCTCCACGACCTGCGAGCTGACCTTCGGCGACAAGCACCCGGCGATCGGCACGCTGGTCGGCGACGTGCACGAGGGCATCAGGCAGATGTTCATGGTGATCGAGCACGCCCGGATGATGGTCGGCACCAAGGCCATCGCGACGCTGTCGACCGGTTACCTCAACGCGCTGGAGTACGCCAAGTCCCGTCTCCAGGGCGCCGACCTGACCCAGATGGCCGACAAGTCCGCGCCGCGCGTGACCATCACCCACCACCCCGACGTGCGCCGCGAGCTGATGCTGCAGAAGTCGTACGCCGAGGGCATGCGCGCGCTGGTCCTCTACACGGCCACCTTCCAGGACGCCCTGCTGGTCAACCCCGGCGACGAGCACGCCGAGGCGATGAACGACCTGCTGCTGCCCGTGGTCAAGGGCGTCGGCTCCGAGCGCTCCTATGAGCTGCTGTCGCGCTCGCTGCAGACGCTGGGCGGCTCGGGCTACCTGCAGGACTACCCGATCGAGCAGTACATCCGCGACGCGAAGATCGACTCCCTGTACGAGGGCACGACCGCGATCCAGGGCCTCGACCTGTTCTTCCGCAAGATCCTGCGCAACCAGGGCGCCGCGGTCGGCTCCCTCATGGCCGAGATCAACGCCTTCGCCGCCTCCGAGGCCGGCAACGGCAGGCTCAAGCAGGAGCGCAGGCTTCTCGCCCAGGCCGCCGCCGACGTCAAGGCCATGGGCGACACGTTGGCGGGCTGGGCGCTGGGCTCGCTGGAGGCGCAGCGCGAGATCTACAAGGTCGGGCTCAACACCACGCGCTTCCTGCTGTCGCTCGGCGACCTGATCATCGGCTGGCTGCTGCTGCGCCAGGCGGAGATCGCGCTGGCCCGGCTGGCCGAGGGCGAGGACCCGTTCTACAAGGGCAAGGTGGCGGGGGCGTCGTTCTTCGCGACGACCGTGCTGCCGCGCCTGGCCGCCGAGCGGGCCGTGCTGGAGAGCACCGGCCTCGACCTGATGGACCTGCCGGAAGAGGCGTTCTAGACCACCTGCTCCCGCGGCAGGTCCGGAAGGCCGTCCACCCCCGCGGTGGGCGGCCTTCCGTGTACCTTCACGACATGTCCCCACGTGTCGAAGAGGTGTCCGAGGGCGTCTACGCCTACATCCAGCCCGACGGGAGCTGGTGGATCAACAACACCGGGTTCCTGGCCGGACGCAGGGGCGTCATCTCCATCGACGCCTGCTCCACCGAGCGCCGCACCCGCGCCTACCGCGACGCCATCGCCCAGGTCTCCGACCGGCCGATCACCACGCTGGTCAACACCCACCACCACGGTGACCACACCTTCGGCAACCACCTGTTCCCTGAGGCGACGATCGTGGCGCACGAGCGGACCAGGGAGCGGATCCTCGCCGACGGGGTGCCCACCTACCTGGGCGCGTGGTCTCCCGACGTCGAATGGGGCACGCTCGATCCCGTGCCGCCGTTCCTCACCTACACCGACGGCGTCACCCTCTACTCCGACGAGCTGCGCTGCGAGGTCAGGCACGTCGGGTTCGCCGCGCACACCACCAACGACTCCTACGTGTGGATCCCGTCGCGCAAGGTGCTGTTCGCGGGCGACCTGGTCTTCAACGGCGGCACGCCGTTCGTGCTGATGGGCTCGGTGGACGGCGCGCTGGCCGCGCTCGACCAACTGGAGGCACTCGGCGCGGAGACGATCGTGCCGGGGCACGGCGACGTGTGCGGCCCCTCGGCGATCGACACGGTGCGCGGCTACCTGCGGTTCGTCCGGCAGACCGCCGAGGCGGGGATGGCGGCCGGGCTGTCGCCGCTGGAGCTGGCCCGGCAGACCGATCTCGGCGAGTACGGCGCGCTGGTCGACGGCGAGCGCATCGTCGGCAACCTGCACCGGGCCTACGCCGACGCCACCGGCGGCGACGTCGACCTGGCGGCCGCCGTCCTCGACATGATCGCCTTCAACGGCGGGCGACCGCTGACGTGTCACGCCTGAGGGTGTGATCTTCACCAGGAGGGTATGACCGTCTCCGTACGTGGTCTTTACCCTCCGGAGGTCGTCATGGGTGTCGGGGTCAGCATCTTCTTCCTCACGCTCGGCGCCATCCTCCGTTTCGCCATCGAGCCCGACGTGTTCGGCAGCGCCGTCCACATGGACAGGATCGGCGTCATCTTCATGATCGTCGGCGGGGTCGGCGTGGTGCTGAGCATCGTGCTGGCCCCGCGCCGCGGCCACACCTCCGAGGACCGGCTGATGCACCGGGAGAACAACCCGCCCGAAGTCTGAAATCGTCGGGAAGGACCGGCCCGCTGCGGGCAATCAAGGGTGTGATCACCGCTCCAGGCGTCTTCGAGGCCGTCTTCGACGCCCACTTCGAGGAGATCCGGCGCTACATCGGGCGCAGGCTCGACCTCGACGTGGCCGAGGACCTCGCCGCGGAGACCTTCCTCATCGCCTTCCGGCAGCGCGACCGCTTCGACTCCGCCCTCGGAGAGGTCAGGCCGTGGCTGTACGGCATCGCGACCAACCTCATCGGCCGCCATCGCCGCGCCGAGGTGCGCAGGTACCGCGCGATGGCCAGGTCAGGGCCGCCGCCCGACGACGAGGGGCACGACCAGCGGATCGTGGACAGGCTCACCGCCGACGTGCGGGCCGACCGGCTGGCGGGGGCGCTGGCGCGGCTGTCACCCGGTGAGCGTGACGTGGTGCTGCTCGTCGCGTACGGCGGGCTGACATACGACGAGGTGGCCACGGCGCTCAAGATCGCCACGGGGACGGTCGCCTCCCGGTTGAGCAGGGCCAGGACCAAGCTGCGTGAGGTGATGGGATGAACGAGTTCCAGGTCATCGACTCGGTGATGCCGGACGTACCGCCCGCCTCGCCCGAACAGCTCGCGGCGACACGGGACCGGGTCCTGTCCAGGCAGGCGCTCCCCCCGGCCGTCCAACCGCGGCGCGCGAGCGGCCGATGGGCGGGATGGTGGGCGTGGACGGGGACGGCGCTCGCGGCGGCGGCCGTCGTCCTCGTCGTCAGCGCGGTGGCGGCCCTGATCCCGCGGGCGGACGAGCAGCCGGCCGCGGTCCCCCCGCTGCGGAAGCTGGAGGTGGCGGCGGCCAGACTGGCGGCCACGCCGGAGGCGAAGGGCCGCTACTGGCGGCAGGACTCCGAACGGGTCGTCCGGCTGAAGGGGGACGGGTACCTCGTCGAGGAACGGGCCGTCGAGTCGCTCGCCTTCGGGCCCAGCCAGGAGGTCTACAGCTGGCACGAGCCGGTGTCGGCGAAGCCGTACGGGGAGGCGGCCAGGAAGGCCTGGAAGCGGGCGGGCTCGCCGAGGCTGTGTCCCGCGCGAGGATGTGACCCGAACCTGCCCGCCTACCCGACGACGGACCTGCGCCGGAGCCTGACCCTGGCCGACGGGCTGGAGCCGACGCTGACGGAGCTGCGGAACCTGCCCGACGAGCCCGGCGCCCTGCGGGCCAGGCTGCTGGAGAGCTACGACCCCGGCCGGACCCCCCGCCGCGAGGAGTGGCTGGAGCGGGCGGCCTTCTCCCTCGTCACGCGCGTCCCTGCCACACCCGCCACGAGGGCCGCGGCCTACCTCCTGCTGGCGAAGGTGCCGGGGGTGACGGTGCTCGACCGGGTGCCGGGCGACTTCGGGCTGCGCGGCATCGCCCTGCAGTCCCTCAACGGGACGCAGGCGGTGATCGACCCCGCGACCGGGGAATTGCTCGGAACGCAGCAGCTGCCTCCCGCGCAGGCGCAGGCGACGATCGACCCGCTGACGGGGAAGGTGCTCAGCGTGTCGCGGCCGCCCGACGGGGTTCCGTATGCGGCGACCATCGTCACGAAGGCGGGGTGGACCGACGTGCGGCCGGTGCCGCCCCCCGGCTGCCGCAAGTGCTCCGCGCGGCTCTAGACCTCGAACTGGATGGCGGTGCGAGCCTTCCTGATCGGGACGATGTGCTCGTTGATGACGGCGTGGTGCTGCGGGTGGTCGCGGTAGACCTCGAAGTCGGCGACCGAGTCGAACTCGGCGACGATGCCGAAGTCGGCGTTGCCCGCGCCGGCGAGGCCGAGGTCGCTGCCGAGCTCGTAGCGGCGCAGCTCGGGGATCACGGCGGGCAGGGCGGCCAGGCCCTTCTCGACGGCGGCCTTCTGCTCCTCGGTGGCGGCGTCGGTCCAGGTCAACAGCACGATGTGACGGATCATGGCTTCAGCCTAGCCGTGGGGCGGGCGCCGGTGACCGGCGCCCGCCCGTCGGCGTCCTGAGCTCAGCTCCAGGCCAGCATGCGCAGCGGGTCCTCGAGCATCGCGCCGACGTCGCGCAGGAACAGCGAGCCGAGCTCGCCGTCGACGATCCGGTGATCGAACGACAGCGCGAGCGTGGTCACCTTCCTGACGGCCAGCTGCCCGTCCACCACCCACGGCGCGTCCTTGACCTGGCCGAAGGCCAGGATCGCCGACTCGCCGGGGTTGAGTATCGGGGTGCCGGTGTCGACGCCGAACACGCCCACGTTGGTGATCGTGATCGTGCCGCCGGCCATCTCGGCCGGTTGCGTACGGCCCGCCCGTGCCGTCTCCGTCAGCTCGCCCAGCGCCCTGCCCAGGCCCGGCAGGTCGAGCGTGTGGGCGGACTTGATGTTCGGCACGACCAGCCCGCGCGGTGTGGCGGCGGCGATGCCGAGGTTCACGTAGTGCTTGACCACGATCTCCTGAGCGGCCTCGTCCCACGCCGAGTTGATCATCGGATAGCGGCGGGCGGCCACCAGGACCGCCTTGGCCACCAGCAGCAGCGGCGAGACCCTGACCTCGGCGAAGTCGGGAAGCTGCTTGAGCCGCTGGACGGCCGCCATCGTCTCGGTGACGTCCACCTGCAGGAACTCGGTGACGTGCGGCGCGGTGAAGGCGCTGGCGACCATCGCCTGCGCGGTCATCTTCCGCACGCCCTTGACGGGGATGCGCTCCTCCCCGTCCCGCGGCGCGAGGCGGGCGGGCTCGGCGGCCCGCGGCGCGGTGGCGGCCTGCGCGGCGGCATGCACGTCGTCGCGGGTGATGGAGCCCTGCGGGCCCGTGCCGCGCAGCGTCGCCAGGTCCACACCCAGGTCCTTGGCCAGCTTGCGGACCGGCGGCTTGGCGAGCGGGGTCACCCGTCCCCCGGCGGGCCAGGGTTCGGGCAGCGGCTGGGCGGCGCCGGGCCCGGGGACGGCCACCCGCTCGGGGTTGGCCACCGAAGCGGCGGGCGGCATCGAAGCAGCGGGCGGCGCCGGGGCAGCAGGCGGCGCCGGAGCCCGGACGGCCTGCGGCCCGGCGGGGGCGGAGGCGGCGGGAGGCGTGGTGGCCTTCTTACGGGGGCGGCGCTTGGCCGCACCGGCCTTGACGCCGTAGCCGACCAGGACGGGAGTGCGCTCCTCCTTGGGCGCGGGGCTGCCGTGCACGCCCGGCTCGACGGCGCCCTCGGCGGGCGGGCTCGGCACCATGTCGTCGGCCAGTGCGGCGGCCCGGCCGGCCGGCTCCCCGGGGGCGGGCGCCGCCGTACCCGCGGGAGCGGGCTCGTCGGTGTCGACCGCGATGATCGGCACGCCGACGTCGACCGTCCGCCCCTCCTCCGCCATCAGCTCGGCGACGACGCCGGCCCAGGGGGACGGCAGCTCGACGATCGACTTGGCCGTCTCGATCTCCACGACGATCTGGTTGACCTTGACGGAGTCGCCCGGTTTGACGTGCCAGCGGACGATCTCGGCCTCGGTGAGGCCCTCTCCCACGTCGGGGAGCTTGAATTCACGACGCATTCGAGATCCCCCTCTCAGTAGGCGAAGGTACGGTCGACGGCATCGAGGATCCTGTCCAGGTCGGGCAGGTAGTGCTCCTCCAGCTTCGACGGCGGGTAGGGGGTGGAGAAGCCGCCGACCCGCAGCACGGGGGACTCCAGGTGGTAGAAGCACTCCTCGGTGATCCTGGCCGCGAGCTCGGCGCCGAAGCCGTTGTAGACCGGCGCCTCGTGGACGACCACCGCCCTGCCCGTCCTGCGCACCGACTCCATGACCGTGGGGAAGTCGAGCGGGTTGAGCGAGCGCAGGTCGACCACCTGGACGGAACGGCCGTCCTCCTGGGCGGCCGCGGCGGCCTCCAGGCAGGTCTTGACCATGGGCCCGTAGGCGAACAGCGTGACGTCGTCGCCCGGCCGTACCACGGCGGCCCGGTCGAAGGGGGCCCACCAGTCGGTGGCGGTGGTGTCGACGTCGGCCTTCTCCCAGTAGCGGCGTTTGGGCTCGAAGAAGATCACCGGGTCGTCGCTGCGGATGGCCTGCTGGATCATCGTGTAGGCGTCGGCCGGGTTGCTGCAGGCGACCACGCGCAGGCCGCCGGTGTGTGTGAAGTGCGCCTCGGGGGACTCGCTGTGGTGCTCGACCGCGCCGATGCCGCCGCCGCACGGGATGCGGACCACGACGGGCAGCTTGATGGCGCCCAGCGAGCGCAGCGGCATCTTGGCCAGCTGGGTGATGATCTGGTCGGCGGCCGGGAAGACGAACCCGTCGAACTGGATCTCGCAGACCGGCCGGTAGCCGCGCAGGGCCAGGCCGATGGCGGTGCCGATGATGCCCGACTCGGCCAGCGGGGTGTCGATGACGCGGTCCTCGCCGAAGTCCTTCTGCAGGCCGTCGGTCACGCGGAAGACGCCGCCGAGCTTGCCGACGTCCTCGCCCATGATGAGGACCTTCGGGTCGTCCTCCATCGCCCTGCGCAGGCCCTCGTTGATCGCCTTCGAGAGGGTCAGCATGGTCATGACTGGAAGCCCTCCAGGTAGGCGGCGTACTGGGCGCGCTCCTGCTCCATCAGCGCGTGGGGTTCCCTGTAGACGTGGTCGAAGATGTCGAGCGGCCCGGGGTCGGGCATCTCCAGGCAGCGCCTGCGCAGGTCGGCGCCGAGGTCCTCGGCCTCCGCGTCGATGGAGTCGAAGAACTCCTGGTCGGCCAGCTCGTTCTTGAACAGGTACGCCTTGAGGCGCTCGATCGGGTCCTTGAGCTTCCACGCCTCCAGCTCGCTGGCCACCCGGTAGCGGGTCGGGTCGTCGGTCGTGGTGTGCGCGCCCATCCGGTAGGTGAAGGCCTCGATCAGTGTCGGCCCCTGGCCGGTCCTCGCGGCTTCCAGGGCCTTCCTCGTGACGGCCAGGCAGGCGAAGACGTCGTTGCCGTCCACCCGGATGCCGGGGAAGCCGAACCCCGACGCCCTCCGGTAGAGCGGGATGCGCGTCTGCTTCTCCAGCGGCTCGGAGATCGCCCACTGGTTGTTCTGGCAGAAGAAGACGATCGGGGCGTTGAACACGCTGGCCCAGATGAACGACTCGTTGACGTCGCCCTGGGAGGTGGCGCCGTCGCCGAAGTAGGCGATCGTGGCGGCGTTGGCGCCGTCGCGCTGGATGCCCATGGCGTAGCCGACCGCGTGGAGGGTCTGGCTGCCGATGACGATCGTGTAGAGGTGGAAGTTGTGCTCGGACGGGTCCCACCCGCCGTGGTTGACCCCTCTGAACAGGCCCAGCAGCTTCACCGGGTCGACGTCGCGGCACCAGGCTACGCCGTGCTCGCGGTAGGTGGGGAAGGCCATGTCGGCGTCGGTGAGCGCCCTGCCCGAGCCGATCTGCGCGGCCTCCTGGCCGAGCAGCGAGGCCCAGATGCCCAGTTCGCCCTGGCGCTGCAGGGCCACGGCCTCCAGGTCCACGCGGCGGACGAGCACCAGGTCGCGGTACAGCGACCTCACGTCGTCGGGCGTCAGGTCGATGTCATAGTCGGGGTGCTCGATCCGCTCCCCTTCGGGGGTGAGCAACTGCACGAGCTCTGGGGGTGCTTCTGCACCACGAGAGGCGTCGACGGTCACGTGCCACTCCTGTGCGGTCGGGGCCGGTTCGCTGGGGTTGCCATACTTTTCCCGGCCTTTCTGGCGTACGGCCCATCTGGTGGTGGTTCGTACGCGTTTGGGGACATGGTGGCAGAGGTCACAGCCCTACGCGCAAGCCCCATGTCCTCCCCGTTCCCGGTGGATCGTGCACGAACCTTCCCGGCGGGGATCACGTTGGCAGCCGTCGGATCCCCAACGGCAGGTCAAGAGAGCCCTGCCCCGCGCCAACCCCGCGCCCGACACGCGGGCCGGTCTCGTCAGAGGCGGTGTGGGGCCGGATGGAGAGGTCGGAGGCAGGGGTGGGGCGGGTTCACCACGGGCGGGGCGTTAGGCTGAACGCCGCAACCCCGTACCTCAGCTTCAGGAGGAGCGCCGTGGCGCGCGTCATCGTCGACGTCATGCTCAAGCCGGAAATCCTCGACCCGCAGGGCCAGGCCATCGCCCGCGCGCTGCCGCGCCTGGGCTTCTCCGGCGTCTCCCAGGTGCGCCAGGGCAAGCGGTTCGAGCTCGAAGTGGAGGGCGTCGCCGACGAGGCGGCCCTCGCGGAGGTCCGGAAGATGGCCGAGACCCTGCTGGCCAACACGGTGATCGAGGAGTACACCGTGCGGGTCGAGGGGTAGAACGGCACATTTGGCGGCCAGAAATCACCATCGCGGTTTAAAGCCGGGTTTGGCCGTGCCACAATCCCACGGGCTTACCAACACTAAATAACAACAACGTGATTTTGCGGTTAGCCCTGATTTCACGGGGAAACCTCCTCCAGGTGAGATTCCCGCACTCGGAGGAGTCCGGTGGACATTGAGTTCTCGTTGGCGCTGCCGCGGGATGCGATCGGCATACCGATGGTCAGACGGGTGCTAGGTGACGCGATGCGCTCACTCAGCGTGAGCGAGAGCTGCATCTCCGACATGCTGCTGGCCGTGTCGGAAGCCTGCTCCAACGCGGTGCGCCATGGCGGTCCCGCCAACAGGTACGAGGTCAGCGCGTCCATCGGCTACGGCCGCTGCGACGTGAAGGTGGCCGACGCGGGCACCGGCCTGCCGTCGATGCCGCTGCACTACCCGCCGCCCGAGACGGAGAACGGTCGCGGTCTGCTCATCATGCGCTCCGTCGTCGACGAGATCTCCTTCGGCATCACGCCCGGCCGCGGCACCACCGTCCACCTGCGCAAGCACCTGGCGTGGGACCACGAGGAAGGCGCCCGCCCCCGCGAGCTCGCCGCCGTCTGATCCGCTTCCCCCGTCAGGTCCCGATCGGGCTTCCCCGCAGGCCCTGATCCGCTTCCCTTCCCAGGTCCTGGTCCGGCTCCCCCGCAGGTCCTGATCCGCTTCCCCGCAGGTCCCTGAGCCGCTTCCCCGCAGGTCGGCCGCCTTCCTGACAGGCCGCGAGAGGGCATCGGGCAGCAGCCGATACCCTGGAGGCACCGCCGCAGACCGCCGTCCACACCATGAGACGGTGGCGTGGCGTGCGCATTCCTCCGGAGGGGACGAAAGTCATGAGCGCTGCCCGTGTGGGCGTTGTCACGTTTCCAGGAACTCTCGACGACCAGGACGCAGCCCGTGCCGTACGGCTGGCGGGCGCGGAGGCGGTGCCGCTCTGGCACGGCGACCACGATCTGAAGGGAGTCGACGCGGTCTTCCTGCCCGGCGGCTTCTCCTACGGCGACTACCTGCGCTGCGGCGCGATCTCGCGGTTCGCCCCGATCATGGAGGAGCTCGTCCCCGCCGCCCGCGGCGGGCTGCCGGTGCTCGGCACGTGCAACGGCTTCCAGATCCTGTGCGAGGCGCACCTGCTGCCCGGCGCACTCACCCGCAACGCCTCCCTGCATTACGTCTGCCGCGACCAGCGCGTCAAGGTCGAGACGAACGCGACGGCCTGGACCGCCGACTACGCGCCCGGCCAGGAGATCGTGCTGCCGGTCAAGCACGGCGAGGGGCGCTACGTCGCCTCGGCCGAGACGCTCCAGGAGCTGGAGGCCAACGGCCGGGTGGTCTTCCGCTACCTCGGCGGCAACCCCAACGGCTCGCTCGACGACATCGCGGGCATCTGCAACGAGGCGGGCAACATCGTCGGTCTCATGCCGCATCCGGAACACGCGGTCGAGGAACTGGTCGGCGCCCCCAGCACCGACGGCCTCGGCTTCTTCACCTCCATCCTCAAGAAGCTGGTGAACGCATGAGCCTCGACACGGTGAAGCGAGCCGCGGACACGCCCGACGAGGCGATGCCGTTCGCCGAGCTGGGAATGAAGCAGGACGAGTACGACAGGGTCCGCGAGATCCTCGGCCGCCGTCCCACCTCCTCCGAGCTGGCCATCTACTCGGTCATGTGGTCCGAGCACTGCTCGTACAAGTCGTCCAAGGTGCACCTGCGCCAGTTCGCCAGCAAGGCGCCCGCGTCCGAGGCGCTGCTGGTCGGCATGGGCGAGAACGCCGGCGTCGTCGACATCGGCGACGGCTGGGCCGCCACCTTCAAGATCGAGTCGCACAACCACCCGTCGTACGTCGAGCCGCACCAGGGCGCGGCGACCGGCGTCGGCGGCATCGTGCGCGACATCATGTCGATGGGCGCGCGCCCGATCGCGGTCATGGACGCGCTGCGCTTCGGCGGCGCCGACCAGGCCGACACCCGGCGCGTGCTGCCCGGCGTCGTCGAGGGCATCTCCTCCTACGGCAACTGCCTGGGCCTGCCCAACATCGGCGGCGAGGTCGTCTTCGACCCCTGCTACATCGGCAACCCGCTGGTCAACGCGCTCTGCGTGGGCCTGCTGCGCAAGGACCAGATCAAGCTGGCCACCGCGCCTGGACCGGGCAACAAGGTCGTGCTCTTCGGCGCCTCCACCGGCCCCGACGGCATCGGCGGTGCCTCGGTGCTGGCCTCGGCGACGTTCGAGGACGAGTCCTCGGCCAAGCGGCCCGCCGTCCAGGTGGGCGACCCGTTCATGGAGAAGCTGCTCATCGAGTGCTGCCTGGAGCTGTACGCGGCCGACGTGGTCGTGGGCATCCAGGACCTCGGCGCGGCGGGCGTCTCCTGCGCCACCACCGAGCTGGCCGCCAAGGGCACCGGCGGCATGCACGTCGACCTCAACCTGGTCCCGCTCCGCGACCCCTCGCTCAGGCCCGAGGAGATCCTGATGAGCGAGTCGCAGGAGCGGATGATGGCCGTGGTGGCCCCGTCCGACATCCCCGCCTTCATGGCGATCTGCGAGAAGTGGGACGTGCCCGCTGTCGTGATCGGCGAGGTGACCGACACCGGCAGGCTCGTGATGACCTGGGACGGTTCGGTCATCGTCGACATCCCGCCGGGCACCGCGGCCGACGAGGGCCCCGTCTACGAGCGGCCCTTCCACGAGCCCGCGGGCCAGGCCGCGCTGAACGAGGTCGTCGACCTGCCGCGGCCCGCCGACCTGAAGGCCACGCTGCTCCAGCTGCTCGGCTCGCCCAACCTCGCCTCCAAGGAGTGGGTGACCTCCCAGTACGACAGGTACGTCCGCTCCAACACGGTGCTCGCCCAGCCCGCCGACGCCGGCATGCTGCGCATCTCCGAGGTCATGGAGGGCGCCACGCCGACGACCCGCGGCATCGCGCTGGCCACCGACGGCAACGGCCGCTACGCCAAGCTCGACCCCTACGCGGGTGCCCAGCTGGCGCTGGCCGAGGCGTACCGGAACGTCGCGGTGACGGGCGCGCGGCCGCTCGCCGTCACCAACTGCCTCAACTTCGGCTCCCCCGAGGACCCGGAGGTCATGTGGCAGTTCGCCGAGGCCGTCCGCGGGCTCGCCGACGCCTGCCGGACCCTCGGCGTCCCGGTGACCGGCGGCAACGTGTCCTTCTACAACCAGACCGGCGCGGCGGCCATCCACCCGACGCCCGTCGTGGGCGTGCTCGGCGTCATCGACGACGTCGCCAAGCGTGTCCGCTCCGGGTTCACCGAGCCGGGTCTGCGCATCGCGCTGCTCGGCGAGACCCGCGACGAGTTCGGCGGTTCGGAGTGGGCGCGCGTCGCCCACGACCACCTCGGCGGCCTGCCGCCGGAGGTGGACCTGGTGGCCGAGCAGGGCCTGGCCTCCGTCATGGTCGAGGCGGCCGCGAAGGGCCTGGTGGCCGGCTCGCACGACCTGTCCGACGGCGGCCTGGCGATCGCGCTGGCCGAGGCGTGCCTGGCCCAGGGGGTCGGCGCGAAGGTCGCGCTGCCCGAAGACGCGTTCGTCGCCCTGTTCAGCGAGTCGTCGGCGCGGGCGCTGGTGGCGGTGAAGGCCGAGCACTTCGAGGAGTTCGCGGCGCTGTGCGCGTCGTTCGAGGTGCCCTGCTACGGGCTCGGCGAGACCGGCGGCGAGTCGCTGGTGGTGGAGGGCGCCTTCGAGGTGCCCGTCTCCGAGCTGCGCGAGGTCCACACGGGCGCGCTGCCCGCGCTGTTCGGCTGAGGTTCCTTCGTTCGCGGGGGCCGGTACGGCATGCCGTACCGGCCCCCGCGGCGTTCCTGCTGCGCGGTTCCTCCCTGCGCGGCGTTCCTACTTGGCGGCGTTCCTACTTGGCGGCGTTCCTACTTGGCGGCGTTCCTACTTGGCGGCGCAGATCGCGTAGACCGTGCCGCCCCTGCCGCCGCCGGAGCCCTGGCCGGTGACGGTCTTGGTGTCCGTGCCCGGCGTGGTGGCCGTCTGCGGCGCGAGGTCGTTGCCGTGGCTGCCGCCGCTCAGCTCGACCTCCCAGCCCGTCGGGGTGCCGCCGGAGAGCGACGGCGCGCTGGTCGTGACGGTGCCGTTGACGCCGGAGAAGCCGCCGCCCGTGGCCACCGAATCGGCCGGGCAGGAGACGGATCCTTCCTTGCCGCTGAAGTTCTTGCTCACGACGACGATGGACTTGATGCCGCCCGCGTCGCCCTTGTCGCCCTTCGGACCGGCGGGACCCTGCGGCCCCGCGGGGCCGGTGTCGCCCTTCGGACCCTCGGGGCCCTTCTCGCCGGGCTTGCCCTGCGGCCCCGCGGGCCCGGTGTCACCCTTCGGGCCCTGCTCGCCCTTCTCACCAGGCTTGCCCTGCTGACCGGCGGGACCGGTCTCACCCTTGGGACCCTGCTCGCCCTTCTCGCCAGGCTTGCCCTGCGGACCGGCGGGACCGGTCTCACCCTTGGGGCCCTGGGGGCCGGGCTTGCCGTCGACGCCGTTCTTGCCGGCCGGGCCCGCCGGACCCTGGGGACCGGTCTCGCCCTTCGGGCCCGCCGGACCCTGCGGGCCCTGCTCGCGCGTGCCGGCCAGCCCGTTGGGGGACGATCCCCCGATCAGCACCCTGATCTCCGTCGTCCGGCACGGCGTCGCCGGGTTGACGATCCGGGCGTAGCGGGTCTTCTTGTGCACGCAGGCGTGCACCTCGTTGGCGGCGGACGACGCGGTGGCGACGCCACCGATGGTGAACAGCGAAGCGGCGAGCGCTCCGACGGTGGCGAGGGTGAGCGCGCGCCCACCGCGAACCTTGATTGCCACGGCATACCTTCCAGATGGAACAGAGATGGTGCGCATGTTGTGCATGAGGTTCACGCTTCAACCGTTCCAATGGATTACGCCACTACATAACGTGTATGTCACGAAACAGAGGGTGACAGGCGGGATTGACCGGCGGTCAGCCGTCGCCGAATCGCGAACACTCCCGGAGCGGTCACGAGCGACCAGGCCCCGGGCAGACCAACGCGCCGAGCCGGTGAATCGACGCCTTGGATTCCTCCCGGGCGTGGGGATAATCGTCCGTGAACACCTACCTGCCGCCCGCCAGCCAGCCCGTCAGAGCGGTGGTGTGGGCGATTCACCTGGTCCTGCCGCTGCTCGGGCTGTGGCTGCTGCTCGCCGACCCGGGCGGCATCAACGTGAGGTGGCAGCACAACCCCAGCCACTTCTGGATGATCCTCGTCGTGGCCGGCATCAACGTGGTGCTGGGCCTGATGATCAGCGAGGCGGCGCGCAGGCGGGAGGACGCGCGGCTGTTCCTGGTGTCGATGGTGTTCCTGAGCAGCGCGGGCTTCTTCTTCCTGCACGGCCTGGCGACGCCGCAGATCATCCTCGCGGCGCCCTCCCTCGGGTTCGACGTCGGCCAGCAGGTCGGGCTGACGGTGGCGGCCGTCTTCGCCTTCGCGTCGGCGTTCCCGCTCGGCGAGGGGCAGGCCAGGACGGTACTGGCGGCGCAGGACCTGATCAGAGCGGTCCTGCTGGGAATCATGGTGATGTGGGGCGTGGCCTCGCTGGTGCCCGGGCTGACGCCGCTGAGCAGGCCGCCGGCGGAGGCGCCCATCCCGTGGTTCGGCTGGTTCTCGGTGCCCGGCATGGTGTTGTTCGTCGCGGCCGGCGTCATGATGTTCCTCCTGCACCGCAGGCGGCGCTCGGCGATCCTGGTGAGCCTGATGACCGCCTACGCGCTGCTGGCCGAGGCCATGATCGCGGGGATGTCCCAGCTCAACTGGCACCTGTCGTGGTGGGAGTGGCACATCCTGCTGACACTGGCCTTCGTCTTCGTCGCCTACAGCGCCTACCTGCAGTTCCGGCGCGAGGGGTCGAGCGCCGGCCTGTTCGACTCGGTGGCGCTGTCGGCGACGGTGGTCAGGATCCAGGCGCAGTACGAGCAGGCGCTGGAGGAGCTGGTCGAGCACGTCCGCAAGGGCACCAAGCTGCCTGCCGTACGGCTGGCGGGGCGCTTCCAGCTGACCGAGGGCCAGGCGGCGGTCCTCGACCGCGCAGGAGAGGCGCTGGCCAGCGAGCGCGAGCTGTCCGAGCGCCTCGCGGCGCTCGTCGACGTCGGGACGCAGACGAGGGTACGGCTGGCCGAGTCCGACCTGCTGACCGGCGCCCTGGAGCGGGTACGGCAGGCGTACGGCGACGTGCGCATCGGCCTGGTCGCCGACGGCAGGGTGAGCATCGGCTCGCGCGAGTACGTCTTCGACGGCACCGCGCCCATCAGGCGCGAGGGCCTGGTCGCCTATCCGCTGACCGTGAAGGGGCACCTGGCGGGCGCGCTGGAGGTGCCGCTCGGCCGTACAGCGCAGGACGAGGCCCTGGCCTCGACCCTGGCCAGCCAGCTGTCGATCTCGTTGGAGAACGCCCGCCTGTACGCCGAGCTCGACACGCTGTTCCGGCAGTACATGTCGCCCGACGTCGCCAACCGCCTGCTGGCCGACCCTGGGCAGGCCGCTCTCGGCGGCGAGCTGCGCGAGCTGACGGCGCTGTTCGCCGACCTCAAGGGGTTCACCACGTTCTCCGAGCGGGTCACGCCCGGGGAGATCGTCGAGATGCTGAACCGCTATCACACCGCGGCCGTGCCCTGCATCCTCGGCAACGGCGGCACGATCGTGCAGTTCGTGGGCGACGCGCTGCTCGCGCTCTTCAACGCGCCCGCCACCCAGGAGGACCACGCGCTGGCCGCGTGCCGGGCCGCCCTGGCCATGCAGGAGGCGGCCAGGCAAGTCGCCGCCGACGGCTGGCCGACCTTCAGGGTCGGCATCAACACCGGCATGGCGCTGGTCGGCAACATCGGCAGCCCGGAGCTGAGGGGCTTCAACGCCATGGGTGACGCGGTGAACGTCGCGGCCCGGCTGGAGGCCATGGCGGAGCCCGGCACGGTGGTGATCGGCGCCACGACTCTGGCCCAGCTCGGCGCCGGCGTGACGGCCACACCTCTCGGGGCGCTGCGGTTGAAGGGGAAGGAACAGGAGGTGGAGGCCTACGTGCTGGCGGCCCTGCCCCGCATAATCGGGTCATGACCGCAGAGGCCGGAGAGTTCCTGTCCATGCTGACCCCTGACGAGACCGAGGCCCTGAAGGCCGCCGGTCGCCCCAGACGCTGGGAGCGGGGCGAGGTGCTGATGACGGAGGGAGACACCTCCGACTGGGTGCTGCTGCTGCTCGAAGGGCGGGTCAAGGTGTCCTCCCACACCAGCGGCGGGACGGAGGTCGTGCTGGCGGTGCGCGGGCCCGGCGGGCTGATCGGCGACATGTCGGCCATCGACGGCTCGCCCCGCTCGGCGACCGTCACGGCGCTGGAGCCGGTGGCGGGGGTGGTGGTCCGCGACTTCGCCGGGTTCCTGCGGGCGCACGGGCGGGTGGCGGTGCTGCTGATGCAGCTGGTCACCGGGCGGCTGAGAGACGCGGACCGCAAGCGGGTCGAGTACGGCGCGTTCGACACGACGGGGCGGGTGGCGACACGGCTGGTGGAGCTGGCCGAGCGGTACGGCGAGCAGACGAGCACCGGGCTGCGGGTCGCGCTGCCGCTGTCGCAGGACGAGCTCGCGGGGTGGACGGGCGCGTCCAGGGAGGCGGTCAGCAAGGCGCTGCGGACGTTGCGCGACCGGGGCCTGATCGAGACGGGGCGGCGCCGGGTGGTGATCCACGACCTGGAGGGCCTGCGCAAACGCGCCCGCTGACGGCATCGCTTCTCGCGCGTGGCTCGGGGGTGGCGCGATCAAGCGGACGTACGTCGTACGTCATAGTGGGAGCATGGTCGCCGTCTCCCCCGACTACGCCCGCCGACTCCGTTACGCCTGGCGTGTCTGCTCGGTGACCAGCCTCGGTCTGGTGTTGATCGGGATCGCCGGCAGCACGCTCAACGTCGCCCTCCCGGCCGTCGTCCGCCACTTCCATGCCACCCCCTTCGAGTCGGGCTGGATCCTGCTCTCCTTCCTCCTGGTCAACACCGCCAGCCTGGTCTTCTTCGGCAGGATCGCCGATCTGCTCGGCCGCAGGGAGGTCTACCTGGCCGGGTTCGCGCTGTTCACGGTCGGCTCGCTGCTGGCGGGCCTCGCGCCCGGCGTCTGGTTCCTGGTCGCGATGCGGGTGTTACAGGCGATCGGCTCGGCGATGATCCTGGCCAACGGAACAGTGATCATCACGGCCGCCTTCCCGCCGGACCGCCTCAGCCAGGGCATGGGCGTCTACATCGGCACGCTGTCCATCGCGCAGCTCGCCGGGCCGACCGTCGGCGGCCTGATCGCCGAGGCGGCCGGCTGGCAGTGGATCTTCTGGGTGAACGTCCCCGCGGGGGTGATCGCGCTGGTCTGGGGGGCGCTCACGCTGCGCGGGATGCCGCGGGGGCCGCGCGAGCCCGTGGACGCGCTCGGCAACCTGCTCATCTTCGCCACGCTGACCGCGCTCCTCCTGGCGCTGTCCGAGATCGGCAACGGCGGTCCCGTCGTGGTCGTGGGCGCGGTGGTGGCCGCGGTGCTGGCACCGCTCGTCCTCCTGGTCGAACGGCGGGCCGCGCATCCGGTCCTCGACCTGCGGCTGTTCGGCGGCCGGATGCTGGCGTGGGCGAACCTGGCCTCCTTCTGCAACGCGCTGGCCAGGGCGGCGCTGATCCTCCTGGTGGCGCTGCACTTCCAGGCGGCCCGCGGCGTCGACGCGTTCACCGCCGGTCTGACCGTGCTGCCGGTTCCCGTCGGGATGGCGCTCGCCTCCCCCGTCGCGGGCGTGCTGGGGCGGCGCGTCTCGCCGTACGCGCTGTCGATCGGGGGGTCGCTGTTCAGCGCGGCCGGCCTGGCGGTCCTGATGGCGACGGCCCGGCCCGGCACGCCGTACTGGATCATCGGGGTGGGGCTCTTCCTGGCCGGATGCGGCAGCGGCACGTTCCTGACCGGGAACACCACGCAGGTGATGAGCGCCCTGCCGGCGGGGAGCCTGGGCGTGGTGAACGGCTTCCGGCTCATGGTGATGAATGTCGGGATCGTGCTCAGCGTGGGCCTGTCGCTGAGCGTGCTGACCAGCGCGGTCGCTCCGTCGTTGCGCGCGCAGGTGTACGCGGGCACGCTGTCGCGGCTGTCGCCGGTGGCGGTGGAGCAGTTGATGGCCGGGTTCCGGCTGACGTACGGCGTGCTGTTCGGGGTGGCACTGGCGGGCGCCGTGTTCGCGGCACTGGCCCGCGGCCCCCGCGCCGTACGATGAACGGCCATGAAGATCGTGCGACGACGGGATCGCCGGCGCGCGGCACACGGGAAGAAGGGCTGATGACGCACCACAGCAGGTTGCACCTGGCCGTGATCGACGTGCCTGGGGACGAGCACGACGAGGCACTGGCGTTCTGGCGAGGCGCGACGGGGCACGAGCTGCCCCGCATTCCCCAGCATCCCGAGTTCCACGGCGGCATGCTGCCCGGCCAGGAGTTCGGGCTCCTGGTGCAGCGACTGGACGACGGGGAGCCCCGCGTGCACCTCGACTTCCACACCGACGACCTGGAGGCCGAGGTCTCGCGGCTGGAGGGGCTGGGTGCGACCCGCGTCCGGCAGGCCCCCAACTGGTGGGTGATGCGGGACCCGGCGGGCCAGCCGTTCTGCGTGGTGAAGGATCCCGGGATCAACGCCGACAACGCCCGCCGGTGGGACTGAGCGCCCGACCGGCCGCTCAGAGGGTGTCGTGGAGGCGGGACTCGACGTCGCGGTAGCGGGTGACCGGGATGAGGTGCACGCCGTCGAAGGCGCCGGAGTCACGGATCCTGAGAACGTGCTCGCAGGCCGCCTCCACGCCCGCCATCCGGTCGTCGCCCAGGCGCTCCACCAGCTCCTCGGGGATGTCGATGTCGGGAATGGCCGCGGCGAGCCGCTGGGCGTGGGACTGGCTGGCCAGCACCATCACCCCGGCGTAGACGGGCACGTCGACGGGGTTGGCCTCGCGCCACCTGAGCAGCGCGTCGAGCGAGAAGCTGACCTGGACGAAGAGGAAGTCGGCCGCGCGCTTCCACGCGGGCAGCGGCCGCAGCCCCGCCGCCGCGCCGACGCGGAACGCCGGCGAGAACTCCCTGGCCTCCTCGATCATCGAGCGGACCGTCAGGTCGCTGGTCCTGTTGCCGCTCGTGGGCTTGTCGCCGTAGACGAACAGGAAGTGATCGACCCCGTAGGCGGCCGCGGTCAGCAGGTCGCGGCGCAGGCCGAGCAGGTTGCGGTCGCGCGAGTTGAGGCAGGCGATGCTGCGCCCGCCCATGGCCTGGACCTCGTGCGCGACGGCGACGCTGGAGACCGTCGCCCTGCCGATGTGGTTGTCGGGGATGAGGAAGGAATGGGCGAGCTTGCCCAGGGTGCCGATCTGGTGCCGGACGTGCGTGAGGTCGGGCTTGGTAGGCGGTTCGATCTCGCAGACCAGCTGGAAAGTCATGCCCGGCAGCCTATCGGCGGGCGGCCAGCGCGACGACGCCGCCGAGCACGAGATCGACGCCGAAGCTGTCGTAGAACTCCTCGCTGACACCCTCGACCATGGGCCGCGCCATCGCCACCAGGTTCGGGTAGGTGTCGGCGGGCAGCGACTGCAGGCCCAGCCGCTTGACCCTGAGCAGCTCGGTGATCTCCTCCGGCGTACGGCCGGGCCGGAAGTGGACGGGCGCGTCGGCGATGGAGATGGCGCTCTGCAGCAGGTACTTGGTGATCAGGCAGCTCTCTTCCTGGCTGAACCCGGCCGAGTGGGCCAGGCCGAGCGCCCGGTCCCAGACGGTGAGGAAGCTGGGCACGGTGGTCTGGTCGATCTGTTCAAGCACGTTCTTGGCGCAGGGATAGCGGCGCAGCGTCCTGATCAGTCCGAGGACGAGGTCGCGTAGCTCCTGGTGCCACGGGCGGTCGCCGGCGTCCTTGGGGGTGAACCCGGCGATCAGGTGATCGGCCATGCCGATCAACAGCTGCTCCTTGTTCTTGAAGTGCCAGTACAGCGCCATCGGCGTGACCCCGAGGTCGGTGGCGAGCCGCCGGATGGTCACCGCGTCGAGCCCCTCGGCGTCGCCGATCTCCAACGCCTTCTCGACGATCGCCTCAGCGGTCAGTTTTCCCATCACGGTTGACAACTATACGCCGTACAAGTTCAACTGTACGGCGTACAAGTACGGCGTATAGGAGGCAATGCGATGAGATGGTGGGCGCTGGCCGCGGTGACCCTCGGCACGTTCATGACGTACCTGGACAACAACATCGTCAACGTGGCCCTCCCGACGATCCAGCGGGACCTGGGGTTGACGCTGTCCGGCCTGGAGTGGGTGGCGACCGGGTACATGCTGGTGTTCGCCGGGCTCATGCTGGTCGGCGGGCGGCTGGCCGACGTGCTCGGCAGGCGGACGACGTTCCTGAGCGGGCTCGCCGTCTTCACGCTCTCGTCGCTGGGGGCGGGACTGGCCGCCGACGGCGGCACGCTGATCGCCGCGCGGGCCGTCCAGGGCGTCGGCGCGGCCCTGCTCACCCCGACCGCGCTGGCGCTCATCTCCGCCACCTTCCGCGACCCGCGCGAGCGCGGGACCGCGGTCGGCATCTGGACCGCGTCAGGCGCGCTGTCGATGGCGCTCGGACCCGCGACGGGCGGCTTCATCAGCGAGCACCTGCACTGGGGCTGGATCTACCTGATCAACGTGCCGGTCGGCGTGGGCACGCTCGCGCTGGCCGTGTGGGCCATCAGGCCCGACGCCGAGCGCGTGCGCCGCGCGCTCGACCTGCCCGGCCTGGCCACCTCCGCGATCACGCTCTTCGCCCTGACGTACGCGCTCATCGAGGGATGGACGCTTCCGCTCGCCGCCGTCACGGTACTCTCCGCCGTCGCGTTCGTGGTCGTCGAGAGCAGGTCGGCCGAGCCGATGATCGACCTGAGCCTCTTCAGGAACCGGGTCTTCACCGGCGGGACGCTCGCGATGGGCCTGTGGTCCTTCGGGGTGTTCGGCATCTACTTCTTCAGCGCCCTGTGGCTGCAGAACTCCCTGGGCTTCTCCCCCGTCGAGGCCGGCGCCGCGTTCGTCCCGATGGCCCTGCTCATGGCGGCCGTCGCGATCCAGGCGCAGCGGCTGGCCCGCCTCCTCGGCAACGGCCGCACGGTCGCCCTCGGCCTGGCGCTCATGGCGACGGCCGTGCTCGGCATCTCGTTCGTCGGCGCGGGCGGCGGCTACCTCGACGTCCTGCCCTGGTTCCTCCTGTACGGCCTGGGCGGCGGCATGCTGGTCCCGCTGACCACGATGATCCTCGGCGCGCTCCCCCAGGACAGAGCGGGCGTGGCCGCCGGCGTCCTGAACGTCTCCCGCGAGGTGTTCGGCCTGCTGGGCATCACCGTCCTGGGCGCCATCCTCAACGCCAGGCAGGTCGCCACCGGCTTCCTGCCCGCCTACCAGTCCACCCTGGTGATCGCCGCGGTCATCGTGGCCGTGGGCATCCCCGTCAGCCTCTACTCGCTGCGCCGTACGGCTCAGGCGGCGATGGCGGGCGCCTCGAACTGAGTCCTGTGGAGCTCGGCGTACCTGCCTCCGGCGGCCAGCAGGGTGGCGTGCGTCCCGCGCTCCACCACGCGGCCGTCCTCGACGACCAGGATGAGGTCGGCCGCGCGGACGGTGGACAGCCGGTGCGCGATGACGATCGCGGTCCTGCCGGCCAGCGCCTCGCCGAGGGCTTCCTGCACCGCCGCCTCGGACGTCGAGTCCAGGTGGGCGGTCGCCTCGTCGAGGATGACCACCCTGGGGCGGGCCAGCAGCAGGCGGGCGATCGTGAGGCGCTGCCGTTCACCGCCCGACAGCCGGTAGCCGCGCTCGCCCACCACCGTGTCCAGCCCGTCGGGCAGCGACTCGATGAGGCCGGCGAGCCGCGCCCTGCGCAGCGCGTCCCAGATCTCG
Organism: Nonomuraea sp. NPDC003754; assembly: GCF_053605785.1. Taxonomy (NCBI): domain Bacteria; kingdom Bacillati; phylum Actinomycetota; class Actinomycetes; order Streptosporangiales; family Streptosporangiaceae; genus Nonomuraea; species Nonomuraea sp. NPDC003754. Next base: position 38,177 of record NZ_JBSGJX010000030.1, read on the forward strand.
TCCTCGGCGGCCTCGGGGCGGGCCAGCAGCAGGTTCGCCCTGATCGTGTCGTGGAAGAGGTGGCCGTCCTGGGTGACCATGCCGAGGGTGTCCCTGATGGAGTCGGCCGTCAGGTCGCGCACGTCCACCCCGCCCAGCTTCACCGCCCCCTCGTCCACGTCGTAGAGCCGCGGCAGCAGCTGGGCGATCGTGGACTTGCCCGCCCCCGACGAGCCGACGAGGGCGACCATCTGGCCGGGCTCGGCGCGGAAGGAGACGTCGTGCAGCACCTCGACGCCGCCGCGCGAGTCGAGGGTGGCGACCTCCTCGAGGGAGGCCAGCGACACCTTGTCGGCCGAGGGGTAGGCGAAGCGCACGCCGTCGAACTCCACCGACACCGGGCCGTCGGGCACCGCGCGGGCGCCGGGCTTCTCCTTGATGAGCGGCTCCAGGTCGAGCACCTCGAAGACGCGCTCGAAGCTGACCAGCGCGCTCATGACGTCGACCCTGGCGCTGGCCAGCGCGGTCAGCGGGGAGTAGAGCCTGGTCAGCAGCAGGGCCAGGGCGACCACCGAGCCGGGGTCGAGCCGGCCGGCGAGGGCGTAGAAGCCGCCGAGGCCGTACACCAGGGCCAGGGCCAGCGCCGAGACCAGGGTCAGCGCCGTGACGAACAGTGACTGGGTCATGGCGGTGCGGACGCCGATGTCGCGCACCCTGCCGGCCCGGGCGGCGAAGTCCGCCGACTCCTTGGCCGGGCGGCCGAACAGCTTGACCAGCGTCGCGCCCGGAGCGGAGAACCGCTCGGTCATCTGGGTGCCCATGGCGGCGTTGTGGTCGGCGGCCTCGCGGCGCAGCCGGGCGATGCGTCCGCCCATGCGCCGGGCCGGCAGCACGAAGACGGGCAGCAGGAGCAGCGCGAGCAGGGTGATCTGCCAGGAGATGCCGATCATGACGATCAGGGTCAGCACCAGGGTGACGACGTTGCCCGCGACGCTGGAGACGATGTCGGTGAAGGCGCGCTGGGCGCCGATCACGTCGTTGTTGAGGCGGGAGACCAGCGCGCCGGTGCGGGTGCGGGTGAAGAAGGCGATCGGCATGCGCTGGACGTGGTCGAACACGGCGGTGCGCAGGTCGAGGATGAGGCCTTCGCCGATGCCGGCGGACAGGTAGCGGGTGAGCAGGCCGAGGCCCGCCTCGGCCAGCGCCAGCACGGCGATGAGCGCGGCCAGCTCCAGGACCACGTCGAAGGGTTCGGCCTTGACGATGGCGTCGACGACCCGGCCGGCCAGGACGGGGGCCGCGACGGCCAGCGCGGCCATGACGATGCTGAGGAGGAGGAACTGGGCAAGTCGGGCCCGGTGCGGCCGGGCGAAACCACCGATCCTGCGGAGGGTGGCCAGCGAGAAGGGGCGGCGCTCATGCCGGGCGTTCATGGCGCCGTAGAGCTGGTTCCAGGCGGTGACTTCCATGTCCATGGGGACGACGGTAAAAGGTCAAGTTCACTTGAGGTCAAGCCCGCCACGCCCGGAAGAGCCGCCCGAGGACGCCTTTCCAGGAAGGTCCGGGGACGACGCCAGCCCGTGACCCCGGAAGGTCACGGGCTGGCAGATGCCGACCGGCTAGGAGCCGATCTTCTCGCCGTCCACGTGCCACGTCACCGCCACCGCCGGCCGCGGCTGCGCCGCGCCGCCGTCGGGCCAGTGGCTGGCCGGGGCCTCGGGCGAGGCGCCGTCCACCTCGCCCGGGTGCTGCACCGCGACGAACACGCTGCGCTGGTCCTGGGTGACCATCGGCCCGCACGTCTCGGCGCCGACCGGCACGGTCAGGAACTGGCGGACGTAACCGCGCTCCTTGCCCTGCACCGGCATGACGAACAGCCCGTCGTTCTTCTTCAGCGCGTTACCGTCGGTGGAGATCCACAGGTTGCCGTCCCTGTCGAACGCCAGGTTGTCGGGGCAGGAGATCGGCGAGACCTTGGTCTTGTCGAACCCGGCGAAGTAGGTCGCCGCGTCGTTCGGGTCACCGCAGACCAGCGGGAGCGACCAGGCGAAGGTCGTCGACGCGGCGTCGTCGCGGCGCTCCACGATCTCCAGCACGTGCCCGTGCTTGTTGGAGGGACGCGGGTTGGCCTCGTCCACCTGCGCGGCGGTCCGGTTGGAGTTGTTGGTGAGCGCCACGTAGACGGCCTTGTTGACCGGGTTGCGCTCGATGTCCTCGGGCCGGTCCATCTTGGTGGCGCCGACCTTGTCGGCCGCGACGCGGGTGAAGATCAGCACCTCGGCCGCGCTCATGCCGTCCACGAAGCTCTTGTCGCCGCTGACCAGCGGGATCCACTGGCCAGAGCCGTCGAAGGCGCCGTCGGAGGGCAGCTTGCCCGAGCCGTCGATCTCCGCGGCGGGGCTGTCGCCGGTGAACTTGGCGACGTAGAGGGTGCCCTCGTCGAGGAGCCTGCGGTTGTGCCGGTCGAAACCGGGGATGTAGCGCTCCTTGGACACGAACTTGTAGATGTACTCGAAGCGCGAGTCGTCACCCATGTAGACCGCCAGGCGGCCGTCCTTGGTCAGGGTGGTGTTGGCGGCCTCGTGCTTGAAGCGGCCGAGCGCGGTCCGCTTGATCGGGGTGGAGTCGGGGTCGAACGGGTCGATCTCGACGATCCATCCGAAGCGGTTGGCCTCGTGCGGGTGCTTGGCCAGGTCGAAGCGCTCCTCGACCCGGTCCCACCGGCGACCGCCCGACGCGCTGGTCGGCAGCGTGTACCGGGTCACCTTCGGGTCGTTCTTGTCGCCGTTGACGAAGTACTGGTCGAAGTTCTCCTCGGCGGTCAGCACGGTCCCCCACGGGGTGGTGCCGCCGGCGCAGTTGTTGAGCATGCCGACCGGCGTGGTGCCGTCCTTGTCGGCGGCCGTCTTCAGCAGCTCGTGACCGGCGGCCGGGCCGCTGAAACGCATGGGCGTCTGAGCGGTGATGCGCCGGTTGTAGCGGCGGCGACCGTTGGTGACCAGCTTCCACTGGCCGGTGTTGCCCACCCGCTCGATCTCCACGACGGAGCCGCCGTGCGCGGCCAGCCCGATCTTGATCTGCTCCTCGGTGGCGGCGGCGCCGCCGGTGTAGCCGCGGAACATGAGGTTCTCGTCGGAGTACTCGTGGTTGACCCACAGCAGCGCGCGGTGGCGGCCCATCGGGAACATGGTCACGAAGTCGCAGTTGTAGCCGAACTGCTTGCTCTGCGCCTCAGCCGTCTGGTTGTCGAAGTCGAACGCCGGGGCGTCCGGCAGCACGGGGTCGCCCCAGCGCACCACGACCGACGAGGAGTAGCCGTCGGGGACGGTCAACGCGTCCTCGGTGTTGGGCGCCACCGGGGTGAAGGTCAGCCGACCACGCCCGAACTCGGGGTCACCATGCTGTCCGGCGATCTCGGGGTCGGCGAAGGCCGGTACGGCTCCCGCGCCCACGACCAGCGCGCCGAGAGCGCCCACGCCACCCGCGCGCAGAACGCCACGACGCGACAGAGCCTGCGCGGCGATGTCACCGAAATAGGTGTTGTCACTGATGTTGGCGACTTCGTGTGCGCACGCGTTGCCGCAACGGAATTGGCACGTCAGGGCACTTCGACCGCTCTTGTGCGGGGTCGAGAGCAACGGCAGCAGCCTGCCCGGGTTAGGCACGGGTCCTCCAGATTCATGCGGTCGTTCCGCCGGGACGCTACGGCGAGCGCTGAAACCTGAGGTGAACGACGACCGCCTCCCCGATGAACCCTTCCCGCGAGACAATAAGGGAATGCCGCCCCGCAAGATGGATCAGGACAAGCTCAGATCCGCCCTCGACGCCCAACTGGTCGCGCTCGACGAGCCGCCGTTCGACGGGCCCGCCTCCGCGCTCGCCGACGCGTGTGTCGCGGCCGTCATGACCGCCTACGACAAGGGGCGCAAGCCGGAGCGGGAGGCGGGGCGCTTCGCCGTACGGCACCTGCTCGACCGGCTGGTCGAGAAGGCGCCCGGCCGGACGGTCGAGGTGCGGGTGCCGCCGTACGCGGCCGTGCAGTGCGTGGAGGGCCCCCGGCACACCAGGGGCACCCCGCCGAACGTGGTCGAGACCGACCCGCGCACCTGGCTCGAACTGGCGATCGGCCGCGTCACCTGGTCGGAGGCCATGGCGAGGGGCGCCGTCCTGGCGAGCGGCGCCCGCGCCGACCTGTCCGACCACCTACCGGTCTAGCGGATCCAGGGGATCTTGTTCTCCACGCACTGCTCGGCCAGCCGCTGCGGCAGGTTCGCGCACTCGGCGAAGTAGTTGGACACCCACACGGCCGCGCCCACGGCCAGCACCAGCGTGAGCACGCTGAGGCCGATGCCGGTCCACGCCTTGCCCTTGCCGCCGCCCTTGGCGAGGGCGACCACGCCGAGGACGATGCCGACCAGGGCGGTCAGCACGCCGGTGAAGCAGACGAACAGCAGGAACAGGCTCGCGATCCCGAGCACCAGCGAGGCGGTGGCCAGACCGCTGCCCGGCCTGGCGGGACGCCAGTCGCCACCTTGGTACGGCACGGGGCCGCCGGGAGGCGGCGGGTAGGCGACTCCCCCTGCGGGGGCGGCGTAGGGCGAGGTCGGCTCGGCGCCTGACGGTCCCTCTGGTCGGGCTCCCGGCCCGTAGGGGCCGCCCGGCGCGCCGCCGTAGGGGCCGCCGCCGGGAGGGGTTCCCGGTCCGTAGGGTCCGCCGCCACCGGGCGCACCGCCGTAGGGCCCACCACCGGGAGTGCCGCCTGGAGGGCCGCCGGGGGTGCCGCCGCCGGGGCCGCCGCTCTCGTGCTCGCCGCTTCCCGAGGAGGCACCCGCCGCGCCTGGAGTTCCGGGGCCGCCCGGAGCGCCAGGGCCGCCCGGGGTCCCAGGGGTGCCCGGAGTCCCGGGAGCGCCTGGCGCGCCGGAGCCTCCCGGAGTGCCGGAGCCTCCCGGCGTGCCCGATGCGCCCCCGCCGGGAGCTTCGCTGGAGAACGCGCCGGCGACGTAGCCGCCGGCGCCCGCCTTTCCGGCGACCGACGGGCCCCACGGGAAGTCGCGCCCGAACCCGCCGCCGGCCGGGCCGGCGCTCTGCGGTCCGCTCCCCGAACCGAAGGGACGGGATCCACCACCAGCCGGACCGGCGGACTGCGGCCCGCTGCCACCGGAGCCGAAGGGACGCGGTCCACCACCGGCCGGACCGGCAGACTGCGGTCCACTACCTCCCGAACCGAAGGGACGAGGTCCACCACCGGCGGACTGCGGCCCGCTGCCCCCCGAACCGAAAGGACGCGGTCCACCACCGGCCGGAGACTGCGGCCCGCTTCCGGGACCGAAAGGCCGGGTGCCCCCACCGGCCGGACCGGCGGACTGCGGCCCGCTACCTGCCGAACCGAAGGGCCGGGAACCGCCGTAGGGGGCCGTCCCCTGCTGGGGGCCGCCGTAGTGCCCGCCGCCCGCCGGACCCGCACCGTACGGCGCGCCTTCCTCGCGGGATTCACGGGATTCAAGGGAATCGCGGGATTCGCGGTACGGCGTGGCGCCCGTGCCACCGGGAGTGCCCGACGGGTACTCCTTCGGCCCGCCCGCGTACGGCGAAGCGCTCGGGAAGGCGGTCGGGGTGGTGTCGTCGTCCGAGACCGGATGCGCGGGCTGGCCGTACGGCGGCGTGGACGGGGTGGGCGGGTCGTAGCGGGACGGGCTGGACGGCAGCGGCACCTCACGCGTCTGGTCCTCGGCCGACCATCCAGGGTAGGAGGGCGTCGCGCCCGGCACCTGGTAGGGCTGCTGCGGGCTGGGCTCCGGCCGGCCCCAATCGGTGAACGTCTGCGTGCGGTCGGCGTCCTCGCTGCCCCAGTCGGACGACCACCGGGTGCCGGAGGGCTCGCCCTGGCTCGGCGAGGGAACCTCGGGTGCCTCCGGCAAATCGGGGTGGCCGGGCCCGGGAGCCGGCGGCGGCTCGGGAGCGTCCGGCTGCGACGGGAACGAGGGCGGCCCCGGCACGACGGGCGGTTCGGGCGCGATCGGCGGCTCGGGGGAGACCGGCCGTCCCGGCTCGACGGGCGGCACGGGCGTGAACGGCGGTTCGGGAGTGACCGGCTCGCCGGGCTCGATGGGCGGCTCCGGAGTGACCGGCTCTCCCGGCTCGGCGGGCTGCTCGGGGCTGACGGGCTCTCCCGGCTCGTCCGGCTGTCGCGGCGTGCCGGGCTCCTCCGCCGCGAACGACCGCCCCGACACGAACGGCCGCTCCGATGCGAACGGCTGCTCCGATACGAACGGCTGCTCCGGCGTGGCGGGCGGCTCGGAAGCGGGTCGCTCGGGCTCGTAACGCCCCGACCACTCCTGGCGTCCCTGTTCGGGCTCGGACAGGTCGGGCCATCCGGAGTCGTCGGTGTAGCGGCCCCCCGACCACGCCGACTGCTCGGACGGCGTGGGCGTGCCGAAGGGCTCGCGCGTACCGCGACCGCCCCACGCCGACTCCGCGGACGAGGCCCCGGTCGACCAGTCGGCCTCGTCGGACGACCACCGCGAGGCCGCCTCCGCCGAGGTCCACGGAGAGTACCCCTCGCTCGGCTCCCCCTGCCGCGCCGGATGGTCGGGCGCGGGCCAGACGGGCACGTCGGGACCGCGCTCGTGGGAGGCGCCCCACCCGGCTTCCGCCCCCGGGGAGGCCGGCGGCTCGGGCGCGATCGGCTCTCCGTGCGGCGTCGTGGACGCCTCGTCAGGCCAGGGCGCCGCCTCTGGCGCTGAGGTTGGCTCGGAGGCGCTCGGCTCGGAGCTCGGCTCGGTCGGATCACCCGTGGGCTCGCCCTGCGGGTCCTGCCCCGGCCGAGGGTGATTGGGGTCTCGAGGTGTGGTCACGGTCTACGTCTCCCCCGACGTGTCGGCATGCCGGAACCTCCCCACACTCCCCCGGATTACCCTCACGAAACGGTGCGACACGGCAAAAGAGTGGCGATCCTTGGGTCACAGTGCGCCAAGCGCCCAGGGCAAGACGAGTGCATGCCGCTTTCCTCGGCCAGACGGCCCATCGCAACCTCACCGGCGAGATCATCCGAGAAGGATCCAGCACGGGACGAACCGGCCATCTGATGTGATCAGGGCCCCGGGTGTGCGAGCAGAGTTGTCGCCGACCTAAACTGAACCACGTGCTGAAGGGCGACGGCCGACTGGGCCACGACCTGGACCCCGATGACCGCGCACCGAAGGACGCCTGTGGCGTCTTCGGCGTCTGGGCGCCAGGCGAAGAAGTCTCCAAACTCACCTACTACGGGCTGTACGCGTTGCAGCACCGCGGACAGGAGTCCGCGGGCATCGCGGTCAGCGAAGGCAGCCGCATCCTCGTCTACAAGGACATGGGCCTGGTCGCCCAGGTCTTCGACGAGTCGGTGCTCGGCACGCTCCGCGGGCATATCGCGGTCGGCCACTGCCGCTACTCCACGACCGGTTCGAGCGTGTGGGAGAACGCGCAGCCCACGCTGAGCTCGACCGACGTGGGTGGCCTGGCGCTCGCCCACAACGGCAACCTGATCAACACCCCCGAGCTGGCCGAGCGCCTCGCCCCGGGGGTGACCAGGGCGACCACCGACACCGAGGTCCTGACCAACCTGCTCGCCCAGGACCGCACCCGCTCCATCGAGGACGCCGCCGCCGAGCTGCTTCCGCAGGTCAAGGGCGCCTACTCGCTGGTCTTCATGGACGAGAAGACCCTCTACGCCGCCCGAGACCCGCAGGGCATCCGCCCGCTGGTGCTCGGCCGCCTGGAGCGCGGCTGGGTGGTGGCCTCCGAGACCGCCGCCCTCGACATCGTGGGCGCCACGTTCGTGCGCGAGGTCGAGCCGGGCGAGTTGCTGACGATCGACGAGGGCGGGGTGCGTTCGCGCAGGTTCGCCCTCGCCGAGCCGAAGGGCTGCCTGTTCGAGTACGTCTACCTCGCCCGCCCCGACACCACGATCGCGGGCCGTGGCGTACAGACGACCAGGGTCGAGGTGGGCCGCATCCTGGCCCGCGAGCACCCCGTCGAGGCCGACCTGGTCATCCCGACCCCCGAGTCCGGCACGCCCGCCGCCGTCGGCTACGCCGAGGAGAGCGGCATCCCGTACGGCCAGGGCCTGGTGAAGAACTCCTACGTCGGCCGGACCTTCATCCAGCCGTCGCAGACCATCCGCCAGCTCGGCATCCGCCTGAAGCTCAACCCGCTCAGGGAAGTCGTGGCGGGCAAGCGCCTGGTCGTCGTGGATGACTCGATCGTGCGCGGCAACACGCAGCGGCAGATCGTCCGCATGCTGCGCGAGGCGGGCGCGCGTGAGGTGCACGTGCGCATCTCCTCGCCGCCCGTCGCCTGGCCCTGCTTCTACGGCATCGACTTCGCCACGCGCGCCGAGCTCATCGCGGGCTCGCTCAGCGTCGAGGAGATCCGCCAGTCGCTCGGCGCCGACTCCCTCGGCTACATCTCGCTCGAGGGCCTCACCAAGGCGACCACGATTCCCGCCGAGCGCCTGTGCAGGGCCTGCTTCGACGGCTCGTACCCGATCCCGATCGACCAGGACAACGTCGGCAAGTACGTACTGGAGAGTTCGCCCAAGTGAGCACCTACGAGGCCGCAGGCGTCGACATCGAGGCGGGCGAGCGCGCCGTCGAGCTGATGAAGGACAAGGTCGCGCGCTCGCGGCGGCCGGAGGTGGTGGACGACGCCAGCGGGTTCGCGGGGCTGTTCGACGCCTCCGCGCTGCTGCGCTACCGGCGGCCGCTGCTGGCGACCTCCACCGACGGCGTCGGCACCAAGGTCATGCTGGCCCAGCAGTACGGCAAGCACGACACGATCGGCATCGACCTGGTCGGCATGGTCCTCGACGACCTGGTGGTGTGCGGCGCCGAGCCGCTGTTCATGACCGACTACATCGCCTGCGGCAAGGTGGTGCCTGAGCGCATCGCCGAGATCGTCGGCGGCGTCGCCGAGGGCTGCCGCCTGGCGGGGGCGGCCCTGGTCGGCGGCGAGACGGCCGAGCACCCCGGCGCGATGGGTGCCGACGAGTACGACCTGGCGGGCGCCGGCACCGGCGTCGTCGAGGCCGACGCGATGCTCGGCGCCGACCGCGTCCGCGCGGGCGACGTGGTGCTGGGCCTGGCCTCGTCCGGCGTCCACTCCAACGGCTATTCGCTGGTACGGCACGTCATCAAGCAGGCAGGGCTGTCCCTCGACACCGAGGTGCCGGAGTTCGGCCGCCCGCTCGGCGAGGAACTGCTGGAGCCGACGCGGATCTACGCGCTCGACTGCCTGGAGCTCGCCCGCACGGTCGAGGTGCACGCCTTCGCGCACATCACCGGCGGCGGTGTCGAGGGCAACCTGTCGAGGTCGCTGCCCGGGCACCTCGACGCGCTGCTCGACCGCTCGTCGTGGACGGTGCCGGCGGTGTTCGAGGTGCTGGCGCGACACGGCGGCATCGGGCAGCAGGCGATGGACCGCACGTTCAACCTGGGCGTCGGCATGGCGGCGATCGTCCCGGCCGAGGCGGCCAACCCGGCGATCAAGCTGCTGGCGGCGCGCGGGCTTGACGCGTGGGTGCTCGGCGAGGTCGTGGCGGACGGCACCGGCCAGGCGCGCTACCGCTGACCCACGCCGGTCCGCGATGCCCGGCACCTCGGACGGCGGGCGACGTCGATCACCCCCGGCCGGGCTCCTGACCGAAGGAGCCCGGCCGCGGCACGTCTAGTGCGGTGTCCACGAACCTTCACCGGGTCGGCGTGGGCCGTCAACTTCGCCGCTCCGGAAGCCCAGAGCTGGTGCACGTTAGTGGACACCGCACTAGGTTGGTTTACCGGTCGGCGTCGGCCCTGGTCGGCGGTGGGGCCGCTGGGGGCTCCCGGCGGGTCCTGCGGGCCACCTGGCCGGAAGGAGCGAAGCCGGTCACCCGAGAAAAGCGGCCCTGACCACGCCGACCGGGCACACGGGACGGCAAGCCGAGCCCCCAGGCGGGGCGGCTAGCCAGGCGGCGCGGCAAACAGGCGGCGCGGCAAACAGGCGGCGCAGCGAGCCAGGCGGCGCGCGGTCGGCGGGCCGGCGCTACGGCGTCCAGCGCTCAAGGAGTCCCGGGTACGAGCGGAAACGCGGAAGTGCCCCACGGGCGGTTCGCCCGTGGGGCCCATCCTGACAACAGGTCAGCTATCGACGCCCGGACGGCCGGTCGTCGTCTTCGTCGCCGTAGTCGTCGGCGTAATCGGCATAGCGATCCGCCAGCTCATCGTTGAGGTCGTCGGCGTCATTGTGGTTGGAGTCAGAGACTCCGAGCTCGTTGCGAAGACGCTCAAGATCCGTGCCACCGCTGTTGTACTTCAGCTGGCGAGCAACCTTGACCTGCTTGGCCTTTGCTCGGCCGCGCCCCATTGGCTCGACCCCCTCGTGTGGGGTCGTCCCCGACCCCTCGTCGCTAACGCACCACATACTGACGCCGTGACTCGGGCGCCAGTCTCTCGTTCGCCTATTACCGTACCTGTTTTGCGCTCAGCTCGGTACGTCGTATGGTCGCGGGACGTCAGCCGCCCAACCAGATGGCTCGAATTCGCCCGACTTCCGACATTCTGCGCTCAGCCAGCCTATCCGCTGCCACAGCCGGTGGCACGCCTTCCTCGGCGGCGATCCCGAAAATCTTGAGCGTGGTGTCGAAGATCTGGCTCGCCTTGGCCCGTGCCCGCTCCATGTCGAAGCCCTGGATCTCGTCGGCGACCTGGATGACGCCGCCGGAGTTGACCACGTAGTCGGGGGCGTAGAGGATCCCGCGGTCGGCGAGCTGCTTCTCCACTCCCGCGTGGGCGAGCTGGTTGTTCGCGCCACCGCACACGATCTTCGCCCGGAGGCCGGCGACCGTGGGGTCGTCGAGGGCCCCGCCGAGCGCGCAGGGGGCGTAGACGTCGATGTCGGCGGCGGTCAGCTCGGCGGCGGAGGCCACGGCCTCGACCGAGGGGTGGCGCTGCCGTACTCGCTCGACGGCGGCGGCGTTGACGTCGCAGACGACGACCTCGGCGCCGTCCTCGACGAGGTGCTCGACGAGGCGGTGGCCCACCTTGCCGACGCCCTCGACGCCGACCCGCTTGCCGCGCAGCGACGCCGTACCCCAGAGGAAGGAGGCGGAGGCGCGCATGCCCTGGAAGACGCCGAACGCGGTGAGGATGGAGGAGTCGCCCGCGCCGCCGTTGGCGACCGTGCGACCGGTGACGAAGCGGCTCTCGCGGGCCACGAGGTCCATGTCCTCGCTGAAGGTGCCCACGTCGCAGGCGGTGTAGTAGCGGCCGTTCAGCGACTGGACGAAACGGCCGTAGGCGCGCAGCAGCGCCTCGCTCTTCATCGTGGCGGGGTCGCCGATGATGACGGCCTTGCCGCCACCGAGGTCGAGCCCGGCCAGCGCGTTCTTGTAGGCCATGCCCTTGGAGAGGTTGAGCACGTCGGCCAGCGCGGCCTGCTCGCTCTCGTACGGGTAGAACCTGGTGCCCCCGAGTGCGGGGCCGAGCGCGGTGTTGTAGATGGCGATGATGGCACGCAGCCCGCTCTGCTCGTCGGCGCAGAAGACGACCTGCTCATGCGTGTCCTTGTGGGACACCCCGAAGACGTCGGTCACGGTAGTGACTCCCTGTCCGGTCCGCCGCCCCTTCGCGGCGGAGATCCTCTCAGGGTAGAGGTCGTGGAGGTATGTCGTCGCCTCAGGAGTGAGGCAAGTGGGCAGGTCGCGAAGGTCGGTGCGACCACAACGGTGCAAGCGGGTTGTCTTCGTGACACGATGCCACCGTGCTGCCCTATGCCGCTTACCTTCGTGTCTACGAGCCGCTGACCGCGTTTCCGGAGCCGGACCGCGCCGCCTGGGCCGAGTACGCGGACTCACGCGTCCGTCCGCGCAGGGCCACCGCGCTCGAGGCCGAGCACGGCGAGTCCATCCGACGGCTGCTCGCCAAGCCTCCCCATCCCGCTCCGGCCCAGGAGAGCCCCAACGCCTATCTCCGGCGTGTCGAGGACCGTCTCTATGTCTGCCCATGGCAGAGCCGGTTGCGCTCGTGGCTGGCGTTCTCAGAGTTTCGCGGGAGCGCTCCGGTGAAACTGCTCGACAACTTCGTGCCGCAGACGATCGCCGAGCAGACGGCCGACGACTTCGACAGGTACAAGCGTCAGGGCGGCTCGGCCGCGCTGCGCACCCACATCAGGACGACGAAGTGGAACGTGCCGCCCGCCTGGTTCGTGCCGTTCGACGGCAACGAGCGGTGGCTGGTGCTGGGCAAGCCGGCCAACGGCCAGGACACGACCACGACCACGGGGCGTAACCTCATCTACGTCACCTCCATGGCGCAGGCCAGGCGGCGCTCGGCCCGCGCGCTGCAGGTCATCCGCAGGCACGTGGGCGAGGTGGCCACCGGCATCGAGGTCGAGGAGATCGCCAGGTGGCTGGAGGAGTTCCATCCCCACTCGCTGGTCGAGCTCGACTACGGCGGCCTGGTCCACCTCATGGACGACGATGCGTTGCAGGCCGACCAGTCGGTGGCCGAGCTGTCGGCGGCGCTCACGGGTCTGGACACGGGTCAAGAAGAACTTGCCTTTGCCATGTATCAACGCGTGATCTTGCGGTGGAAGCAAATGCAACTTCTGGAATCTGCCAACTGAACCCCAAAACAACGGTCTGACCTGCATGAGTAGGTCACGTGTCGCGGCTGCTGGCTTCTGCGAACTGAGTAGTTTGCCGTTTTCACTGCGATACCACGAAACGTGTCGCTAGAATCACCGAGCGTGACATCGCCACAGGGGCGGGCAGTTGGGTCAAAGAAGGGCTCGCCAATCGCTCTACGTGGCGGTATGGTCACTTCGGGTGATGCCGCCTATGGTCCAGAAAAGCCGCACGCACTGGGCCATAGAGGGACATCCGTGACACGCGCAGAAGCAGTCGCAGGATCGCTGAGCCGGTCCACACGGAGGAGAGGCCGCACAAATGTCAGCTCGTACACCCGAGGCCGAGCCACTGCTCACGCCCGCCGAGGTCGCGACCATGTTCAGGGTCGACCCCAAGACCGTCACGCGGTGGGCCAAGGCGGGTAAGTTGACGTCGATTCGCACCCTGGGGGGACACCGGCGTTACCGGGAGACCGAGGTTCGCGCCCTGCTCGCGGGCATCCCGCAGCAGCGTTCGGAGTGAGTCCGGGGTCGTCACGATCCTCAGGGGGGTTCACGGTGGGCCTGGGTCCACGGCCCGGTCCACCCGCGTGACGACGTCAAGTCCCCAGCGCGTCGGGGGACGCAAACGGGAGTTGGCGCCGCCCGCCCGGCGCCATTCTTCCACCCCACTCAACGGCGGGAAGCGTGCGCGAGGTCCACCACCTGGTACGGTCCCCCACGGCCTGTCGGCCACGGTGGATGCGACCCGCCATGAATCAGGCCAGGTCGAGCAGCAACCGCTCGACGCCCTGGTCGTAGACGGCGGCCACGCCGAGCAGCGCCACCATGTGGTCGACGAGCATCTTCTCGAGCGTGGCACGGTCGATGTCGCGATGCTCGAGCCAGTCGAGGCCCGCGGTCTCCACGGAGGCGATCCACGAGCGCACGGTCGTGCGCAGTACCGGGCTCGGCTCGTCGACCCGCATCTGCTTCTGGATCATCAGGAACAGCCGCTGCCGTACGCCGTCGACGATCTCGCCGACCTCGCCCGCGCGGTTGGCGGGCCCGCCGCGCAGCAGCGCCGCGAACCCCGCGGCGTGCTCCTCGACGAAGTCGAAGTAGCGCCGCAGCCCGAGGGCCAGCTGCTCCAGCGGCCTGCCGCCGTCCTGCGGCCGCAGGCGCGACTCCAGCTGCTCGGCCGCGCTCCTGAGCGCGGCCACGTAGAGCTCCTGCTTGCCGCCGAAGTAGTGGTAGACGAGGGCACGCGAGGCACCCGCGGCCGAGGCGACGTCGTCGATCGAGACGTCCTCGGCATCATGCTTGCTGAACAGCTCCAGGGCGGCCGCCATGAGCTCTTCGCGGCGCCGGTCCACGCTCAGTCTGCGCCGCGCAGGACGGGTGCCGCTGCCTGCGGATTTCCCGGGTGTCACACCTGCACACTAGCGGAGCCGATGCCGAATAACGCTCGGGCCCGTACCCTGCCGCGTCCTCGATCGTTTGGTGAGACAGGTGCCCATCCAACGCATCGCGGGGGAGACACATGTCAGGACCGCCAGTCAACACAACCGTCGTCGGGGCAGTGGACACGCTGCCCCGCCCTAGACCCACCATCCGGAATGTCGCCGAACGTGCCGGCGTCTCCAAATCGCTGGTGTCGCTCGTGCTTCGCGGATCTCCGCACGTCAGCGAGCATCGCCGGCAAGCCGTACTGCAGGCCGCTCGTGAGCTCGGCTACCGCCCCAACGCCGTGGCGCGCAGTCTCGTCGAGGGCCGCACGCACCTCGTCGGCGCGCTCGTCGCCGACCTGCACAACCCCTTCTACGCCGAGTTCCTGGACGGCCTGCAGGAGAGCCTGCACGGCGACGGTCTCAGGATGCTGATCGGCAACAGCCAGTGGGACCCGGCCTTCGAGGACGAAGCCGTTGAAGCGTTCCTCGAACTGAGGGTGGACGGACTGGTGCTGCTCGGCATCGCTCCGACCAGCGAAACCCTCATCGAGGCGACCTCCTACACTCCCACGGTCGTCGTAGGGGAACGTGACATCGAGCTCGACAACGTCGACATCGTGGTCGACGACGACCAGCTCGGCGCCCGCCTGGCCATCGACCACCTGGTCGAGCTCGGCCACAAGCGGATCGCGCACATCGAGGGCACGCGCTCGTCACGCTGCGAGGGCTACCTGGTCGCGATGCGGCGCCACGCGCTGGCGCCGTACATCATGGTCGAGCACGGTGAAAGCACCGAGGAGGGTGGCAGGCGCACCGCACGCGCGCTGCTGACCCGCGATCCCCGGCCCACCGCCATCTTCGCCGCCAACGACGTCGTCGCGCTCGGCGTGCTGTCGGCGGCCAGCGAGCTCGGGCTGCGCGTGCCCGAGGACCTGTCCGTGGTCGGTTACGACAACACCCATCTGTCTGCCGTCCACCACATCTCACTCACCTCCGTCGACCAGCCCAGGCGAACCATGGGCCGATCGGCGGCCGCACTGCTCAGCGACCGGATCCAGGATCCCGGTAAGGTCGCCAGGCTGCGTCAGGTCACACCGGAGCTGATCGTACGGCGGAGCACAGGCCCCGCCTAAAGATTGGTCAAACACCGGGGCGCCCTCCCGCCTCGGTTGTTAACTCGGACGGGTCACTGCTGTATCTGACCCGGGGGACAGTCATGCGTGATCCAGAACTTGTGTCATGCGCCCAGCGCGCGGCGGCCGAGCTCGAGCGCGCCTGGGCGCACTGGCGCGCGGAACGCGGGCGGGGAACGGACGGCGGGGCCGAGTCGGTGGCCAGTTACGTGGCCCACTCCCTCGACCATCCATGGGGCCGCCCACGCGTCGTCCTGGGCCTCGACGCCGAGGACGCGAGGGAACTCGCCGCCCTGCTGCAGCGGCAGGAAGTCGGCGAACACGTCTGGTGACCTCGCGGCGTCACGTATTTTGGAGCGCATGCGTGTTCTAGCCGCTTCCACTCTCGCCCTTCTCGGCCTGTCCGCCGCCGCCTGCGGCAGCGACGCCGGCGGTGAGAGAGTCGCCGCACCCGTGGAGACCCGACCGGCCGCCGCTGCCGCCGCCGCGGCGGTGGCCGTCCGCGACAAGCCGCTCGACGGCAAGGTCATCGTGGTCGACCCGGGCCACAACGGGGGCAACGCCAAGCACCCGAAAGCCATCAACCGCCAGGTCAACGTCCTGACCCAGTGGAAGCCCTGCGACACCACGGGCACCGCCACCAACAACGGCTACAGCGAGGCCGCCTTCGCCTGGGACGTCTCCCAGCGCCTGGTGAAGATCCTCGAAGAGCGGGGCGCCACCGTGAAGCTGACCCGCAAGAACAACACGAGCGTCGGGCCCTGCATCACCGAACGGGCCGCCATCGGCAACAAGGCCAAGGCGGACGCGGCCATCTCGGTGCACGCCGACGGCTCCGCCCCGGCCAACCACGGCTTCCACGTCATCATGCCCAAGAAGATCAACGGCCCCGTCGACCCCGTCGTCGACGACTCGCGCCGGCTCGGCCTCGCGGTGCGTGACGCGTTCAAGAAGGAGACGGGCCTGCCGTACTCCACCTACATCGGGGCGAAGGCGCTCAGCTTCCGCGACGACCTCGGCGGGCTCAACCTGTCGACGGTCCCGAAGATCTTCATCGAGTCCGGCAACATGCGCAACGCGGGCGAGGCCGCCAAGTTCCAGGACCCCGCGTTCCGGCAGCAGATCGCGCAGGGCCTGGCGAACGGTTTGCAAAACTATTTGAAGTGACATCATTTGCGGCATGAACACGCTGCTGCCTCGCCCGACTGTTCTGTCCGCGCTGTCCGGCTCCTACGAGCTCACCGTCGGGGCCACCGTCTCGGGGCCCGCCGACCTGGCCGACGCCGTACGGCGGGCGCTGCCGATCCTCGACCTGCGCCCCGGTGACACGGGCGCCGTCGACGTCAGGCTGGACCCCGCGCTCGGCGAGGAGGCCTACCGCCTGGTCGTCGGCTCCCGCGGCGTCGAGATCACCGCGGGCGGCGGGGCAGGCGCGTTCTACGCGGCGCAGTCGCTGCACCAGTTGCTTCCCGACGCGACCTACCGCAGTGCCGTACCGGCCGCGGCGTGGGTGGTGCCGGGCGTGCGCGTCGAGGACTCCCCCGCCCACAGCTGGCGCGGGCTGCACCTGGACGTGGCGCGGCACTTCCTGCCCAAGCGGGAGGTCCTGCGGGCGATCGATCTGATGGCCGTGCACAAGCTCAACCGGCTCCACCTGCACCTGGTCGACGACCAGGGCTGGCGGGTGGAGAGCAGGGCCTACCCGCGCCTGCAGGAGGTCGCCTCCCACCGGGCGCGCACCGCCACCAACTACTTCCGCGACGAGTCGACCTACGACGGGATCCCGCACGGCGGCTACTACACGCTCGACGACCTGGCCGAGATCGCGCAGTACGCCAGGGAGCGCCAGATCGTGGTGGTCCCCGAGATCGACGTGCCCGGCCACGCGAGCGCCATCCTGGCCGCCTACCCGGCGCTGGGGGCGACGGGCGAGCCGTTCGAGGTGCTCGACCGGTGGGGCATCTCCCCCGCCATCCTGTCGCCGCTGCCGGCGACCGTCGACTTCCTCACCACGATCTTCGACGAGCTGCTGGGGGCGCTGGGCGAGACGCCGTACGTGCACGTCGGCGGCGACGAGTGCGTGCTCGACGACTGGGAGGCCTCGGCGGAGATCAGCGCCTACCGGGAGTCGCTCGGGCTCGCCGACGTGGGCGCGCTGCACGCCTGGTTCCTGCGGCGACTGGCCGACGTGCTGGCCGAGCGCGGCGCGCGGGCGGTGGTGTGGGACGAGGCGTTCGTCAGCGGCACGCTCCGCCAGGACACGCTGGTCATGCCGTGGCGCGGCATGGGCGTGGGCCGCAGGGCCGCCGCCGCCGGGCACTCGGTGATCGCGACCCCCGTCTTCCCGCTGTACTTCGACTACGCCGAGGCCTCGTCCTCCGACGAGCCCATGGCCATCGGCGACACGATCACGGTGACGGACGTCGCCTCCTTCGAGCCCGCGCCGTCCTCGTGGGCGCCGGAGGAGCGGGAGCGGGTGGTCGGCCTGCAGGGGCAGCTGTGGAGCGAGCGCATCCCCGACGCCCGGATCCTCGACTACCGGGCGTGGCCGCGGACGTGCGCGCTGGCCGAGGTGGCGTGGAGCGGGGAGGCGGGCTCCGACTTCATGGCACGGCTGGAGCGGCACCTGGGGCGGCTCGACGCGCTCGGCGTGGAGTACCGGCCGCTGTCGGGGCCGCGCCCGTGGCAGAAGGGGCGCCCGCACCGGCCCGCGACGGTGCAGGTGGCGTCGGCGATGGAGCGCCTGGACGAGAAGACGCAGTCGGCCACCTCGACCCGGCCCAGCATCTGAGGGCAAGCTCGCTCGGGGGCCTCCCGGCCCCCCTCACCTCCCCGGTGACCACCATGCCGCCGCGGCGCCGAGCGTCACGAGCGCAGTTCGGGGAACTGGTCGTCCCGCCACTCGGGCAGAGCGCTCTGTCCCGACGCGGCCTGCTCCTCCCGGCCGCGCAGCTCCACCCGCCGGATCTTCCCCGACACCGTCTTCGGCAGCTCGAAGAACTCCAGCCGGCGCACCCGCTGGTACGGCGGCAGCTTCTCCCTGGCGTGGCGCAGGATCGCCAGCGCGGTCTCCCTGCCGGGCTCCCAGCCGGGCGCCAGCGCCACGTACGCCTTGGGCACCGCCAGCCGTACCTCGTCGGGGGACGGCACGACGGCCGCCTCCGCCACGGCCGGGTGCTCGATGAGCACGCTCTCCAGCTCGAAGGGCGAGATCTTGTAGTCGGAGGCCTTGAACACGTCGTCGGTGCGCCCGACGTAGAAGATGTAGCCGTCGGCGTCGCGGGCGGCCACGTCACCGGTGTGGTAGTAGCCGCCGGCCATGGCCTCGGCGTGGCGCCGCTCGTCGCCCTGGTAGCCGGTCATGAGCGAGACCGGCCTGCGGCTCAGGTCGATGCAGATCTCGCCCTCGTCGGCGGGCTCGCCCGTGATGGGATCGACCAGCACCACCGGCACGCCCGGCGCCGGCAGCCCCATCGAGCCGGGTTTGACCGGCATGCCGGGAATGTTGCCGACCGACAGCGTGGTCTCGGTCTGGCCGAAGCCGTCGCGCAGGGTCAGGCCCCAGTGGTGCTGGACCTGTTCGATCACCTCGGGGTTCAGCGGCTCGCCGGCCGACACCGCCTCGCGCAGCCGCCCGGGGCCGCCCGACAGGTCGGCCTTGATCAGCATCCGCCAGACGGTGGGCGGCGCGCAGAACGTCGTCACCTCGGCCCGCCGGATCTGGTCGAGCAGGGCGGCGGGGTCGAACCTGCCGTAGTTGTAGACGAAGATCGTCGCCTGGGCGATCCACGGCGCGAAGAAGCAGCTCCACGCGTGCTTCGCCCAGCCGGGCGAGCTGATGTTCAGGTGGACGTCGCCGGGTCGCAGGCCGATCCAGTAGGTCGTCGACAGGTGTCCGACGGGATAGGAGACCTGGGTGTGCTCGACCAGCTTGGGCTTGCTGGTGGTGCCCGAGGTGAAGTACAGCAGCAGCGGGTCCGCGGGCGCGGTTCCGGGGTGCTTCGCCGGAGGGACGGGAGCGGCGTACGCGTCGCGGTAGGCGGCCCAGCCCTCCGGGGCGTCACCCACGCAGATCCTGGTGTAGTCGCCCTTCACCTCGTCGAACTTGGCGGTGTCGGCGGCGTTGGCGACGACGTAGCGGGCACCGCCCCTGTCGATGCGGTCCGCCAGGTCCGACGGGCCCAGCGCGGTGGTGGCCGGCAGGATGACCGCGCCCAGCTTCATCACCGCCAGCATCGACTCCCACAGCTCGACCTGGTTGTTGAGCATGAGCATCACCCGGTCGCCCCGCGAGACGCCCTGCCCGGCGAGGAAGGCGGCGACCTGGTCCGATCGCCGCGCCATCTCGTCGTAGGTGTAGCGGGCCTCGGAGCCGTCCTCCTCCACCACCCACAGCGCCGTCTGGTCGTTGCCGCGGGCGATCGCGTCGAACCAGTCGACCGCCCAGTTGAAGGTCGCCCCGAACCGCGGCCAGGCGAACTGCTCGACCGCTTCGGCGTGCCGCCCGCCCAGGTTCAGCAGCAGGTCGCGGGCCGTGCGATAGATCTCGGTGTTGCTGGTCGCGCCCATGGCGGCAACTCCTCTCGCTGGTTGCCACAAGCTACGACAGCAGTATCCGTCGCGGCACCCCCGAAAGGGGGAGACCGCACCGCCGCCGGCGAGCCCGTCCGAGGGCTCGTCGGGGCGCGCGGGTCAGCGGGCCGTACGGCCGATCAGCTGGGGGACCGTGGTGCGGTGGCGGCGCAGGCGGCGCGAGAGCTGCCGGTGGATGCGCGAGGCCCACAGCGGCCCGCCGTAGATCATCCCCGTGTAGCCCTGCACCAGCGTGGCCCCGGCGAGCAGCCGTTCCCACACGTCGTCGACGTCCTCGACGCCGCCCACGGACACCAGCGTCAGGCGGTCGCCCACGCGCGCCCGCAGCCGGCGCAGCACCTCGAGCGAGCGCCCCTTGAGCGGCCGCCCCGACAGCCCGCCGGTCTCCCCGCCGTGCTGGATGGTGGTGTTCGTCGCGATGATCCCGTCGAGCCCCAGCTCCAGCGCGAGGTCGGCGACCGCGTCGACGTCGGCGTCGGCCAGGTCGGGCGCGATCTTCACCAGCAGCGGCGTACGGCGCGGCGTGGCGTCGGCGACCTCCTTGACAGCCACGAGCAGCGGCCGCAGCAGCTCGACGGCCTGCAGGTTGCGCAGCCCAGGCGTGTTGGGCGAGCTGACGTTCACGACGAGGTAGTCGGCCAGCGGCGCGAGCTCCTTGGCGCCGGCGACGTAGTCGGCCGCCGCCTCGGACTCCGGCACGACCTTGGTCTTGCCGATGTTGACCCCGACCACGACGGGCACGCCCCTGGTACGGCGGAGCCTGCGGGCCGCCGCGTGGGCGCCCGCGTTGTTGAACCCCATCCGGTTGATCACGGCGTGCTTCCCGAGGTCGCGGAACAGGCGCGGCCGCGGGTTGCCGGGCTGGGCGTGGGCGGTGATCGTGCCGACCTCGACGTGGCCGAAGCCGAACGCCGACAGCGCCTCGGCGCAGGCCGCGTCCTTGTCGAACCCGGCGGCGAGCCCGAGCGGCCCGGGGAAGTGCACGCCGAAGGCCGTCACCCGCAGCGCGGGATCGCTGGGTGCGAGAAGCCGGTGGAGCAGCCGCTTCAGCAGCGGCAACGTGGAGAGCAGCGCGAGCGCTCTGACGGTCGCGTGGTGCACGGCCTCGGCGTCGAACCGCCGCAAGACCTGCGTGAACAGGAGTCGGTACATCAAGGCCAGGCTATCGGTCCCCGGTGACCCCGATCACGAGGCCCGCTTCGTAGGCGACGATCGCCGCCTGCACCCTGTTGCGGACCTCCAGCCTGGTGAGGATCGTGCTGACGTAGGCCTTGACGGTGCCCTCGACGATGAACAGCCGCCTGGCGATCTCGGCGTTGGACAGCCCCTCGCCGACCAGGGCGAGCACTTCCTTCTCCCGTTCGGTGAGCACGTCGATCCGGTCGCGGGCGTGGGCGCCGCGCCCCATCCTGCCGCCGCTGATCTGGGTGATGACCCGGTGGGCGACCTTGGGCGACAGGTAGGCGGCGCCGCCGGCGACGGCGTGGACGCCCGCGATGAGCTCGCGCGGATCACCCGCCTTGAGCAGGAAGCCGCTGGCGCCGACGTCGAGCGCCTTGGCGATGTAGTCGTCCTCGCCGAAGGTGGTGAGCATGATGACCGCCGTGGCGGGGGCCACCCGGCGGATCTCGGCCGCGGCGGCGAGGCCGTCGAGCTTCGGCATGCGGATGTCGAGCAGGGCGACGTCGGGCCGGTGACTGATCGCGAGGTCGACGGCCTGCCTGCCGTCGCCCGCCTCCGCGACTACCTGGAAGGCGGGGTCCACGCTGAGGATCGCGCCGACCCCGGCCCTGATCATGGCCTCGTCATCGGCGAGGAGGATACGTACCACTTTTGTATAGTGCCCGACATGGCGCAGGTGAAGGTCTTCGGACGGCGGGACGTGTGGGCGGGGCGGCAGCGGGAGGTCTCCGACCTGCTGCACGCGTGCGTCACGAAGGCGTGGGGGCTGCCGGAGGACAAGAGGTTCCACCGTTTCCTGCTGCTCGACGCCGACGACCTGATCTGCCCGCAGCGCGGCGACGGCTACCTCATCGTGGAGATCGTCTGTTTCACCGGGCGCAGCGACGAGGCCAAGCGGGCGCTGATCCGCGAGGTGTTCGCGAAGGCTCCGGCCCTCGGGATCACGACCGACGACATCGAGCTAACGATCATCGAGATGCCCGCTGTGAACTGGGGCATCAGGGGCGTGCCTGCCGACGAGCTGGCGTTGCCGTACAAAGTCGAGGTCTAGCCGCAGCACCAGCACCGCGGTCAGGACCGCGACGCCGCCCGCGAGCTGGCCCGGCGTGAGGATCTCGCCGTACACGAGGGACGTGGACAGCAGCGTGACCACCGGCTCCGCGCACGACAGGATCGCCGCGGTGGGCGCGCCGAGCATCCGCACGCCCACGAACAGGGTCGCCATGGCCAGCACGGTGGACACCAGGCCGAGCAGGCCCGTCCACAGCCAGCCCTCGGCGGTCGCCGGCACCTGGAAGCCGCCGGCGAAGCCCAGCGTGATGGCGGCGGCCGTGCAGACGATGGCCGACAGCAGGTAGACGTCGACGTCGGCGGGCAGGCCGTCGGCGACGGTGAGGTAGAGGGAGTAGGCGACGGCCGCGCCGAGCGCGAGCAGCACGCCGGTGGTCCCGCCCTCGGCCACCCCGCCGAGGCCGAGCAGCAGCACCAGGCCCACGGCCGAGCAGGCGAGCGCGGCGAGCTTGCGCCGGTCGAGCGACTCCCTGCGCAGCGCCACGGCCAGGGCGGTGACCAGGGCGGGGAAGGTGTAGAGGAGCAGCGCGGCCAGCGAGGCGTCGATCCTGGCGACCGCGCCGAAGTAGCACAGCGCCTGGACGGCGTAGCCGACGGCGCCGAGCCCCACCGCGGTGGCGATCACCTTTCTCGTCGGAAGCGCGGGCCTGCGCCAGGCGCATATGGCCCACAGCACGACGGCGGCGATGACGAACCTGCCGGTCAGCAGCTCCGTCACGCTCGCGCCGGACTGGTAGGCCTCCTTGGCGAAGATCGGCGACAGGCCGAACGCCGCGGCGGAGATCAGGCACCACAGCACTCCCATGCCCGGCAACCTAGGCAGGCTGGAGCCATCGAGGTAGCCTTGCTTTCCTTTGGAATCCGCAGGAATTACCTCTATGACCACGTTGCACCAGCTGCGCTGTTTCCTGGCCACCTTCGAGCACGGCTCGTTCACCGCCGCCGCCGCGGCGCTCGGCTACGCCCAGCCGTCCATCTCCGAGCAGGTGCGCCTGCTGGAGCAGCACCTCGACGTGTCGCTCTTCCTGCGTGTGGGCAGGGGCGTCGTGCCGACCGAGGCCGCGCTCGCGCTCCGCCCGCACGCGCTGGCCGCCATCGCGGCGGTGGACGAGGCGCGCAGGGCGGTGGCCGCGGTCCGCGAGATGCTGACGGGCACGGTACGGCTGGGCCTGTTCGGCACGGCCCGCTTCTACCTGGGCGCCGATCTGGTCGCCGACGTCCTAGAACGACATCCCGGCGTGCGCGTCGAGCTGATCGGGCAGAACTCGGCCGAGGTGCTCGACCACGTCCGCAGGGGCCGGCTGGAGGCGGCGGTCGCGACCGTGCCGGTCGCCGACGAGGGGCTGTCGGTGACGCCGGTGTTGCGTGACGAGCTGGTCTTCGTCAGCACCGAGCCCTCGGACCCCGTCACGCCCGAGCAGCTGGCCGCCCGCCCGCTCGTGCTTCCGAACATCAGCTGGCGCGAGGAGGACACCACCCGCCGCACGCTCACCAGCACCCTTCAGGCGGCGGGCCAGGTGCTGCGGCCCCGGGTGGAGGTGGAGGATCCCGAGATGGCGCTGGAGATCGCGGCGCGCGGCCTGGCGGCGACGGTGACGTGGCGGGGCGTCCTGCACCGGCTGGCCGACCGGCTGCCCGGCAACCTGCGGTGGGCGCCGCTCGACCCGCCGCTGCACGACACGTTCGCGATCGTGCACGGGCCCGCGCTCTCCCCCGCCACCCGCATGGTGCTGGAGCTGGCGTCGGCGCGCATGCGCGCGCTCGAGGCCCAGGTACGCAGGTGACCGCGGAAAAACCGGTCGACTCGACGGGCCGCGCGGCGGCACGATAGGAGGCCCACGAACCTCAGGGAGGACCAGATGCGGCAGAGCCTCGCGGCACCCCAGCGTCCTGTCCTTCTTCCTGTCGAGGTTCCACGCATCCATGACCACCCTGAACATCGGCGTGCTCGCGCACGTCGACGCGGGTAAGACCAGCCTCACCGAACGACTTCTCTTCGACGCGGGCGCCATCGACCGGCTCGGCAGCGTCGACGGCGGAGACACCCAGACCGACAGCGGGGCGATCGAGCGCCGCCGCGGCATCACCATCCGCTCGGCCGTCGCCGCCTTCACGATCGGCGGTCTGCGGGTCAACCTCATCGACACCCCCGGCCACGCCGACTTCGTCGCCGAGGTCGAGCGGGCGCTCGGCGTCCTCGACGGCGCCATCCTGGTGATCTCGGCGGTCGAGGGCATACAGGCGCAGACCAGGGTCCTGCTGAAGACCCTGAAGAAGATGCGCCTGCCCACGCTCCTGTTCGTCAACAAGATCGACAGGAGGGGGGCGCTCCAGCGCGACATCCTCGCCGGGCTGCCCGTCATCGCCATGAACCGGGTACGGCAGGGCCGCGTCGTCCCCGTCCCGATCGACGCCGAAGCCCTGGCCGACCACGACGACGCGCTGCTGGAGGCGCTCGTGGAAGGCCGGGTGCCGAGCCACGACGAGCTGCTCAAGACGCTGGCCGTACGGACGGCCGGCTGCGAGGTCCACCCGGTCTTCCACGGGTCGGCGGTCGGCGGGCAGGGCGTGGCCGAGCTGCTCGGCGGCATCCGCGACCTGCTGCCGGTGCCCGCGCCGAGGGGGGAGGGGCTGTCGGGCACGATCTTCGCGGTGGAGCGCGACCAGGCCGGGCGGAAGGTCGCCTATCTGCGGCTGTTCTCCGGCGAGGTGCGCCCGCGGCAGAAGCTGGCCGGGGGCCAGGTAACCGCGCTGCGCGTGGTCGGCGCGGCCGAGGAGCCGACGCTGACCGCCGGCAACATCGCCAAGGTCTGGGGGTTGCACCGGGCCCGTGTCGGGGACCGGCTGTCCGACGAGGGCGGCGAGACCTCCGCGTTCGCGCCGCCGGGCCTGGAGACCGTCGTGCGGGCGGTCGACCCGGCCGACTCCGCGCGCCTGCACTCCGCGCTGCTCTGGATGGCCGAGCAGGACCCGCTCATCAGCACCCGCGTCCTGCCCGGCGGCGGCTCGTCGGTGCTGCTCTACGGCGAGGTGCAGAAGGAGGTGCTGGCCGAGCGGCTGCGCGACGAGTTCGGCGTCGAGGCGGTCTTCGCCGACAGCACGCCCGTCTACCTGGAGCGGCCGGTCGGCGTGGGCGCGGACGTGGCCGACATCGACGACCACGCCGTGCACCACTTCTGGGCCACCGTGGGTCTGCGCGTCGAGCCGGGCCAGGGCTTCACGTTCCGGCGCGAGGTGGAGCTGGGCGCGCTCCCGCCCAGCTTCGACCAGGCGATCGAGGACACCGTCCGCGCCACCCTCCGCGAGGGCCGGTACGGCTGGCCGGTCGTCGACTGCACGGTCACGCTGACCAGATCCGGCTACGCGTCGCCGGTCAGCACGGCGGGCGACTTCCGCGGCCTGACGCCCGTCGTGCTGCGGTCGGCGCTGGCCCGCGCGGGAACGAGGGTCTTCGAGCCGTGCCATGCCTTCGAGGTGGAGATCCCCTCCGCCGCGCTCGGTCAGGTCGTCGCCAGGCTGGCCGCGCTGGGCGCCGAGCTGGCCGACACCTCTCCCACGCTTGTCACGGGGTCGCTGCCCGCCCGTTCGGTCAACGAGGTCAAGAGGCAGCTGCCGGCGCTGACCGGGGGCACGGGCGTGTGGTGGTCGCGTCCGTCGGGCGATCGTCCGGTGCAGGGCCGGATTCCGCCGACACGGCGGTAGACACTCCATCCGCTCCGAATAACGGCGATTTCCCCGATCGCGGCCGGCGCCTACCGGCCGCGATCGGCATTCGCGGGACCATAAACGAGTAACTGGTATTTCCAGCACCAACTCACTGTCAATGAAATCTTGCCTGCCAATCTTCCGTTTCCCCTGCACGGTGCCGGAAACGATGATTGCCGGAGGGCTACGATCAAGGCCTTTGTTGCGGCATTTCTCGCGCAATGCGGAGGCAAATATCGGCACCTCGTCAAGAGCAAAGACAAGAGACTCACAAGAGCCGCCGGTGATCCTTGACTGGATTAGTCGGGCAATTAACGCATGCCCGACTTAAGGTGATTTATTCCGGAGAAATGATGGCTGTACCTGTTAGGGATGACCGCCATGCCAGGGAACGGGCGGGGCACCGACGGTCGAGACGCTGGGCGGCAGTCCAACCTCTCGGCCTGGTCGGCATGGACCTGGCGTGCATGACCGTCACCTCGCTGGCGGCCGGACAGGGGGCCGCGCGAGTCGCCCTCGCAGGAGCGCTGGTGGTGGCGGTGAACGCGGCGGGCCGCGGCTACGAGCCGCGGATCCTGCCGTCGAGCCTCGACCGGGGGTTCTGGCTGGCCGGCTCCGGGCTGGCCGCGTCGCTCGCCGCCTTCTGGGGAAGCACGTCGTTGACGGTGGTCGCCCTGACCTGCCTGCTCTTCACCTTCCTGGCCTTCTGCGGCAGATGCGTCTTCCATTCCGTGGTGCGGGGCGCCCGCCGGCGCGGCGTCACCACGCCCACCGTGATCGTGGGCGCCGACCGGCACGGGCAGCGCCTGGCCGTCACTCTGCTCGGCCATCCCGAGTACGGTCTGCTGCCGATCGGCTTCATCAACGACGGCGAGGAATCCGAGCTGCGGCTGCCGGTGCTCGGCAAGCCGGGTGACCTGCGCGAGATCCTGCGCGACCACGGCGTGCGCGCCGTCGTCCTCGCGGGCCAGGACGACCAGGCGACCGCCAGGACGGCCAGGTCGCTCGGGTGCGCGGTCTACTTCGCACCGGAGCCCGGCGACGTCATCGTCGACTTCGTCCCGCTGCGCGAGCACGTGCGGAGCTTCACCCTCCTGCGCATGCGTCCCGCCCCCCAGGCCCGGGTGACCTGGCCGCTCAAGAGGGTGCTGGACATCACGGCCGCCATGGTCGGCCTGCTGATCAGCGCACCGATCCTGGCCGTGTGCGCGGCGGTGGTGCGCTGGGAGATCGGCCCCGGCGTGCTGTTCAGGCAGCGCAGGGTCGGCTACGGCGGCGAGCCGATCGAGCTGATCAAACTGCGCACGCTCAAGCCCGTGGACGCCCACGAGTCGGCGACCCGCTGGAGCATCGCGCACGACCACCGGCTCGGCCCCGTGGGCAAGGCACTGCGCAAGACCTCCCTCGACGAGCTGCCCCAGCTGTGGAACGTGCTCAAGGGAGACATGAGCATCGTCGGCCCGCGGCCCGAGCGCCCGTTCTTCGTCGACCAGTTCTCCAGCTCGACGCCGCGCTACCACCTGCGTCACCGGGTGCCCGTGGGGATCACCGGCTGGGCGCAGATCCACGGCCTGCGCGGCGACACCTCGATCGAGGACCGGGCCCGCTTCGACAACCACTACATCGACGACTGGTCCCTCAGAACCGACTTCAAGATCATGCTCAGGACCGCGTGGTCCCTGCTTCGCCCTGGTGGCAGTTAGGAAATGCGCGTCGTGTTCACCCGCCTCCGGCGTCCCCTCACCCTGGTCCGCAGGCCGAGCGTTCTCGCGGCCCTGACCGTCCTGCTGACCTGCCTTCCCGACGGGCGGGCCGACCAGGCCGCCGCCGCGCACGTGACGGCGGCGGACATCGCGTCGGTAGGGCTGATCCTCGTGGCCGCGGCGTGCCTGGCGGCGCGCCGCGCGACGCTGCCGGGACGCGCGCTGGTGCTCGTGCCCGTCGTCCTCGCGGCGACGATCGCGACGCTGGCCTCACCCGACATGTTCACCAGCCTGCCGGGACACCTGAGGCACATCCAGATCTTCGTGCTGATCCCGCTGGCGGTCGTGGTGACGCTGCGCGACAGGGTCGACGCCTGGCTGGTGGGGGGCGCGCTGGTGGCCGCCGCCTCCGTCCAGGGGGTCATCGGCTGCTACCAGACGCTCACCGGGACGGGCGCGTCCTACGGGGGCGAGCGGGTGCGGGCCGTGGGCACGTTCGGCGCCCTCGACGTCATGGGGATGGCGACGGTGGTCAGCTACGGCGCGATCGTCCTGCTCGGCGCGGGGCTGACCCTGCGGGGCAGGTCCAGGGGCGCCGCGCTGGCCGGCGCGGCGCTGCTGGCCGTACCGCTGGTGCTGTCGCTGAGCCGCGGCGCCTGGCTGGCGATGGCGTGCGCCGCGCTGGTCATGCTCGTCATGTACGGCACGCGGACCGCGGCCCGCGTGATCATGGTGACCGCCGCGGCAGGAGTCCTGCTCGTCTTCGGCGTCGGCGTGGGCGCCGACACGATCGGCCAGCGCATCACGTCGATGACCTCGTCGGTCACCCAGCCCGACCAGTCGGTCAACGATCGCTACGACCTGTGGCGGACGGCCGCGGGCATGTGGCGGGACCACCCGGTGACCGGCGTGGGCCCGCGCAGGTTCGCCGCGCTGCGCGACAGCTACGCGCCCGCCAGCCTGTCGTCGAGCAGCGACACCGACGACCCCGTGCACGGTTTCCAGCGCCAGCCCCTGCTGTCGCCGCACAACATGTACCTGCTGGTGCTCAGCGAGCAGGGCGTGCTGGGGCTCGTCGCCTTCACGCTCATGCTCGCGGCGCTCCTGCTGTGGGCGGTCACGCGCGCCGGGCTCGTCGTCGCCGGGCTGCTCACCTGGGTGAGCGTCGACTTCGCCTACTCCGACATCGGTGGCCTGCCGACTCTCGTCACGGCCGTGGTGCTGGGCGTCGGGCTCTCGTGGGCCGCGGGCGGGTGGGCGCGATGACGTCCACCGGCACGCCTGGGCTGAAGGCGGCCAGCCTCACCGCGGTGCTGGTCGGGCTGGGGTTCCTGCTGGGGTTCGGCCGCGACCTGCTCATGGCCAGGACCTTCGGCGCCGACTCGGGCACCGACGCCTTCCTCGTCGCGTGGATGGTGCCGGAGACCGCGGCGCCGCTGCTGATCGAGGGCGCCATGGCGTTCCTGATGGTGCCGCTGTTCAGCAGGGCGGCGGAGCTGGACGACGACGTCAGGCACCTGATCTCGGCGACGCTGCCGCACATGGGCGTCGCGCTGCTGGCGCTGAGCCTGGTGACGGCGGCGGGGGCGCCCTGGCTGGTCGGCGTGCTCGCTCCGGGCATCGCGGACCCCGCGCTCGCGGTCGGCTGCATGCGGTTCACCTCGGTCACGATCCTCATGTTCGGGCTGGCGGGATACGCGAGCGCCGCCCTGCGCGCCAACGACGTGTTCGGGCCGCCCGCCACGGTCACCGTGGCCTACAACGTGGGCATCGTCGCGTGCGTGTGGTGCTTCCACGACCTCGGCGTGTCCGCCGCGGCGGTGGGGGTGGCGATCGGGGGGCTGGGCATGGTGCTGGTCCAGGCGCCCTCGTTCGTCCGCAGGCTCGGCCTGCCGCGCCGGCCCGCGGCCAGGATGCTGCTGCCGCTCGGCGCGTTCGTCCCCGTCGCGGCCTTCACCCTGGAGCGTCAGGGTCAGGTGTTCGTCGAGCGCTTCGTCGGATCGTCGCTCGCCGAGGGGTCCATCTCGCACCTCAACTACGCGCAGAAGATCGCCCAGGTGCCGATGATGCTCTCGCTCGTCGTCGCCACGGTGAGCTTCCCGCACCTGGTCCGCGCCATCACGGCGGGCGACGTCGCCGCCGCCCGGCGGCGCCTGACCGACGACCTGCTGGCCGCCGCCGCGATCGTGCTGCTGGCCACCGCCGTGCTGGTGGTGTGCGCGCCCGACATCGTGCGGCTGCTGCTGCAGCACGGCGCCTTCACCGACGCCGACACCGCGGCGACCGCCGAGATCATGCGGATCTACGCGCTCGGCCTGCTCGGCCAGGCCGTGGTCGGCGTCGTCTGCAGGGTGTTCTTCTGCGGCTCGCGCCCGAGCTGGTTCCCCGCGATGGCGATGATGGCGGGCCTGGCCGCCACGATCGCGCTGGCCACGCCGTCGGCGGAGGCGGCCGACATCGCGGCGGCCAACGCGGCGGGCATCACGCTCACGGCGGTGATCCTGCTGGCCGGCCTGCGCGGCCCCGCCGTCGGCATGCCGGTGCGGGAGATCGCCGGGCCCGCCGTCCGCCTGCTCGTCGCCGCCGCCGTCACCGCCGCCGCCGGGTGGGGCACGCGTTCGCTGCTGGAAGGACTGCCGTCGGCGGCCGCGCTCGTGCTCGCCGCGCTCGCGATGACGGTGACGTTCTGCGCCGTGACAGCACTCACGGGAACTGAGGAGATCAACAGGATGATCAGGATTCGAGGTCGTTCGTGACCGCCATGCCGCTCGTGCTCATGTACCACTCGGTGACGAAGTACGACAGCGACCCGCTGCTCGTCACCGTCTCACCCGACCGGTTCGCCGCCCAGATGCGCTGGCTCGCCGGCCGCGGCCTGCGCGGGGTCGCGATGCGCGACCTGCTCGCCGCCCGGCGACCGGGTACGGCACGCCGCCTGGTCGGGCTGACCTTCGACGACGGCTACGCGGACTTCGCCGGCGAGGTCGTCCCCGTCCTCCTCCAGCACGGTTTCACCGCCACCGTCTTCCCTGTCACGGGTGAGCTCGGCGGCCACAACGCCTGGGACGCCGGGTACCCGCGCAAGCCGCTCATGGACGCCGACGACGTGCGCAGGATGGCGGACCTCGGCATGGAGGTCGGCTCGCACTCCGTGGGGCACCGCTCGCTGCCCACCCTGTCCGACGACGAGCTCGCGCACGAGCTGGTGGCGAGCAAGGAGCGGCTGGAGGACATCACCGGCACCGAGGTGACCGGCTTCTGCTACCCGTACGGCCACGTCGGCGCCCGCGAGGTGGCCGCCGTCCGCGACGCGGGCTACGGCTACGCGTGTGCCATCTGGAAGTCCGAGGTCACCGGCGTCCACGCGTTGCCGCGCACCTACATCGGCGATCGTGACGGAGCGCTGCGGCTGCACGCCAAGCGGCTGCGACACCGGATGCGGTGGGGGTCGTGAAGGTCCTGCACGTCATCACCGGACTCGCGGCGGGCGGCGCCGAACAGCAACTGCGGACGCTGCTGCCGTACATGAGCGCGCGGTGCGAGGTCGCCGTGCTGACGGGGCTCGGCGTGGTGGCCGAGGCCATCAGCGCGAGCGGCGTCCCGGTCCACCAGCTCGGCATGCGCGGCAACCGCGATCTGCGGGCGGTCGGCCGGCTGGCCAGGCTGATGCGGGCGGGCCGGTTCGAGGTGGTCCACGCGCACCTGTACCGGGCCTGCGTGTACGGCAGGCTGGCCGCGCGCCTGGCCAACGTCCCCGCGATCGTGGCGACCGAGCACTCGCTCGGGGACGAGCGGATCGAGGGCCGGCGCATCACCATGCCGATCAGGCAGCTCTACCTGGCCAGCGAGCTTCTCGGCCACGCCACCGTGGCGGTGTCCCCGTCGGTGGCCGAACGGCTGGCCACGTGGGGGATCCCGCGCTCGCGCATCGTGGTGATCGCCAACGGCGTCGACGCCGACGCGTTCCGCTACGACCCCCGGCTGCGGGAGCGGACCAGGGCCCGACTCGGGCTGCCCCAGGACGCCTTCGTGGTCGGCGGGGCGGGCCGTCTGGAGCCGGGCAAGCGCTTCGACCTGCTCATCGAGGCCATGAAGGGCCTGGAGGACGCGTTCCTCCTGCTGGTCGGGACGGGATCGGTGCGGCGGCGGCTCGAGGATCTGGCCCGCGCGCTCGGGGTCGAGCGCCGCGTGGTCTTCGCCGGTGAGTCGGCCGACATGCGGGCCATGCTGTCGGCGATGGACGTGCTGGCCGCGCCCTCGCAGGAGGAGACGTTCGGCCTGGCCGTCGTCGAGGCGCTGGCCGCGGGGCTGCCCGTCCTGTACGACACCTGCCCCGCCATCGACGACCTGCCCCCTGACGCCGCGCCCGGAGCGCGGCGTGTCCCGGGGGGCGGGCTGGGCGCCGAGATCAGGACGCTGGCCGCGACGCGGCCCGCCCGGCTGGCGCCTCCTGGAGCCGTCCGGCTCTACGACATCCGACATCAGGTCGCCCAACTGGAAGCGCTCTACCGGCGCCTGCTGGGCGCCGCCGCCGACAAGGAGTAGCGATGACATCGAAGCGGGCTCAGGTGACGCAGTGGCTGGCGCGGTTGTGGCTGCCGCTGTCGCTGCTGTTCGGTGTGCTGGGGGGACTGTTCTACTCGCTGGCCAAGGAACCCGTCTACACCTCCGACGCCTACGTCGTGGTGGTGTCGGAAGGCGACATGGCGCAGGCGGTGCACTTCGCCCAGGCCTACACCAGGATCGCCGTCCAGCCCTTCATCATCGGCAACGAGCAGGCGGGCGGGACGCTGAGCGCGACGGCCTCGCCCGACGCGCCCATCATCAGGCTCACCGCGCAGGCCGCGACCGCGCTCGACGCGGCCGCGCGGGCCGACCAGGCCGCCTCGGCGCTGATCCTCTACGCCAACGGGCACGCCGCCGACACCAGGGTGCGGCTGACCAGCTTCGCCACCGCCTCGGTCGCCACCTCGCCGTCGTCGCCCGTGCTGCTGGTCAACATCAGCGTCGGCGGCGCGGCGGCGGCGCTCGTCACCGGTCTGCTCTATCTGGGGGCGCCGTACGTGCGTCCCAGGAGCAGGCGGGAGCCGGACGCCGCTCCTGACGAGAAGGCTCCCGCGATGAGTGGAGCCGAGGCGTGAAGGGCGCCGCGTCCACGAGCCCGCGCGTGCTGCACGTGACGCAGCCCGTCGACGGCGGCGTGGGCGCGTACGTGGCCGCGGCGGCGGCCGACCAGGTACGGCGCGGCTGGCAGGTCGCGGTCGCGTGCCCTGGAACGGGACCGCTGCGCGGACGGCTGGCCGAGCTGGGCGTGCCCTGGCTCGACTGGCCCGCCGGACGGGACCCCGGCCCGCGCGACCTGGCGGCGATCCGCCGGCTGCGCCGGCTGGTCGACGCGTTCGCGCCTGACGCGGTCCACCTGCACTCGTCGAAGGCGGGGCTGGCCGGCAGGGCGGCGATCCGCGGCCGGATCCCCACCCTCTTCCAGCCGCACGGCTGGTCATGGCTGGCCGGCAGGGGTCTGGTGGCCAGGGCGGCGCTGGCGTGGGAGCGCCGCGCCGCCCGCTGGACCGGCCTGACGGTCTGCGTGGGCGAGGGAGAGGCGGCGCTCGCGCGCCGGCACGGCGTGGGCGGCGACCAGGTGGTCGTGCGCAACGGCGTCGACCTGCGCCGGTTCCGCCCGGCGGGCAAGGAGGAACGGGCGACGGCGCGGGAGCGCCACGGCATCCTCTGGTCGGCGCCGCTGGCCGTGTGCGTCGGCAGGATCACCCGCCAGAAGGGGCAGGACCTGCTGCTGTCGGCATGGGAGCGGGTCGTCGAGGAGTGCCCGCAGGCCAGGCTCGTGCTCGTCGGCGACGGCGACCTGCACGACGAACTGCGCGCGCTGGACGTCCCCGGGGTCTGCTTCGTCGGCGACGTGGCCGACGTCCGCCCCTGGTACGTCGCCGCCGACGTGGTGGTCCTGCCGTCGCGCTGGGAAGGCTTGCCGCTGACCGCCCTCGAGGCCATGGCCACGGGGCGGTCGCTGGTCTGCTACGACGTGCCGGGCCTGGCCGAGCTGGTCGGCGACGGCGTGGGCGCCGCCGTACCGGCGGAGGACGTCGCGGCCCTGGCCGAGGCCCTGCTGCTCAGGCTCTCGCAGCCGGGCCTCGCGGCGGCCGAGGGGCTGGCCGCCGCGGCGCGCTCCGCGGCCTTCGACGCCGCCGTCGCCTTCGGCGAGCTCGCCCAGCACACGCTGCGAACGGCGAACGGCGGGTGGGCAGGCACCGGCGGCGTGGGCGGCGGCGCGGGCATCGGCCGCGGGACCGGGCTGGCGGAGACCTCGGCCGGTGCGCCGGGGGCCTGCGCGACGGGCAGCACCGGCGAGGGCGTGACCGGGGCCGGGATGACCGGGGTCGGCGCCAGAGGGGTCGGTACGGCCGGGCCCTGCGTGGCCGGGGCCGTGACGACCGGGCCTGTGGTGACCGGCTCCGTGGGCTCGGGCCCCGTCGTGGCCGGTCCCGTGACCGGCTCCGGCGTGGAGGACGGCGCCGTGCCAGACGTCGGGGCAAGCGTCGGGTCGGGCGTGCCGGGTGCGGTCGCGGACGGGCTCGGCACGGGCGTCGGGATCTCCGGGGTCGGTGTCGCCGGAAGCGGGGTAAGTGTCGCGCGGACCTGCGACTGCACCATCGTCCGGAAGAGCTCCGAGGAGTTCGGGTTCGACGAGCACTGCCAGACGCCGTGCGGACAGTAGTCGGTGATCGAGTGATACACGACGTTGTGCGTGGCGATCCAGTCGAGCATCCGGCGTACGAAGCCGGGCCGGTCGCCGTGGTGGAAGAGCCCCCACTCGGGGAACGACATCGGCTTTCCCCGCTCGGCGGCGAAGTCGGCGTGCGCCTGCAGGCCGTACGGCTGCTCGACGTAGTGGGAGAAGGTCTTGCCCGGCTCCATGTCGTAGTTGTCCATGCCGATGATGTCGACGACGTCGTCACCCGGGTAGCACGTCGTCCACTCGATGGCGTCGCGGCCGCGGGCGGGCGCGAAGTCGAAACGGAAGCGCTGACCGGGGATCGACCGCATGGCGGTGACGACGCGCCGCCAGTAGGCCTTCCACGCGTCCGGATCCGGCTTGCACCGGTGGGAGTAGGTGGTGCCGTTCATCTCCCAGCCGAGCACGATGATGGTGTCGGCCGCGTTGCCCGCCACCAGCTTCTGCGCCAGGCGCTCGAAGAACGGGTCGAACGCGCCGTTCGCGCCCGCGCGGAGCAGCACGGCCACCTCGTCGTCGGACATCTCGTTCTCGTTCGGGGTGATCATCGGCACGTTCAGGGCCAGGATCCTGCCCGGCTTGGCGGCGCGCCAGCGCAGCCACGGTTCGAGGATGAATCCGGGCCCCTGCAGCGCGTCCCAGGACTCCCCCGGCAGATAAGTACGGCCGACCGTCACCTCGGCGCCCAGCCAGGCCTCGAAGCCGGGCAGCCGCTGAGGACCTCGCTCGTCGGAGGCGAGGAAGACACCGAGCGCGGCGGGTCTGTGCTCGGGCTCTTCACGTTGCGCGCCGTCGACGCGGCTGCTCGCGGAAAGCCACGCCATGGCGGCCGATCCGGCGAGCATCGCGAAAAGACAGCGCACGTATCCCTTTTTGGCGGTCATTGCGAACGTCCCTATATGTCGTCTCAGGTCTCACCGTATATACCCCGCTCGGCGAAAAAGCCAATATCCGACTCGCGAGTTGCCGAGAAATGTCCGAGATGAGGCGTTTGACTTTTGGAATGGAACGCACGACATGCTTGATACGACCGTTCCCGCACTAGTGCTGCGGATGGACGACAATATCTTTCACCACGGAACACTCGGCGCCATTCGCTCCCTTGGCCGGGCCGGAGTGGAAGTGCACGGAATCATCGAGGGACGGCACGCACCCGTCTCCCGATCGAAATACCTCAGCCGCATGTACACCTGGCCACCGGGCGGAGAGGTCGTCGAGACGCTGACCGCGGTGGCCAAGCGGATCGGCCGCAGGGCCGTCCTGGTCGCCATGGACGACGCCGGCGCCATCGCCGTCGCCGAGCACGCGGCGGAGCTCAGCCACTGCTTCCTGCTGCCCGGCCAGGCGCCGGGCCTGCCGCGGCGGCTCGCCGACAAGGCCGCGCTGTCCTCCCTGTGCACGTCACTCGGCGTGGCGCAGCCGGAGACCCGCGTCGTGACCTGCCCGGACGACATCGCCGCCGCCGTGGCGGACCTCGGCCTGCCGCTGGTGGCCAAGTGGGCCCAGCCGTGGCGGTTGCCCAGGCAGGCGGGCCTGCGCAACACCAGCCTGATCCACCGGCCCGAGCAGGCGGACGGGCTGCTCGGGCACGGCTTCGACTGCGACCTGCTGCTGCAGCGTTTCGTGCCCGGCGGGCCCACCTCGGACTGGTTCTTCCACGGCTACTACGACGAGGACTCCAGCTGCCTGTTCGGCGGCACGGGACGGAAGGAGCGCGCCTACCCGCCCGGCGCCGGCCTCACCACGTACGGCAGGGCGCTGCCCAATCCCGCGATCGAGGACGTGGCGCACGGCATGGCCGCCGCGCTCGGCTACCGCGGCGTGCTGGACATGGACTTCCGCTACGACGCCGCCGAGGACGTGTACTACCTCGTCGACTTCAACCCGCGACTCGGCGCGCAGTTCCGTCTCTTCGGCGACGGCCGCGGGCTCGACCTCGTGCGCGCCATGCACCTGCACCTGTCCGGGGAACACATACCGCCGGCCCGTTTCGTCCATGGGCGAACTTTTCTGGTGGAAAACTACGACATTTACCCCGCATTTCGCGCCGGACGCGAACGAACCTGCACCGCATGGCTGCGGGCCGTACGGGAGGCAGACGAACTCGCCTGGCTTTCCGCGGACGATTTCTGGCCCTTCGTGGCAATGGCTAGACAGTCGATAAAGCGTGGCTTTACCCGCCTCGCACAGGGTCGGAAATAGGCTTTTAGGGGACAACGAACAGGAGGGGAAGTTTTGCAGACGCCGGTGATTGACGTGGCAATTGTGGGCGCCGGTCCCTATGGACTCTCGGTCGCCACCCACGCGCTGGCGGCGGGTCTCGACGCCCGGGTTTTCGGACGGCCGATGCAGGCATGGGAATGGCACATGCCGCGCGGAATGCTGTTGAAATCCGAGCCGGACGCGTCCCATCTCAGCGACCCCGACCGGCGATACGGCCTCGACGCCTTTCGCCGCTACTCGTATGGCGAGCCCGTCCCGGTGGAGACGTTCATCGCCTACGGCAAATGGTTTCGCGCGCAAACGGTGAAGGACGCGCTCGACGAGTCGACTGTGACCGGCATCGGCACCGAAGGCGGGCTGTTCAGCGTCACGCTGTCGTCCGGCGCCACCCTGCTGGCCAGGACCGTGGTCCTGGCGCTGGGCTTCCTGCCGTTCGCGCACCGGCCCAACGCGCTGGCCCAACTGCCGCCGGAGGTGTCGTCGCACAGTTGCGAGCACCACGACCTGTCGGCCTTCGCCGGCAGGCACGTGGCCGTCGTCGGCGCGGGCCAGTCCGCGCTCGAGACGGCGACGCTGCTCGTGGAGGCAGGGGCGAAGCCGCGTATCGTCGCCAGGACCACGTCGCTGGCGTGGAACGACACGCCCGACGAGCGGCGCTCGGTTCTCACGCGCACGCTGGCGCCCCGCTCGGGCCTCGGCACGGGCTGGCCGTCGTGGGTGTGGTCCGAACTGCCCGGTGCCGTCAGGTACCTGCCGAAGGCGGCCCGCAGCCACATCGTGCGCACCACGCTGGGGCCCGCGGGCTCGTGGTGGCTCAAGGAGCGCTTCGACGGCGCCGTCCCGGTGACGCTGGGCGTGCGGCTGGAGGGCGCTGACCACCGCGACGCCGTACGGCTGCACCTGACCACCGCCAGGGGCACGGTCAAGACGCTGGAGACCGAGCATGTGATCGCCGCGACC
This sequence comes from Nonomuraea sp. NPDC003754, assembly GCF_053605785.1. Classification (NCBI taxonomy): domain Bacteria; kingdom Bacillati; phylum Actinomycetota; class Actinomycetes; order Streptosporangiales; family Streptosporangiaceae; genus Nonomuraea; species Nonomuraea sp. NPDC003754. The sequence goes on from NZ_JBSGJX010000030.1 coordinate 75,546, forward strand.
GGATACCAGGTCGACGTCGGCAGGATCGACATCCTCGACCCGAACCTGCGCCGCGGCGTCAGCGCGGGCGGGCCGCGGCCGCGGCTGTCACGGACGTTCGAGACCCGGGTGCCCGGCCTCTACATGGTCGGACTGGCCGCCGCCGCCACCTTCGGCCCGGCCATGAGGTTCGTCCACGGCAGCGACTTCGCCGCCAGACGAGTCACCCGCGGACTGGTGAGCCAGGTCCGCAAGTCAACGTGATCCTTTCGGGACAAGAACAGGGAGCGAAATTGGGTGTGCGCGTAATCCTCGCCGGGATGACCGCGGCCTTCGTCGGGGTCACGGGCATCGTTCCCTTCGCATACGCGAGCGGGCGCCCGGCATCGTTCACGAACTCGTCGACCGAGGCCATAGGCGACACGCCCTCGGGCGTGATGGTCACCGTACGCAAGGTGATGGTCAACGGAAGCAAGGTGGGCTCCGCCGAAGTGTCGCTCGCCGACCCGGCGGCCCCGCCCGACGAGTACCTCATGCCCGTCAACGCCAAGGCGGAGGCGGGCATCGTCGACCGCTACGAGAACTTCACGGTCGAGGCCAACGAGTGGAGCGACGTCGCCGAGCTGACGTTCACCTTCTCCAGGCCGGTCCGCGATCCCCGGCTGCACGTCTTCGGCACCGGCGGCAGGGCGGAGGACCTCTCCGGCAGGCGGGACGACTACTGGGCGGGAGTGGAGCTGGTCGGCGGAACACCGACCATGCCCTCCTTCTCCCGCGTGGCGGGCTTCCCCGGCTACGAGGTCACCGGCACCTCGATCGTGCCCGAGCGGGTCTACCGGGTCCACTCCACCACCTGCGGCGTCGTCTACACCTGCGGCACCGTCCAGGTGAACGGCACGGTCACCTCGTTCACGATCCGGCTGCGCGCCCGCAACGTGCGGACCAGGGGCGACGCGGGCACCCCGCACCTGTGGGGCGCCTTCAAGCTGTCGCTGCACGAGGACGACTCCGACGCGCCCTCCTCGTACGGCCCCGCCTCGCACGCCATCACCGACATCTTCATCGGCGAGAACGCGACGGCCGACAACGCCGACACGCTGAGCTTCGAGGCGCGGGCCATCCGAGGGGACGCCGACATCGACGACGCGCTGAGCGGCGACGAGCTCGTCCTCGAGGACGACGCGACGGCGTACTCGCTGACCGTGCCCATCAGGTCGGCTTCGGACGCCGTCCTGGCGGGGTGGATCGACTTCGACCGCGACGGCAGGTTCGACGACGAGGAGCGGGCGCTCGCGGAGGTGGACCGCCGCGACGACAGCGAGACGCTCACCTGGAACCTTCCCGAATCGATGCAGGCCGGCAGCACGTGGATGCGGCTGCGCGTGACCGCCAGGCCCGAAGGGGTGGAGCGGCCGACGGGATGGGCCGACAGCGGAGAGGTGGAGGACTACCGCTTCGACCTGCCGCAGCGCGTGGCCATCACCCCGCAGGCCGACACGCCCGCCGGCACCACGCCGACCATCACCACGGTCGCCGCGCCGGCGGTCGTCCCGCCGACGGCCACTCCGGCGCCGGTCACCCCGGCGGCGGTCAACCCGCCGAAGGCGGTCCCGCCGAAGATGATCAGGCCGAAGCTGGGCATGCCGAAGGTGACCTGGCGGACGGTCAGCCCGGACAAGCGGCAGTGGCCCTCGATACACAGCCGGAAGGACGGCTCCCGGGCCGAGCGGCGCGAGCACGCGACGCGGGGGGCCCGCCGGGCCTGGGCCGAGGGCGACCGGGCGACGCGGAACCGGCGGGCGGGCGACGCCGAGCCGGGCCGCGCCAGGCAGGCGCACGCCCCTGAGCTCCGCCGGGCCTGGGGGGCGCACGACCCCGCACCCGAGCGCGCCAGGCGCGACCGGGCCGGGACCGACCGCGCCGGCCGCGGCCGGGCCACGGACACCAAGAAGCCCTGGGCGACCGCCGCGGCGGAGCGTGAGATGCGGGCCGCGATCAGGGAGGTAAGGAGACAGGCCGCGGCCCAGGCCAGGCGGCAGCGGGCCGGCCAGCAGTCCGGCCAGTCCAGCCAGCAGTCCGGGCAGCAGTCCGGCCAGCAGGCCGAGTCCGGTCAGCAGTCCGGGCAGCAGGCCGACACCGGGCAGCAGTCCGGCACCGGGCAGCAGGCCGAGGACAGGTACCAGCAGGCCGAGTCCGGTCAGCGAGCCGCGGCCTGGAGCGAGCGGACCGCGTCGGAGGCCGTCCACGGGCGGGCGGCGGACCGGCGCACGCGGGCCGAGGCGAACGACGACCTGCTCGACATCACGCGTGACTGGAACGACCGGTTCGGCGCCACGGGCGACGACGACGCGCGGCCCGGCCTCGTGAGCGGCAGGAACAGCCGGCCGACGAGCGACAGGAACGACCAGCCGACGGTCGGCAGGAACGACCAGGCCACCGTGGGCGGGCACGACCAGCCCAACGCCAGGCGGGAACAGGACGACCGGACCAAGACCAGGCGGGAGCGTCAGCGCGAGCGCGACGACGCCAGGCGCGCCCTGGAGCAGTTCCGCCGCCAGCTGGGCGAGTCGCGCAGGCGCGAGACGCCCTGGAAGCCCGCTCAGATCAGGGAACTCGCCAAGGAGGAGCTGAGGCGGCACGTCGCCATCGGCAGGCTTCCCGAGTTCTAGACATGACCGCGACGGGCTCGTCGAGCTCGCCGATCGGCTCCCAGCGAGGCCCGCATTCCGATGCGGGCCTCGCTTCCTTTTCCCCCACGGTTTCCCGCGGGCTTCCCGCGCCCTCTTTCCCACGTCTCCCAGCCCATCGTGCACCTCGCGTCGACCGTCCGGGGCGGGTTCAGCGGGTGCCCGCCGTCTGGACCTCGAGGAGGCTCGCCTCGTGCCGTTCCGCCTCGTGGGCGGCGCGACCCCCGCGCACGCCGAAGAGGCGCTTGGTGACGACGATGTAGGCGACGGCCGCGAGGTTCACGACGAGGAACGTCACCCGGATCCAGGTGATCCGGTGGCTCAGCTCGTAGATCTCCAGCGGGATGAAGACCGAGGTGGCGATCACCGCGAAGTACTCGCCCCACCGCTTGAGCAGCCACAACCCGACGCTCTCGACGACCAGGATCACGCCGTACGCGGTGAGGGCGACGGTCAGCAAGGTCAGCGTCCTCGTGCCGGTCGCCAGCAGCTGGTGCAGGGTGAGGACGAGCTTGGAGTCGGCCAGGCGCCAGCCGAGCCGTTCGGCCAGCGGCATGAGCAGCGGCAGGTACTCCTCGAAGGCCCTGTTGATCGCCTCCTTGCCACCCTTGAAACGCCAGACGCCGTAGGCGGCCAGGAACAGCAGCAGCGCCCTGGCGAACCGTTCGAGCGCGAGGAGCCGGAGGATGGCGGCGTCGCGCAGGGCCCGGCCGCGCAGGACGAGCGGAGCCTCGTCGGCGGGGCCGGTGCCGTGCGGCGGTCCGAGGGTGAAGTCGCCGCAGCGCAGGCAGCGCCACACCTCGCCCAGCGTGGTGTCGGCGCGCAGCCGCCGTCGCAGATGCGGCTCGTCGGGGGCGTAGGTGACGTGACCGCGCCGGCTGCAGGCGCGAAGGCTCCAGTCCATGACGGCAGGCACTCCTCAGCGTGGGACACCTTGTTCCTTCCCGCCGCGGGGCCTTCTACGGGCGACGATCCGCCGCCCGGCCGTACGGGGCGGCGGCATCTTGACATGGCCACGTTCCAACGGAGATCGTTTCGCCTCAGGAATCACCCCTCCCAGGGGCCGACCTCGGAAGAGCGCCATGAAGCTGATCATCGGTGGGTGCGTGCTGGTGGCGATCGCGGGCGCGTTATGGGTGCGAAGGCGCTACGTGGTGGTCACCGTCGAGGGGACCAGCATGCTGCCGACCCTGGCCGACGGCGATCGCGTCCTGGTGCTCAGGCGCCGGATCGACCAGGTCAGCAGGGGTGACGTGGTCGTGCTCGAGCCGCCGCCGACGCCCGCCGAGCCTGGTCCGCCGGGACCGGACGGTCGGCAGTGGAACATCAAGCGTGCCGTCGCGTTGCCCGGCGACCCGGTGCCGCCGGGCATCGACGACAGCGTGACCCGGGTACCGGCCGGCGCGCTGGTCGTCCTCGGCGACAACAGCGACAGCGTCGACTCCCGCCAGCGCGGGTTCTTCGACGCCGACCGGCTGCTCGGCGTCGCGCTGCGCCGGTTTGGCGGACACTCCCGGTAACCGCGGCCATCGTGCGGTTTCGACTTCTCGGCCCGATGCGGATCCAGGTCAACGGGTCCCCGGTCAGGATCACGGCGCCGAAGCAACGGACCGTCCTCGCCATGCTGCTGGCGCGGGCGGGTCACGTCGTCCCCATCAGGTCGCTGGTGGCGGAGGTGTGGGACGAGCAGCCGCCCCGCTCCGCGGTGGCGAACCTGCGCACCTACCTCATGCAGCTGCGCAAGCTGTTGCCGGACGAGGAACGGCTGGTCACCTCGGACGTCGGCTACCTGTTGCACGTCGGGCCGGAGGAGTTCGACCTCTTCGAGTTCGAGGCGCTGTCGGCACGCGGCCGCCAGGCGCTGGCCAGGCGCGACCTGAGCGCCGCCGAGGAGTCCTTCACCCGGGCCCTGGCGCTGTGGGACGGGACGGCGGCCGAGGACGTGCCGCTCGGCCCCACCCTGCGCGAGGTGGTCGCCCGCCTCACCGACCACTACCTGGGCGTGGTGGAGGAACACGCCGACATCCAGCTCGCGCTCGGCAAGAACGCGACGGCGGCGACCCGGTTGCGCGAGGTGATCGGGCAGTATCCGCTGCGGGAGCGGCTGCACGGCCAGCTCATGGTGGCCCTGTACCGCAGCGGCGACGTGGTCGGCGCGCTGGAGGCGTTCGGCGCCGCCCGCCGGGTCCTGGCCGACGAGCTGGGCATCGACCCTGGACCGGACCTTCGCCTGCTGCAGCAGGCGATCCTGCGCAGGGACGCCGGTCTGCTGGCACCGGACCGTGACACGGTGGCCGTCCCGACCGACGACGGGCGCCCGCGTCCCCGCCTGCTGCCGCGGGCGCCGATGGTGTTCGTCGGCCGGGCGGCCGAGCAGGCCCGGCTGCACACCGTCCTGCACGGCGAGGCGGGCCCGTCCGTGGTGACGCTGCACGGCCCCGGCGGCGCGGGCAAGTCGGCGCTCGCGGTGAAGGCGGCGCACCGCGTGGCCGACCACTACCCCGACGGCCAGCTCTACGTCGACCTCCAGGGATCCACACCCGGCCTGCCCCCGTTGCGCCCTGCCGAGGTGCTCGGCCGCTTCCTGCGCGCGCTGGGCGTGCCGCCCGGTGACGTTCCCGCCGCGCCGGCGGAGGCGGCCACCCACTACCAGTCGCTGCTGGCCGACCGGCGGGTCCTGGTCGTCCTCGACAACGCGGTCAGCGCCGCCCAGGTGGCGCCGCTGCTGCCGGCGGGCGAGGGCTGCGCGGCTCTGATCACCAGCCGCGTCGCGCTGACCACCGTGGACGCCGTGCCGATCGCCGTCGGCATGCTCGACGAGGCCGAGTCGGTGCGCCTGCTGACGTTGCTGGCCGGCGAACGGGTGGCCGCCGAGGCGAAGGCTGCCGCGGAGATCGCGTCCTGGTGCGGCTACCACCCCCTGGCGCTGCGCATCGCCGGCGCGCGGCTGGCGGGCCGGCCCGACTGGTCGCTGGCCCGCTTCGGCGAGCGGCTGGGCGACGAGCACCGGCGGCTGGACGAGCTGCAGGCGGCCGACCTGCGGCTGCGCTCCTGTTTCGAGGTCGGGTACGGCACGCTGACGAGCACCGCGAAGGCCGCCTTCCGGCTGTTCGGCGTGCTGGAGGTGCCCGAGGTGGGCGTCGAGCTCGCCGCCGCGCTGATGGACACCGACCGGGCGACGGCGGAGAGCGCGCTGGACGAGCTGATCGAGGCGCGCCTGCTCGATCCGGTCGGTGACGGCCGGTTCCGCATGCACGACCTGCTGCGCCTCTTCGCGGCGGAGCTGGCCGGCGGCCATGACGCGCCGGAGGAGCGCGCGGGTGCGGTCGGACGGGCCCTGGAGTGGTACCTCGACGGCTGCCGCCGGCTGCAGCACGTGTTGCAGCCGCACCTGCTGCCCGCCGTCGAGGGCGCCGACGCCTCCGCCGTCGCCCCGCCGGATCCCGCCGCCGCTGTGCGATGGCTGGACACGGAGCTGCCGTGCCTGGTGGCTGCGGCCGTACAGGCGGTGAAAGAGGACCAGGGCGGCTTCGCCGTCGCGCTGATGCCCCTGATCAAGGCCATCGCGATGAAGAGCGGCTACTGGCGGGAGCTGGAGACCGTCGCGCGGCTGGCCATCGACGTCGCGCGGCGCGAAAGCGACCGCGTCGCGGAGGCGTCCACGCTGGTGACGCTGGGACTGGTGGAGTGGAGGTCCGGCCAGGCCGAGGCGGCGCACGACCTCCTGCGCCGGGCCCTCGATCTCTGGCGCGACCTGGGCAGGCGCGAGGAGGAAGGGCTGGCGCTGCACAACCTCGGCTGGCTGTGCATGCAGACCGGCGAGCTCGACGCGGCCCTCGACCACATCACCGCGGGCCTGCGCCTGCTGGAGGCGCACGGGTCGAACCGCATCGGGCTGGTCACCCACAACCTGGGCGAGGTGCTGCTCCGGCTGGGCCGGTACGCCGAGGCGGCGGACCGCCTCGAAGAGTGCCTGTCCGTCCGGCGCGCCGACCGCGACCTGTACGGCGAGAGCATCACCCTGGCCGCGCTCGGCCGCGCCTACTGCCTGCTCGACCGGCGGGAGAAGGCACTGGAGGTGCTGGCGGAGGCGCTGGCCCGCTGCGAGGAGATCGGCAACAGGGAGGACCAGTGGGAGGTCCTGCTCAGCAGGTCCGAGATCCGGCTGCGGCAGGGTGATCCGGGCGCGGCCGTGGCCGACCTGGCCCGCGTCCTGGAGCTGACCGACCAGATCGGCGACGCGTACGGCCGCGCCGCCGGCACCCGGCAGCTCGCCCGAGCCCGCGCGGCCCTCGGCGACCCGCGCGCCGCGGCGGACGCCGCCAGGGCCGCCGGCCTTTTCGCCGACCTTTTCGCCGACCCGTCGAAGCGCCGCGATCCGGTGCTGGAACGGCTGCTCACCGCCCGGTTGTAGCGCGGCTGTATGGGGCGCTGTATGCCCCGCCCCTAGGTTTCGGCTGACCGCATCGCTAGGAAAGGAGCGAATCCATGACCGCTGTCCTTGGCAGGCTCGGCGACCGGGTTCTTGACAAGCTGGTGCCCAAGGCGTCCGCGAAGGCCGCCTCCGAGTGGTACGTCCACTGCTACTGCAGGGAGCGCTCCGACTACCGCAAGCTCTGCACCAACATCGGCGGCCAGACCTACTGCGGGGCCTGCTACGTGTACAGAACCTGTGGTGGCTAGGTAGGACACGCGGGTCTGGCGGCGGTGTCCGCCGCCAGACCAGGCGACGAGGTGACGACGTGCTGTATCTCATGATCGCCTGTCGGGCCCTGCTGGCCGCCGTCTTCACGATCGCACTCGTGGGGAAGATCCGCGGCCGGGCGGCGTTCGACGAGTTCGCGGCCTCCATCGTGGCGCTCGGGATCCTTCCGCGAGGCGGGTCGGCGGTGGCCGCGCACGCGCTCGTGGCGGCCGAGGCCGTGGTGGTCCTCCTGCTGGCGCTCCCGCCGGCCGTACCGCTGGGGTTCGCGGCCGCCGTCGGGGCGCTCACCGTGCTGACCGGCGGCATCCTGGCCGCCCTGCGCCGAGGACGGCAGGCGCCGTGCCGGTGCTTCGGCGCCTCCGCCACGCCGCTCGGCCGGGTGCACGTGGTGCGCAACCTCGTCCTGGCCGCCCTCGGGGGCGTCGGGCTCACCGCCTGGATCACGGCCGGGACGTCCGCGCCGCATCCGGCCGGTGTCGTCCTCGCGCTCGTCGCGGCCGGCGTGGGCGCCCTGCTCGTGGTGCGCCTCGACGACCTGATGGAGCTGTTCACCGTCTGAAGTGAGGTTGTCCGATGCCTTTCCTGGTTGCCGCCGTCGTGCTCGTCGGCGTCCTGTGCCTGTTCAACCTGCTGCTCACCCTGGGGGTGCTGCGCCGGCTCCGCGAGCACACCGCCGAGCTGGAACGGCTGGCGGGGCGTTCGATGCTCATGGCGTACGACCCCGGCGTGCTGGTCGGCCGCACGCTGCCCGAGGTCGCCGCGGGGGCGCGACTGGTGGGCTTCTTCGACGTCGGCTGCAGCACGTGCCACGAGCGGGCGCCGCAGTTCGCCGAGGCGGCGGGCAAGCAGCCCGCCCTGGCGGTCATCAGCGGCGCCGGCGCGAAGGTCGACGACCTGCTCGCCGTACTGGGCGGCGCGGCGAGCGTGATCACGGGCGCCGATGCCGACCGCATCGGGCACGCGCTCGGCATCGAGGCGTTCCCCACGTTCCTGCGCGCCGAGGAGGGCACGGTCGTGGCCGCGCACACGGAACTCGCCGAGCTCACCGCCATGGCGCCGGCGACGTGATCGCGGAACGGCTGCGCGGCGCCGCCGCCCTGGGGGCGCTGTGCTGGCGGGCCGGACCGGTGCTGGCGGTGTCGCAGCTGGCGGCCACCATCGCGGCCGGGCTGCTGCCCACGGGCACCGTGTGGATGACCAAGGAGCTCGTCGACGGGCTGGCGGCGGGTCTCGCGGAACGGGTGGCGGGACCGGTCGCCGGCCTCGTCGCGCTCGGCATGGCCGCGGGAGTGCTGCCGCACGTCACGGGATACCTGCGGGCCGAATCTGACCGCCGGCTCGACCTGTTGCTGCAGGACCGCCTGTACACGAGGGTGAACGGGTTCCAGGGGCTGTCGCGGTTCGAGGACCCGGCCTTCCTCGACGAGCTGCGGATGGCCACGCAGGCCACCGGTGGCGCGATGGGGCCGATCACCTCGGGCCTGTTCGACCTCGGGCGCAACGTCATCACCCTGGCCGGACTGCTGGGCGCGCTGGCCGTGCTGAGCCCTCTGATGGCGGTACTGGTCGCGGTCGCCGCGCTGCCCACCCTCGCGGCCAGGATGTCCCTGGAGAAGCGGCGGGCCGCGATGATCGCCGGACAGTCGGCGGCGGCCCGGCGGCAGATCTTCTACTCCTCGCTGATCACCGACGTGCAGGCGGCCAAGGAGGTGCGCCTGTTCGGGCTCGGCGACTTCCTCAGGCGCCGGGTGATCGGCGAGCTGACCACCATGCAGGCGGGCGAGCGGCGGCTGGACCGGCGGGAGGCGCTCACGCAGTCGTCACTGGCGGCCCTGTCCGCCCTGGTCAGCGGCACCGGACTGGTGTGGGCGGGGTACGCGGCCCTGGCCGGACGGCTGACCCTGGGCGACGTCACGGCGTTCGCCGCGGCCGTCGCCGGCACCCAGGCCGCGCTGGTCGCCACCGTGGAGAACGCGGCCAACGCCGGCCACGCGCTGCTCCTGTTCGGCCACCACGAGCGGGTGATGTCACTGCCCGACGACCTCCCTGCGCCGCGCCGGCCCGCGACGCTGCCGGCGCTCCGGCGCGGCATCGAGCTGCGCGACGTGTGGTTCCGCTACGACGAGAGCCACCCCTGGGTGCTGCGCGGCGTCGACCTCACGATCCCCCACGGCGCCTCGGTCGCGCTGGTGGGGCTCAACGGAGCCGGCAAGAGCACCCTCATCAAGCTGCTGTGCCGCTTCTACGACCCGGTCCGCGGGACGATCCTCTGGGACGGCGTGGACATCCGCGACGTACCGCCGGCCGAGCTGCGCGCCAGGATGGGCGTGCTCTTCCAGGACTACATGAGCTACGACCTCACCGCGGCGGAGAACATCGGCGTCGGCGAGCTCGCGGCGATGTCCGACCGGGCCAGGATCGAGGCCGCCGCCGAGGCGGCGGGAGCCGGCGAGACCGTGCGGGCCCTGCCGCAGGGGTACGACACGATGCTGAGCCGCATCTTCTTCGGGCCGGAGGACGACGCCGGCGTGGTGCTGTCCGGAGGGCAGTGGCAGCGGTTCGCGCTGGCCCGCGCGCTGGTGCGCGAGCACCGCGACCTGCTCATCCTCGACGAGCCCAGTTCGGGACTCGACCCGGAGGCCGAGTACGAGGTGCACCGGCGGCTGCGCGAACATCGGGCGGGGCGCACCAGCCTGCTCGTCTCCCACCGGCTCGGCGCGGTACGGGACGCCGACCTCATCGTGGTGCTCGGCGACGGCCGGATCGCCGAGCAGGGCACCCACGCCGACCTCATCGCCGCGAGCAACGGCTACGCCCGGCTGTTCGAGACCCAGGCCAGCGGCTACCGCGCCGAGGACGAGTCGGCGGCCGACCAGGCGACCTTCGCAGCCGGCTGAGCCCCCTGCCCGCGCCACTCCCGACAAACTGCCTCGTCCGCCGTGAAGAACACGCGCACGACGAACGCCGGCTCGGCCTCGGCCGGCGGCCCGGACTCGATCCGGCGTAGCTCGCCTTCCGAGATCTCCATGAGGCGGCAGTATGCAGCACGCCGCGCGTTCTCGAGCTTGTCGGCGGGGTGGGCGACACGGGGTGGCCGATGTGCCGGATATGGGCCTCGGCGACGGCGGGCTGCCGTTCCAGGCATTGAGGTGGTGGAAACGACGGTTCGTCATCGAAGCGCGCCGGGCTCGCTCTGCGCGATGCGGCGTAGCAGCGGCGTCACCCAGTGGGTTCCGTAAGCGCGCCGCAGGCGGGCGAGTCGCCAGTCGCCGCCGGTGACCGTACCGCGGCACAGAGGGCTCAGGCACCGGCACGGCATGGCCCAGGTGTCCGTTCCGCTGTGGGTGGCGTAGTCGAGGGAGAGCTCCTCGCCGGGCATGACGCGCCTGCGCGCGACCACCGTGGTGGAATCGTCGTGCCAGAGGTTCGGGTCGCACGAGTGGTTGCCGTAGCGGACCGGATGGCCGGGGTCAAGGAGCAGGTGGACGCCTTCCTCGACGGTCAGGCTGCTGTAGGGCGGGGTCAGGCCGGCCAGGGTCACGTCGTCGATGACCTGTCCGCCGAGCCGCATGACGAGGTCCCCTGGGCCGATCTCCGCGGTGGCGAAGAGCCCGAGTCCCTCGACAGGCGAGGGACGGACCTCCGCGCTCGGTGTGAGCCAGCACGTGGCCGGGTAGCGGTTCGTGACCATCCGGGCGATCCTCCCTTGCGACGGTGGGACTCGGGGCCTCCGCGGGTGCCGCGGATCCGGCACCTCCACCACACCGGAGGTGTCTTCGCCGATCAAGTCCCACCGTTGACGACGCCTGTGATCAATCCAGCCGGCCCGCAGCGGGAGCGTGGCGAGCAGCGGTGCTCACCCGGCGTAGGAGCCGCTGGTCAGGTCCGTGGTGACGTACGGCCGGCTCGGCCGCCATCCCAGCTCGTCCCACGCCCGCCTGCCGGAGACGGTCTGGTCCAGGGCCAGCGCCTGGGCGAACGGCACGCCCAGCGTCTCGGCGGCCTGCTCGACCGGCCACGGCTCGGCCCTGCCGGTTCCGCCCGCGGCCAGGTCGGCGGCGGCGGCCAGGGCGGCGGCCGGCACCGCCTCCAGCGCGATGCCGTGCAGCACGCTGCCCGCGGAGCCCTTCTCCAGCACCAGCCCGTACAGCGCGGCCAGGTCGTCCACGTGCACCATCGGCCAGCGCGTCCCCGCCGAGCCCACATACCGCCCGTGGCCGTGCTCCCTGGCCCAGGCCACCATCAGCGCGGGAATGCCGCCGCCGTTGCCGTAGGCGATGCCGGGCCGGATCACCGCGGAGCGCACGTCATCCGCCGCCGCGGCCAGCACCCGCTGCTCGATGCGCGGACGGTAGCCCACGATGTCGATCGCGTTCGTCGCCGAGCCCTCGTCCGCGACTCGGTCGCCGGTCTCGCCCAGCACCCACACGCCGCTGGTGTAGACGAACGCCCGTCCGGTGCCCCGCAGCCGATCCAGCAGGGCGTCGACGGCGGCGGCGTCCACCGCCTCCTCGCCGGTCGGTGTCGCGATGTTCAGCACCGCGTCGATGTCCTCCGTCACCGCGGCCCGCAGCGAGCCGGGGTCGGACAGATCACCCACGCGTGTCCCCACCTGGGTCGCCGCGGGGTCGTCGGCCTGCACGAACGGCACCACCTCGTGGCCGTCCTGCCGCAGCCGCCGCACCGCGGCCTTGCCGATGTAACCCGTCGCACCCAGCACCAGAACCTTCACGGGTCCTCCCCTTCGCGTCGTTGATCGAACGGAGGCGACGCTACGGGCGCGGGGGGATGACCCGGATCTGCCGAATGACCGGGTTCTATGCCAGGTCGAGCCGCGCCAGCGCGGCCCGGCCGGTCACGCCGAGCTTGGGATAGGCGTTGGACAGGTGGTAGCCGACGGTCCGCGGGCTGAGGAACAGCTGGGCGCCGATGTCGCGGTTCGTCATCCCGGTCGCGGCCAGCCGTACCACCTGCAGCTCCTGCGCGGTCAGCCGGGCGGCGGGATCCACGCTGCCCGGCGCCTGCACCGTGGTGGTGCCGGCGGCCCGCAGCTCGCTCCTGGCCCGGTCGGCCCACGGCGTGGCGCGCATCCGCTCGAACGACTCCAACGCCGATGCCAGCGCCTCGCGGGCGGTCGCGCGGCGCTTGGCGCGCCGCAGCCACTCGCCGTGGAGGAGTCGCGTGCGCGCCTGTTCGAACGGGCGGCCGTCCCCCTCGTGGACGGCCAGCGCGGCCTCGAAGAGCGGCCCGGCCTCCTCGCCCGGTTCGAGCAGGGCACGGCAGCGCAGCGCCACGGCCCGCGCCCAGGGCGTCCTGATGCTCGCCGCCCACTGCCGGAACCGGTCGCAGGCTTGGCGCGCCTCGGCGGCCCTGCCCAGCCGGGCGGCCGCCTCCACCTGCTCCGGCAGACTGTGGAGGGCGATCACGGTGTGCCGGTCGGCGCCGGCGGCGACACCGGCGAGCCGCGGCAGCGCGGACTCGTACCGGCCGAGACCGAGATCGAGCAGGCCCAGGGCATACGCGTGCCAGGTGGGGTTCGGCGGGATGCCGTGTGACAGGTCGTCGCCGACGGGCCGGCGACAGCCGTCCTGGTCGCCCGCGAGCGCGGACAGGACGGCGAGCACCGCGCTGAGCATCGCGACGTAGTGGTGCTGCCCGGTGTCGCGGGCGATCTCCAGCCCCTCCATGGCGGTCGCGTAGGCGTCGCGGTGCCTGCCCAGGAACAGCCGGCAGCGCGCCAGCCGCAGCAGCACCCTGGGCAGCACGCCGAGCGCGCCCTGTTCGCGGCACTCCTGGTCCAGCGCGACGGCCTGCTCGTGGACGCCTGCGTAGTCGCCGAGCAGCATCTCCCATCCCTGCAGCCGGGAGTGGTCGGACAGGCTGCGGTCCTGGCGGGTGGCCGCGACGTGGCCGGTGAACTCCCGTAGCGCGGCGACGCCACCGGCGAGATCCCCCGTGGCGAGCCCGAGCAGCCCGGCCGCGCCCCTGCGCAGGGCGCCGTCCCCCACGTCCGGGTCGGGCAGCCTGAGGGCGGTGCCCGCGGCGGCCGTGGCCGGGTCGGGCAGCGTCGCGGCGGTGCCTGCGGCGGGGTCGGGCAGTCTGGCGGCGGTGTCCGTGGCGGCCGTGGCCGGGTCGGGTGTGTCCCAGGCCGCGGCCATCGCCTCGAAGGCCATCATCCGGCCCGCCGTGGAGTCGAGCGTCATGACCTCCCGTGCCGCGTCGATGAGCAGCAGGCGGGCCACCTCGGGCCGGCCCTTGGCGTGTTCCCTGCCGGCCCGGATCGCGGCCAGGCGGGCCAGCTGAGAAGGGTCACGCACGTGTGCCGCCGCGGCGTCAGCCAGCGCGGCGGCGTGCTCGATCTGGCCGGCGTCGTGGGCGGCCAGCGCCGCGGCGGCCAGGCGACCGGCGCGGATGTCGAGGTCCTCCGTCAGCTGGGCGGCGCGACGGTAGGCGGCGGCGACCGCGGCCAGGCCGCCACGCGACCTGAACAGCTCCGCGTTGCGTGCCAGCTCGGCCGCGACCTCCTCGTCGTAGCCGGCGGTCGCGGCGGCCAGATGCCAGGCCCGGCGGCCCGCGTCCCGACCGGCGCCCATCGCCTCGGCCAGCGCCCGGTGGGCGGCCATGCGCTGTGCCAGCGGGGCGCCCTGGTAGGCGGCGGCCCGTACCAGAGGGTGGCGGAACGCCACGTGTCCGTCCGCCGGCCGGATCAGCGCGGCCTCGGCCGCGGGCTCGAGATCCGTGGCCGCGGCGCCCATCAGCTGCCCGGCGCGCAGGACCATCGCCAGGTCGCCGGTGTCGTCCGCCGCCGTGATCGTCAGCAGGGCGCGCGCCGGGGCGGGCAGTGCGGCGATCCGCTCGTCGAAGATCCGCCGGACCCGCCAGGAGACCGGCAGGACAGCGATCTCCTGCTCGTCGACCGGTTCGCGCCCGTCACGCTGGGCGGGGGTGAGCGCGTCCGCCAGCTCCACCAGGGCGAGCGGATTGCCCCGCGCCTGCGCCAGCATCCGGCGGCGTACGGCGGCGTCCAGGTCAGGGGCGTGGTCGGCGAGCAGCGCGACCGCCGCCTCGTCGGTCAGCGGGTCCAGCCGCAGCACCGGCAGGCCCGGCCCGTCGAAGACCATGGAGCCGTCACGGGCGGCGAAGATCATGGTCACCGGCTCCGCGCCCAGCCGGCTCGCCGCGAACACCAGCGCCTGCGCCGATTCGAGGTCGAGCCAGTGCGCGTCGTCGACCAGCACCAGCACCGGCAGGTCCGCGGCCAGCTCGCTGAGCAGCGTGAGCGTGGCGGCGCCGACCAGGAAGCGGTCGGCGCCCGAGCCCCCCGGCAGATCGATCGCCGCGCGCAGCGCCAGGGCCTGCCGTTCCGGCAGCCGGTCGACCAGCCCCGGCACCTCCCGCAACAGCACCTGGAGACCGGCGTAGGGCAGCTCGGCCTCCGACTCGACGCCCGTCGCGCGCAGCAGCCGGACCTCCCCCGCGGCGCCGGGAACCGACTCCAGCAGGGCGGTCTTGCCCGTGCCCAGGTCCCCGCGGATCACCACGGCGCCGCCGTGACCGGCCCGCGCCCGCGAAAGAACCTCTCCCAGGACGGCCAGCTCGGCGGATCTCCCCCTCAACACGGTCGCCCACCCTACCCAGCGGGTGTCCGGCAGGAACTCGTGCCCGCCGTGCCGGCGGCCCCGTTTCACGAGGGTTCACGAGGGTTCACGAGGGTGAAGGCGTGCCGCTCCGCTGACGGGCCTGCTCGACGACATCGCGAATCGCGTCGATGACGAGCCGTGGCCGGTTGTTGTGGATGTTGTGGTCGCTGTCGGTCTTCGTGACGTGCCTCGCGCCGGGGAACTCCCGGGCGAGAGCTCGCTGGGACGCCACTTGTGCCCGCCAGAAGACGCCCGGATAGTCGGCCGGTGCCCCCGGCAGGCAGGCGGGCACGGAAGGCGTCGGCGTCGAAGGTGTCTCCCGACAGCACGACCACGGACATCCTCGGTGGCGGAGGCGCCGCGCGAACCTGGTCGAAGACGGTCGCGGGGTCCTGCCTCTCGACGTCCTTCCACTGGGCGACGCGCTTGCCGTCGTCGTTCCGGATCAGCGCGAGGAAGGTGTCGAACTGCTCAGGCGTGAGCTCCGACTGCAGGAACTCCGACTCCGCGTCGACGAGGACGAGACCCGACACCTCGTGCGGGTACTCGCCGGCGTAGATCCTGACGATCGGACCGCCCGCCGACCAGCCGACAAGCACGTAGGGACCGGGCACTCGCGCCGCCTCCAGCAGTGCGTGCAGGTCGGCGACATCGCCCTTCGAGGTGGTGGGCTGCGGCACCGGCCCAGGCCGAGTGATCCTCTTCGCGGACCGGCGCGGCGACGACTCGATCCCTTCTTCCTCATCGGCCCTCCTGCCGGGAACGGTCACGCGGACCGCGCCTTCATTCGGCCCGAGCGGCGATCCGCAGTTGCTTCTCGGCGTCCACCATCGAGGGCACGGTGCCCCACCACGGCAGGTCACGGAGGACGCCCAGCAGGCGCAGCCGTTCAGCGCGGGCCTCAAGGAGGTCGGCCATCGCCAGCGGCTCGAACGTGGCCCTGCCTTCGGCCACGTCGACGGACGACGGCATCGCGGCGGTGAGTTCCCTGACCCGGTCGTCGGCGGCGTCGTACGCCCTCCGGGCTTCGATCACGTCTTCGGGCAGCTCGAGGTCGGCCATCATTCCCCCAGGTCACAGCGCGGATTATGCGCCAGATCCTAGGACCGCGACAAGCTGGGACAACATCCGTCCCAACACCTCAAAAGGTAAAGTTTGGCTCCCGTACGGCGTGCGGCATCAGAAGCCCCAGCCGCACAGGGGCAGCGTCCGTCCCACAGGTGTCACGCTCAGGGCCTCGATCGGCGCCGCGGGGGCGGGGTTCCCGAGGGAGCGGCCCGCGCGGGCGTCCGGCGCCGGGTCCGTCAGGCATCGCGAAAGCCGCCGTCAAGTCACATAAGCCCAGGTGAAACCGGGTTCCCGTACACATGAGACTTACCAGCGAACCAGGCACGAAAGGTATGTCTCATGGAGTGCACGTTCTGGCTTCGCCTCCGCGACCGCGACAGCCGCTGCGGCTTTCACCGCGCCCGCCGCCACGGCCGGGTGGGGCCGTCCGGGTGGGTCGCGCGCGCCACGTCCGGCGGCTTCGGCTGCCCGACGTAGCGCCCGACGCCGCCCCGGAAGCGGAGCCACGCGCGGCCGTTCCGAGGGACACGACGCGTCGTAGGCGGGCCGTACAGCGGGCGGCAGGTGGCCATCCGGGCCGCTTCAGTGCCGATCCGCCCTTGCGTCGGGCCGGCGTGTCGCCGTGAACACCTTGAGCAGCAGCCCGTGCAACTGGGCTCGTTCGTCCGTCGTCAAGGGGGCCAGCACGTCGTCCTGGATGGTGCGGGCCTCGTGGACGAGCTCCTCCAGGGCGCGGCGTCCCGCATCGGTCAGGCCGACCGAGACCCGCCGCCGGTCGGTGACGTCGCGTGCGCGTGTCAGGTAGTCGAGGGCGGCCAGCTGCTCGACGACCTTGGCCATGTCGCTCGGGTCGACGGAAAGGCGTGCGCACAGGCCGCGTTGCGTGTGGGGGCCGAAGTCGGCGAGCGCGGCCAGTACGGCCATGTGCCAGAGGCGAAGGCCGCGGGAAGCGAGCCGGTCGGCTACGCGGCCCCGCGCCGCCTTGCCGGTCAGCGACAGCAGGTAGGTGCTGAGGCCGAGCAGCGTGGGCGGGAGCGCGTCCGGCGTTTCTGTTCCCATGGCGACATTGTAGGTGTCGACCTATAGTGGGTGCAGACCCACTATTTGAAAGGTAGGCCGCCCATGGACGCGCTGCATCCCCGTCTCCTGGTCGACGACTTCGCCACCGCTTTCAGGTTCTACGACGCCGTGCTACCGGAGCTCGTCGGCGCGCGGCGCGTCAGGGGCACCGCGGCGGGGCCGTATGCGAACTGGGACGTCGGTGAGGAG
The DNA here is from genome assembly GCF_053605785.1 of Nonomuraea sp. NPDC003754. Taxonomy (NCBI): domain Bacteria; kingdom Bacillati; phylum Actinomycetota; class Actinomycetes; order Streptosporangiales; family Streptosporangiaceae; genus Nonomuraea; species Nonomuraea sp. NPDC003754. The sequence continues at coordinate 92,894 of NZ_JBSGJX010000030.1, forward strand.
GGCGTCCTCGTGTTGTTCGACCGGGCATCCCTGGCCGAGGTGGCGGGCACCGCCCACCTCCCCTCCAAGAGCGCGCCGGCGCAGGACGCGGTGATGTTCGTGTGCCGGGTCGACGACGTGGACGAAGGGCTGGCCCTGTGCCTGACGCACGGCGCCGCACAGGTCGTACCACCCACGGACCGGCCCGCCTGGGGACCGAATCTCCGGACCGCTCACCTACGCGACCCGGCCGGCACCCTGATCGAACTCCAGTCGTACTGAGGACGTTTCTCGTGCCGCCCGGCGGCTCCGTCCCGGCGACGCGACCGTGAAGCTGGGAGTCCGAAGTCCATGGCCGACCGCGCCATGCCTGGACGCGGAAACACGAACGCCCCGAAGTGATTCGCTTCGGGGCGTTCGCGCGGCTCGGGAATGCCGCTGTCAGATGCCGACGTAGGCCGCGAGGTGCTCGCCGGTGACGGTGGAGCGGGCGGCGACGAGGTCGGCGGGCGTGCCCTCGAAGACGATCCGGCCGCCGTCGTGGCCGGCGCCGGGGCCGAGATCGATGATCCAGTCGGCGTGCGCCATGACCGCCTGGTGGTGCTCGACGACGATGACCGACTTGCCGGAGTCGACGAGCCGGTCGAGCAGGCCGAGCAGCTGCTCGACGTCGGCGAGGTGGAGGCCGGCGGTCGGCTCGTCGAGGACGTAGACGCCGCCCTTCTCGGCCATGTGGGTGGCCAGCTTGAGCCGCTGCCGCTCGCCGCCGGACAGCGTCGTGAGCGGCTGGCCCAGGCTGAGATAGCCGAGCCCGACGTCGGCGAGCCGGCCGAGGATGGCGTGCGCGGCCGGCGTGCGCGCCTCGCCGGCGCCGAAGAACTCCTCGGCCTCGGTCACCGACATCGCGAGCACCTCGCTGATGTCGCGGCCACCGAGGTGGTGGTCCAGCACCGATGCCTGGAACCGCTTCCCCTCGCACTCCTCGCAGGTGGTGGCCACGCCGGCCATCATCGCCAGGTCGGTGTAGATGACGCCGGCGCCGTTGCAGTCGGGGCACGCGCCCTCGGAGTTGGCGCTGAACAGCGCCGGCTTCACGCCGTTGGCCTTCGCGAACGCCTTGCGGATCGGGTCGAGCAGCCCGGTGTACGTCGCCGGGTTGCTCCGCCGCGAGCCGCGGATCGCGCCCTGGTCGACCGACACCACACCCGCGCCGGCGGGGATCGACCCGTGCACGAGCGAGCTCTTGCCGGAGCCGGCGACGCCGGTGACGACGACGAGCACCCCGAGCGGGATGTCGACGTCGACGTCGCGCAGGTTGTGCGCCGTCGCGCCGCGGATCTCCAGCGTTCCGGTGGGCTTGCGCACCGTCTCCTTGAGGGCGGCCCGGTCGTCGAGATGGCGGCCGGTGATGGTGCCGCTGGCCCGCAGCCCCTCGACGGTGCCCTCGAAGCAGACGGCGCCGCCCGCCGTACCGGCGCCGGGGCCGAGATCGACGACGTGGTCGGCGATCGCGATCGTCTCCGGCTTGTGCTCCACGACGAGCACCGTGTTGCCCTTGTCCCGCAGCCGCCGCAGCAGGTCGTTCATCCGCTGGATGTCATGGGGGTGCAGGCCCGTGGTGGGCTCGTCGAAGACGTAGGTGGTGTCGGTGAGCGAGGAGCCGAGGTGGCGGATCATCTTGACGCGCTGCGCCTCGCCGCCCGACAGGGTGCCCGACGGCCGGTCGAGCGAGAGGTAGCCCAGCCCGATCTCCACGAACGAGTCGAGGGTCTGCTGCAACGTGGCGAGCAGCGGCGCCACCGACGGCTCGTCGAGGCCGCGGACCCATGCGGCCAGGTCGCTGATCTGCATCGCGCAGGCGTCGGCGATGCTGATCCCCTGGATCTTCGACGACCGGGCCGCCTCACTGAGCCTGGTGCCGCCGCAGTCGGGACAGGCGGTGAAGGTGACCGCCCGGTCCACGAACGCCCGGATGTGCGGCTGCAGCGCCGTCCTGTCCTTGGACAGGAACGACTTCTGGACCTTGGGGATCAGCCCCTCGTAGGTGAGGTTGACGCCCTCGACCTTCACCTTGGTCGGCTCCCGGTAGAGGAAGTCCCGCATTTCCTTCTCGGTGAACTCGCGGATCGGCTTGTTCGGGTCGAGGAAGCCCGACTCGGCGTAGACGCGTACCGTCCAGAAGCTGTCCGACTTCCAGCCGGGGATGGTGAACGCGCCCTCCGCGATCGACTTGGAGTCGTCGTAGAGCTGGGTCAGGTCGATGTCGGAGACCGTGCCCCGGCCCTCGCAGCGCGGGCACATGCCGCCGGTGCGGGTGAAGGTCTGTTTCACGGTCTTGCTGGCACCCCGTTCGACCGTGACCGCACCGCTCGCCCGGACCGACGGCACGTTGAAGGCGAACGCGTTGGGCGAGCCGATGTGCGGCTGCCCGAGCCGGCTGAAGAGGATGCGCAACATCGCGTTGGCGTCGGTGGCGGTGCCGACCGTGGAGCGGACGTCGCCACCCATCCGCTGCTGGTCGACGACGATCGCGGTCGTCAGCCCGTCGAGCACGTCGACCTCGGGCCGCGCCAGCGTCGGCATGAAGCCCTGCACGAAGGCGCTGTAGGTCTCGTTGATCAGCCGCTGCGACTCCGCGGCGATCGTGTTGAACACCAGCGAGCTCTTGCCCGAGCCGGAGACGCCGGTGAACACCGTCAACCTGCGCTTCGGGAGCTCGATGCTGACGTCCTTGAGGTTGTTCTCGCGCGCGCCGTGCACGCGGATCACATCGTGGCTGTCGGCAACGTGCGGCGCAGGCGACTGCGTGTCCGTCCTCGTGGCCATGCTCATGGTGTCTCCATCTGTTGGGCGGGGCCGCCTTCGCGGTCGCCGGGGTCACGCTCGGCGCAAGATACCAAGGCAGCCACGCTGCTTCCGCATGGAGCCGGTGGGCCCCGGCCACGCGGCGTGCCCGCCGACGCGTCAGCCTGCCGTTCAATCCTGGGGTCGCGACGCGGGCAGATGCGGAACCACCGGTACGGCGTGGCCGGCGCACGCGGGGAGCCGGCGCACGCAAGAAGGGCCGGAGCACGCAAGACAGGCCCGAGCACGCAAGACAGGCCCGAGCACGCAAGACAGGCCGGAGCACGCAAGACAGGCCCGAGCACGCGGGGCGGGCCGGAGCACGCTAGGCGGCCGGTGACGGTGACCACCGGACGGCCGCCACTGACGCGCGCGCCCCTTCACGGTGCCGCCTGTCGCAGCTCATGGCCGCGATCGCCGGACGGCTCAGCGCAGCTGCTGGATGCGGATCAGGTTGCCCGCGGGATCGCGGACGGCGCAGTCGCGCACCCCGTACGGCTGCTCGGTCGGCTCCTGGACGATCTCGGCGTCGCCGGCCTGCAGCCGCTCGAAGGTGCCGTCGAGGTCGGGGGTGGCCAGGACGACGCCGGCGTAGGTGCCCTTGGCCATCATCTCGACGATCGTGCGGCGCTCGTCGTCGGTGACGCCGGGGTCGACGGCCGGCGGCTGCAGGACGATGGACGTGCCCGGCTGGTCGGCGGGGCCGACCGTGATCCAGCGCATCCCGCCGTATCCGACGTCGTTGCGGACCTCGAAGCCGAGGGAGTCGCGATAGAAGGCCAGCGATGCGTCCGGGTCGTCATGCGGTAGGAAGCTCGCGTGAATGGTGATGCCCATGACGGTCAGGTTAGGTGCGACTCCGTGACCCGCGCTTCTCGATTCCTGACCGGTCTGGTCACCTGCTTCGCCACGCACGACGGCATCCCGGCCGTCGCGCGCGCCGCGTGGCGCCGGTAGGCGCTGGGCGGCATGCCGACCAGCTCGGTGAAGCGGCTGCTGAAGGAGCCCAGCGACGAGCAACCGACCGCGAAGCAGACCTCGGTGACGCTGAGGTCGCCACGGCGCAGCAGCGCCATCGCGCGCTCGATGCGCCGCGTCATCAGATAGCCGTACGGCGACTCGCCGTAGGCGAGCCGGAACTGGCGGCTGAGGTGCCCGGCCGACATGTTGACGCCACGGGCGAGCGCCTCCACGTCCAGCGGCTGCGCGTACTCCCTGTCGATCCGGTCGCGGACGCGGCGCAGTCGCGCGAGGTCGCGCAGGTGCTGCGCCGCGGCGGGTCTGCTGCTCACCTGCGAAATCGTGTCACGTCACACCGGAGTTGCCCAGCGCCGCCGGCGCCGAGCAGGACGAGGGCGCTCCCAGACAGTCTTCTCCGATGAACGATCAGGCCGGCTCACATCTCCGGCGGAAACCAGGCCTGGAGGTTCTGAGGGTTGATCGGCACCGAGATGTGTTCGTGCGTGATCAACCACTGGCCCCGTGACCGCCGCAAACAAACGGTCGATCGTACCCATATCGCGCTCTGGAGCCCGTTCTTGCGTGTTCCGCTGTCCAGGTGAAGCATGTGGGCGAACGCCACATCCCCACTCGCCGCAACGGTGAGCTCGTGCGTTTCCAAGCCGATGGGGCCGTCGTATTCGTCGAACCACCGCACGAAGTTGCCGCGGACTTCATCGGATCCGGCGAACTGGAGCGGGGGAACGACGTCGTAATACACGATGTCAGGAGAATAATGTGACATGAGGCGATCAATGTCTTTTGTCCGGCAGGCCTCGACCCGGCTGTCCAAGAACTCTCTGACCTCGGAATCGTTCGACGTCATCGCATCCTCCATTCACGAATCTGACCGCGACCAGCTCATCCGGCGCGGTCCCTGTGGTCTCAGTGGTCCGACGACGCAGCCCTCAGGAATGTGAGGTGCCGCAGGCCGACGGACCTGCCGTACCAGGCCCGTTTCCTCAGGCGGCGCGGCCGGTCTTGAGCGCGGCCGTGGTGTCGACGACGCGGCGGGCCTGGTGACGGGCCGCCTGCAAGGTCACCTCGCCGGCCGGGCCATCGCCGGCCACGTGGGAGGTGCCGTAGGGATTGCCTGACTGGAACTGGATGGGGTCGGTGTAGCCGGGGGGCACGATGATGCCGCCCCAGTGGTAGAAGGTGTTCCCCAGCGCCAGGAGAGTGGATTCCTGTCCGCCGTGGGCGGTGTTGGAGGCGGTGAAGGCCGAGTACACCTTGCCCGCGAGCTTGCCCTGGTACCACAGGGGGCCGGTGGTGTCGATGAACTGCCTGAGCTGGCTGGCCGGGTTGCCGAAACGGCTGGGGGTGCCGAACAGCACCGCGTCGGCCCAGTCCAGATCGTCGTGGCCGGCCTCGGCGACGTCGGCGGTGTCCTGGAGGTGTTGGGCCCAGGCCGGGTTGGCGCTGATCGCCGCGGGCGGGGCCGTTTCGGCGACCTTGCGCAGGCGCACGTTCGCGCCGGCCTTCTCCGCGCCCTCGGCGACGGCTCGCGCCAGAGCGTGCACGTGGCCGGTGGCACTGTAGTAGATGATCGCGACGTTCACGGGTTCCATGATCGGTTCACTTCCTTCGCGCTCGGGTTCATCGATACGACGACGCAGCCCTGCGCGATGTGAGGCGACCCGCCGGCCTCCCCGGCCGGCGCGACAGGGAACCGCCGCCGACGACCGGATCTCCCGGAGCACCACCCCGCCCTGTCGCACTGCCGGTCACTCGGCCGGTCCCACCCCCTGTCGCACTGCCGGTCACTCGGCCGGTCCCGGCTCCTGACGCGAGGAGCCGGGACCGGCCCGCGCTCCCTCCGACCCTCCCCTCGTCCCCGCGCCGGGAGCGGAGGGAAAGGCATGGCCCGGCGAGAGCGGGCGGGTGGCTAGTTCTCCTCGTACGGCGCGGGCGGCTGCAGGGAGGCGCACCCCTCGAAGACCTGCTTCTCGGCGGTCGAGCCAGGCTTGACCTGCTTGAACCCGGCAGGCTTCTCCTCCTTGCCGACGGGCTGCCAGACGCCGCCCTTCTGCAGGCACTGGGCCCACGCGGCGAACTTGGCCTCGTCCTCGGGAGAGGACGGCTCGGCGCTGCCGAGGATCACCGAGTCCCACTCCTTGCACGCCTTCATGGCGGCGTCGAGCTTGGCCTGGCTGACCTTGGTGACGGCGCTGGTGTCGAGGTCCTGTCCCTTGACCGGGTCCGGGATGTCGATCCCGTTCTCCCGCATGCACCCGGCGAACTTCACCGCGGTCTCGTGCCAGCTGGGCTTGGCGGAGCCGGGCGCAGGGCTCGACGTGCTGGCCAGGCTCTGGGCCCCGCACGCCGCGCTCAGCGCCAGGGTGGGAAGGGCCGCCAGGACGGCGAGGCGCCGCTTGGTGATGAACACATGTCCTCCAACAGGTCTGTGACTGCCCATCACCCTGGCCCGCCCCTGTGAGCGGCCCGTCCGCGCCATGTCATGAACGTGTAATAGCTTCCAAGCCCGGACGAACCGCACGTCGGAGCCGCCGATACTGGACCGCATGGCTCGCGTGTTGCTGATCGAGGACGACCCGAACGTCAGGGACGCTCTGACGCTCGCCCTCAAAGGCAGGGATCACGAGGTCGAGTCGGCGGCATCCGGGGAGGAAGGGCTGGAGCGGCTGGCACGCTTCGCCGCCGACGTGGTCGTGCTCGACCTCATGCTGCCCGGCATCGACGGGTTCGAGGTCTGCCGGCGCATCCGCTCGGCCACCTCCACCTCGATCGTGATGCTGAGCGCGCGGGGCGACGACTTCGACGTGGTCGGCGGGCTGGAGGCCGGCGCGGACGACTACGTGGTCAAGCCGGTGCGGCCGCAGGTGCTGGAGGCTCGGATCAGGGCGGTGCTGCGCCGTACCGACGGTGTGCCCTTGCCCGTGGAGTCCTACGGCGCGCTGTGCGTGGACCGCGCCAGCCTGACCGTGAGCAGGGACGGGCGGCAGGTCGCGCTGCCACCGATGGAGTTGCGGCTGCTGCTGCACCTGTCGGCCACACCCGGACAGGTCTTCAGCCGGCAGCAGCTGCTGGAGGCGGTGTGGGAGCACGACTACCTGGGCGACTCGCGGCTGGTGGACGCGTGCGTGCAGCGGCTGCGCGCCAAGATCGAGAGCGTGCCGGCCGAGCCGAGGTACGTGCAGACCGTGCGCGGATTCGGTTACCGCTTCGGGCCGGTATGACCTGGCTCCGGGGGTTGCGGGCCCGGCTGGTGATCACGTTCGTGCTGGTCGGCGGGCTGAGCGCGGTGGGGGCCGCCGGGCTGACCTACTACACCGCGCAGAACAACCTGCTTGCCGGGGCGCAGGACCGGTTGCTGAAGGACTTCAGGAACCGGGTGCTGCTGCTGTCGCGCGACGTCGTGCTGCCCGCCGGTGACGGGGAGCTCGCCCTGCTGGCCGAGGACCTCGAGGTGGGCGACCGCAAGGTGTACGTGGTCAGGGACGGCGCCATCCCCAGCGACGCCCGCATCACCGCCGAACTGCGCACCAGCGTTCTGCGGCGGCCGGAGCTGGCCTGGCAGCGGGTGACCCGCGACGGCGTGCCGTACCTGGTGGCAGGCAGCAGGGTCATGCTCCTCGCGGGCGGGACGCCGTCGGGGATCACCGTCTACCTCGTCGAGTCGCTCGCGCAGGCCGCCTCCGACGAGGCGGCCGTGCTGCGCGCCGCGCAGGCGGCGGCCCTCCCCGTCGTGCTCCTGGCGGTGCTGGCCGGACTGCTGGCCGCGCGCGGCGTGCTGCGGCCGGTCGCCGACCTGGACCGCGCGGCCCGGCGGCTGGGCGAAGGCCGGCTGGAGACCCGCCTGCCCGTGCGCGGCGGCGACGAGCTGGCGCGGTTGGCGGGACGGTTCAACGAGACCGCCGCGGCGCTGGAACGCTCGGTCGGCGAGCTACGCGAGATGGAGGCCAGGTCGCGGCGGTTCGTCGCCGACGTCTCCCACGAGCTGCGCACCCCGTTGGCCGCCGCCACCGCCGTCACCGACGTCCTCCAAGCAGGCGCCGACCGGCTGGACGCCGACGCCGGGACCGCCGCCCGGCTGGTCACCGCCGAGGTCGCCCGGCTCACCAAGCTCGTCGACGACCTGATGGAGATCTCCCGCTTCGACGCCGGAGCCGCCGTGCTCAACCTCAACGACGTGGACGTCGGCGCCGCCGTCGCCGCCTGCCTGCGCTCACGCGGCTGGAGTGCCGACGTCACCACGGACCTGCCGCCGGACATCCGCGTCCCCCTCGACCCGCGCCGCCTGGACGTCATCGTCGCCAACCTCGTCGGCAACGCGCTGCGGCACGGCACGCCGCCGGTCACGGTCCGGGTGCGCGCCACCGGCCAGGCCGTCGCCATCGAGGTCGCCGACCATGGGCCGGGCCTGCCCGCCGACGTCCTCCCGCACGTCTTCGAGCGCTTCTACAAGGCCGACGCCGCCCGCGCCCGCTCCGAAGGAAGCGGCCTGGGCCTGGCCATCGCCCGCGAGAACGCCCTCCTGCACGGCGGCGACCTGACCGTCGCCCCCGGCCCCGGAGCCGTGTTCACCCTCACCCTGCCGAGGAACCGCCCTGCCGGGGAACCGCCAACCACCCCATCGGGGAACCACCCGTGAGAACCTGGCCCCTCGCCCTGCTCCTGGCAGCCTGTACGGCCTGCGGAGTCGGCCCCACCGGCGTGGTCGGCGCCGGAGAGCCCGCCCGCGGCTTCACCCAGGGCACCCGCCTGTACTTCGTGCAGGACGACCGCCTCGTCTCCGTCGGCCGCCCCGAGGGCCCGCTGGACGCCGCCGAAGCCGTCGAGCTGCTGGCCGGCGGCCCCACCTCGAAGGAGCGCGAGCGCTCCCTCGACACACGCCTGCCCAAGAACATCGCCGTCCGGGTGAACGACGACGGGTTCGCGCTGGAGAAGGGCGCCCCGATGCTGGTGGGCGGCCGATGGCTGCCGCCGGTCTCCCGCCTGTCGCGGATGGCGACCGGGCAGCTCGTCTGCACGATCGCGGCCGCCACCGCCGCCAGGCGCGGCGTGGACGTGGATGACGTGCGGGTGACCGTACCGGACGAAGGTCAGGCGCGCTGCGCGGACTTCACATGAGCACCCCGCGTCGAGCGGGCTTTCACGTCTGGGCGGTGAGCAGGGCGTCGGCCAGGCCGGTGCGGGCGTAGAGCACCGAGCGGCCCGCACGGTGGGTGCTGGTCAGGCCGGCGGCCCGCAGTGCGGTGAGGTGTTGGGACACGCCCGCCGCGGAAAGGCCCGACCGCTGGGCGAGTTCGGTGGTCGAGGCGGGTGAGTCCAGTTCGGTCAGGATCAGCGCGCGGGACCGGCCGATCACCGCGGCGAGGGCTTCCACGCGCTCGTGTGTCCGACGCTCCCACAACGTGCCGATCCCGCGTGCCGGGTAGGCCAGCTGCGGTGGTTCCGACGCGACGGAACGCGTCAGCACTCGCGGCCACGCGAAGACCGACGGCACCAGGAGCAGCCCGGCCCCGGTCTCGATCCTGGTGATGGCGCAGTGCCGCTGTACCAGGTGGAGGCCGCCGCCGGCCCAACGCACCGTGTGGTGCAACTCGTTGAGCACCTGGGCCGTGCCCTGCTCGGCCACCTGGCGGCCCCGATGGAAGACGTCCGCCTCCAGGACCGTGCGGATCCTGGCCCAGTAAGGCGCTATCGCGAGCCGCCAGTAGGCCTCGATCTCCGCGACGACCCTGGGCAGGTAGGTCCCGGGGGTCCGGTGAAGGCTCCGCAGCCGGGGGGACAACCGGCCGTCGCGCTCGGCGGCCAGGCAGTCGAGGTCCCGCCGTACCTGCTCGGGGTCGGTGGCCTCGATGGCGGCCAGCTCGTCGGAAAGGTCGGGGGACGCGGTCGCCGGTGCCGGGTTGAGGAAGTCGGGGAGGTGGCCGACGGGCGGAATCATGTCAGCCAGCCAGCCGCGGTCGAGACCCGCGGCCGCGAGCCGCGGGCGTACCTGGTCGACCCAGCCCCGATGGGGGTCCGCCACCGCGGCGGCGGTCAACACTCTGCGACTGGTGACGACTTCCCACATGGGCGAGACGGCGAACCGGGTCTCGGCCAGATCGTTCACCGAGAAGGTCAGCCGCGCCTTCATACCGCCTCCCTTGCGTCCCATGATTCGGTCCGAGCTTAATCAATGGACGCTCGCCGTCCCGCCCGGCAGCATCCCGTTGCGGGTGCCCACGAGGCGGGGCGCCGCGAAGCAGAACGACGCGAAGGCGGTCATGCACATGTCTGTTGACCTCTCCCCCACCCCTGATGCCGCGACCGAGGAGAAGGCCCGGCTGTTCCGCGCCTTGAGCACCGAGTCCGTGCTGGTGCTGCCCAACGCCTGGGACGCCGCCAGCGCGACGGTGATCGCCGCGGCCGGCGCCACGGCGATAGCCACGACCAGCGGTGGCGTGTCGTGGTCCCTGGGTCGCGGGGACGGGCAACGGCTCAGCCGGGGCGAGATGATGGAGGCCGCGCGGCGCATCGTGGACTCCGTCGACCTGCCGGTGACGGTCGACGTGGAGGGAGGGTACGGCCCGGCCCCGGCGGATGTCGCCGCAACCGTGCGGGCGGTGGTCGAGGCCGGTGCGGTGGGCGTCAATCTGGAGGACTCCACGGCGGTCGGCGGTCCGCTGTTCGACGTCGCCGAGCAGAGCGCCAGGCTGCGCGCCGCCAGGGATGCCGCGGCAGCGGCGGGCCTGCCGACACTGTTCATCAACGCACGCACCGACGTCTTCCTGTTCGCGATCGGTCCGTCCGACGCCCGACTGGGCGAGGTGCTGGCGCGCACGGCGGCATACGCCGAGGCGGGAGCCGACGGCATCTTCGTTCCCGGCCTGCTCGATCTGGACGTGCTGAGCACTCTCTGCGCCGAGTCGCCCCTGCCGGTCAACGCGATGGCCGTCGCCGGTGGACCACGTGTCACCGAGCTCGCGCAGGCGGGGGTGCGCAGGATCAGCTTGGGCACCGGGCTGGCCCAGGCCGCCTACACCGCGGCCCGCAGAGCCGCCGCGGAACTGCTCGGCACGGGAAGCCTCACAGCCCTGGACGGCTCACTGGACTTCAGCGAACTCGACGTCCTGTTCCGTCGTTGACCGAGCCTAGGAGGACGGCTCGGGCAGGCGATCGAGGGCGGCGTCCGCTCTCCTGACCGGATAGCTGAGAATGAGATCCACGCCCTGACGCGTATACAGGCGCAGCCGGTAGACGCCAGGACCGCCGCGCGCGAGATCGGGGAAGCGCACCTTGCTCGCCGACAGCGTCTGCATCACCAGGCGACCCGATTCGCTGACGATGTCCACCTCGACCACCTGCTCCCAGCCTTTGCGTCGCAGGGGTGGCGGGGCCGAGCGCAGCGCCTTCGCCGTGACGCAGGTCGCCCAGTCCTGGCTGGGCGTGAAGACCAGGGCCAGCGGACCGCTGGCCGCCAGGGTGCCGACCGATTCCGCGTTCCAGATCTTTTGGGAATGTTCCTCGGTGTCCGCTTCCGGGTCGTCGATGCCGTACGGCATGCCGTCCCAGTCGTAATAGGACGCGGTCGCCTGGAACCGAGTACGTAGCGCGGGCCACGGGTCGCGGCACATGGCGTCTTCCTTGCGCGCCTCGCGCTCTCGCCGTTTGCGCTCGGCGTTCTCCTTCTCTGCCTGCTGCCGGCGCATCTGAGCGGACGACAGCAACAGATCCGGATATTTCCGTCCGATCACCTCCGGACAGAGCAGCGCGAGCAGCGCGGGCCGGGCCTTGACCGGCTCCCCGGCCGCGAACCTGGCGCACGCGGCCCAGCCCTTGCCGAGCAGTTCCTGATCCGAGACACGCAGGTCAGAAGGCTTGTTCACGCTGCACATGTAGGCCCGGTCGCGCTCGTGGGCCGGGATGTCCGCGACACGTGGCGGTGCCGACGACGCCCAACAGTCCATGAGGTCACCGCTCTGCCAGGTGTAGACGAGATGGGGACGGCCCTCGGGTCCGACGACCATCAGCGGGAGGACCGCGGCCACAGCCGCGACCGCCGTGGGCACTCGCAGCGCCGTCTTCTGCCTCCGCTCACGGTTCAGCTCGTGCGCCGTACGCGCCAGCCAGACGATGTAGAGCACATCCATCGCCTCGGCGATCGACTCGATCGTGCTGCCGCGCGTCAGGCCATCCACGAGCTCCACCAGGAACGCGCTCGCGAACGTGCCCAGACCGATGAGGAGCGTCACCCGGCTCCAGCGTCCGTCACGCCGCTGAGCGACCAGCAGCAGCACCATCGTGACGAACGCGGCCACTCCCGCGGCCATGACACTCGCCCGGTCGGCCGGACTCATGAAGAGCTCGGGCTTCAGATCGTCCATCAGGTCGCTCGCGAGCGATATGGCCGGTCCCGCCAGTCCGAACAGGAGGAGAGCCAGCCGGAAGGGCCAGCCTGACCCGGTGAGCACCACCGCGAGCAGCACCAGCGCAGGCACCCAGAGCGCCAGTCCGATGACCGTCTCAACCAGGTCTGGGAGGAACGAGGGGATCAGCAGCCACACCACGTCGGCGTACAGCAGCAGCCGTAGCCACGTGGCCGCCCGACGCATCGGCAGCGCCGTAGGCGCGGGTCCCCGCAGAATCTGCCACAGCATCCACGAGTTCACCAGCCCGACCAGCAGCAACCCGCCCAGCACCGGCACCAGAGGAGACTTCCCGACGACCTCGCCGGGCGGGTACCACATGGTGACCAGCCATGCGGGTGTCGCGGTGCCGATCAGCAGGCTGAGGACGATCGAACCGAGAGTGATGACCAGGTAGACAGACGTCGCTAAACGATCTATGCGCACAATGAGGCCCGATCGTAGTACGACCGCGTAGTTCCCCCGGAACTGGTCGAGCACCACGATCCACGGCCGTTGTCGGCCTCCGCGTGCCCGTGCGACGTCCGGCCACGGACCGGTGCGGCAGCTTCGCGGCCGTCCCGATGGCACCGAGCCTCTCCTGACCGGAGGAAGGCGCGGGGTCGACGTGCCGGGAGTGGGGACCATCATGGAAGGCGACAGGTTCAGAGCGGGAGGCGGTGGGTTCACCTGACGCACCAATCCGCCATCTGGAGTCAAGATCCCCGACGGCTGCCTGCCCCCAGGGACCGACGGGACGGTATTCATCATCGGCGAAGTCCAGCGCTGGACACACATCTGGCGCCAAGCACAGGAACGCCCCGGAGCGGCCAACGCGCTCGACGCACTCGTGGAATAGCAGTCACCCGCTCCAACGCGGCTCAGACCGAAGAGGAACCGGGTCGACGAACTGAGCGACCCGCCAACCAGTGGCGCTGTACAGGTCTGTCGGGATAGCGGTCCTGATCGGCAGGCACTCGCTGCCGTTCGCCGCATAAAGGCCAGCCCTAAAGGAACCACCGGGGTTAACCGAGAGCATGAGATGCGCGAGAGGGGCGATGCCGCCCTTCTGTAGGACATTTAAGTCGTAGACCGAACGACACCCACCGCCGGCGTTCCTGGACTCGAACCAGGGACCTACCGATTAACAATCGGATGTTCCGCCAACTGAGCTAAACGCCATTGCAAATGTCAGCGCTTGCACCGTGCCACCAGACTCTTGCGTCGCACTTCGCGCGCAGGTGCCCCTGCAGGCTCTAGGATTTAGCCATGGGGGATCACGGGCTCAGCCTCTTCGACGCCTGGGCGGCATGGGCTGGCGGGATTGACATCCGCTCACGGCTCTTATGGGGCCTGGAGATCTACTGGTGGGCGCGCATCGCCAAGGTAGCCACTCTCATCGGAGGCCTTATCATAATCCTGGACATCATTGGGCCGGAGCGTATCCAGCGGTATTTAGACGAGCGCAAAAATCATGCCCCGAGCCGTATCGGCGATTTCGTTATGAGCACATTGATCGCGCTTTCGTTACTCTTGTTCCTTTTTGGAGGCGGCGCACTCCATCAGCGCGATCCTGGTGCGGGACCTTATGTGTTTTTGATCTGTGGATACATTGTTGGAGGCGTTCTTTGGTCCCGATATGGCGGAAGGACCGAGGCTGCTATAGTGCGTACAATCGTCAAAATATTTGACCACTCGGCGGTATTCAAGTATACAAGAATTATTAGCCTCGTACTGCTGCTGTCAGCTTTCCACTTCGACCTGTTGGCGTCATAAATCGGCCGCCGCTGAGCGGAGGGGCTGTGGGCCGCCCTGAGGGCGGGCACGAGGAAGGCCCCCGACAGCAGAGCAGTCGGGGGCCTTCGCCGCCTGTACGCTACGACGCCTCGCAGCAGACGGTGTGTCGGCAGTCCATCCCTGATGCCGACCTGCTGAACGCTCCACAGCGGTGACGGTGTTACGATTATTCTGGATTCGTTGGTCCGCTCGCAGGAGCTGGTTCCCTACTAGAACAGCTGAAAAAAGACCGACAAGACGACACCGACGTATCTGGGCGGCGGCGACCCGGCGCGGCAGCGCACGGATTACTACCCCTCTTGGCTGGACAACCTTGCCGACAATGTGACGATGAGGGGCTCGGTTCGAAACGGGATCGTGCGGGGGCCGAGGATGTTCGAACGATGCCAGCCTGTGCGCGCACTCTCTACGAATACCAGAACCTCGTCTATATCGGTGAGCATGGCGAGAATTACTTCGTCGAGGACCACGCATCGAAGGTGCGCGGTGAGCTGATCGCAAACATCGCTGTCGTCTACAGGAACCCAGAGAGACAGACGCAACATCTGGTGAATGAACCATCGTTCACTGCCGTCGGTCCTGCTTTTCTCTCGACTGTTGGGCGAACACTTTGCGGGGACACGGTACGCCCGGTACTTCGCCGCCCCGTCGGCCGATGCCGAGCGCGGCTGAAGGAGAGGTCTCATGGCCATGCCACAATCCATGCGCGCGCTCGTAGCCGGAAAGGTCGGCGAGCCGGCCGATGTCCTGCGGCTGGAATCCCGGCCTGTTCCCACGCCAGAAGCCGGTCAGGCGTTGATCCGCGTGAAGGCGACTCCGATTCACGCCAGCGATCTGCACGTACTGCGTGGCCGCTACGGTTTCTCCCCCGAGTTTCCCACTGTTGGTGGTCACATGGAATGCGTGGGCCGTATCGAGGCCCTGGGCCCGGACACCGAGGGGCTGGAGATCGGCGAGCGCGTGGTGACCGTTGCAGTCCCGGCGGTACCCGGGCCCCGTACGGCCGGCACGTGGCAGGAATACCTTGTCGCCGACACCCGAAGGCTCCTGCCGGTCCCCGACCATCTGAGCGACTCCGACGCCTGCCAACTCGCCGTCAACCCGTTGACCGCGCTGCTCCTGGTGACACGCGAACTCGACGTACAGCCGGGTGAATGGTTGTTGCAGACAGCCGCGGGCTCCACCGTCGGCCGGCTCGTGATTCAGCTGGCCAGGCATCTGGGCATTCCGACGATCAATGTCGTGCGGCGGCGCGATGCCGTCGAGGAGATCAAAGCGCTTGGTGGTGACGAGGTCATCTGCACTGAGGACGAGGACCTGTTGCAGCGTGTGGCTGAGACAGCAGGACCGGCTGGCGTGCACAAGGCCATCGACTGTGTCGCGGGCCACGTGGGTGCCCAGGTATCCCAGGCATTGGCTCCGGGAGGAGAGCTCGTGGTCTACGGCGCGCTCTCTACCCATCGGCAGACCGACCCGGCAGCGCTGACGATCCCGCTGCAGGCACGCTCGGTTATCTACGAGACCAAAGCAGTCCGTGGCTTTTGGCTGAACCGCTGGTTCGGCACCGCCTCACCTGCGGATGCGCTGCGCGCGCTATCCGAGGTTCGCAGTCTCGTCGCGAACGGAGTGCTGAGTATCCCCCAGGGCCAGCCGTTCCCGCTCGAACGCTTCACGGAAGCCATCTCGCTCGCCGAAACACCCGCACGTGTCGCCAAGCCACTCTTCGTCTTCGAATAGGACGCGGTATTTGGATCGCGGGAGCCTGTCGCCGGGCAGGCTGTCGGTGGTGGTCGCGCACAGGTCTTCCGCGCCGGCCCCCTCAAACCGGCAGACGAGGCCGACCGTGTTCAACGTGCAGGGTGCGGGACAGCCAGCCTGTGACGAGGTCGACGATCACGGCGCCGCCTGGTCGTTGAGGTGGCT
The DNA here is from genome assembly GCF_053605785.1 of Nonomuraea sp. NPDC003754. Lineage (NCBI taxonomy): Bacteria > Bacillati > Actinomycetota > Actinomycetes > Streptosporangiales > Streptosporangiaceae > Nonomuraea > Nonomuraea sp. NPDC003754. The sequence goes on from NZ_JBSGJX010000030.1 coordinate 108,793, forward strand.
CTGGTCGGTGAGCATGGTCAGGCCATTGCCTGTGGCGATGTCTTCCAAGGAGCGGCGCAGGAGATAGTGCTGCAGGGCGACGCGCAGCGCCAGGCCGAAGCTGAAGGCGAAGCGGGGCGCGGTGCCGTTTGAGCGGATGTGCTCGGCGATGCGCTCATATGCCGGCAGGTAGGCGACGCCCGCACGGGTGGCGGTCTGCCGGATGGCGGCGTTGTAAGGGGCAAGTTCCTGGTTGGGAGGGCCGTCGAGATCCTCGCCCAGCGGGGGCGCCGACAGCAGGGCGATGCGGGCGGTGGTACGGGACTGCAGCCGGCTGACGATCTGTTCCAGGTTGGTTTGGAAGCGGGTCACGGGGATGCCGTTGCGGGCGCGTTGGTGCCGATGAGGATGGTGACGGCGTCCGGCCGGCAGGCCACGTCCTGCTCCAGGCGGTCCAGCAGGTCGGCGGTGGTATGGCCGTTGATGCCCGCGTTGACGAACTCGTGCCCGCCGGGACCGAGCCGCTCGCGCGCGCCCACCCAGTCGGCGCTGAGGCTGGCGTGGGTGAGGCTGTCACCGAAGGCGACCGTGACGGTGTGGGTTCCGGGCCTGGGCCCACGAGTGCGGAACTTCTTGGGCGGGTTGGCGGGCGGGCGGCGGAAGGCCAGGTACATCAGGGCGCTCAGGCCGCCGATGAGCAGCAGGATCAGGGTGATGGCAACGGTCATGGTGATCTCCGGTGGAGGGTGAGCTGGAGGTTCAGCGGGCGTTGGGTGCTGTTGACAGCCAGTGGGAGGTGAGGCCGGTGATGATGGCCGCGCCGCGGTCGCTGAGGTGGACGTGGTCGATGAGGAGCTCGCGTCCGCCGTCGCGGGCGATCTCGTCCCAGCTGCGCCGCAGCAGGTAGTGCTGGGCGGCGGCGGTGAAGGCGAGCGGGAACCTGAAGGCGTACGGCTGCCGCCCACCTTGCGGCCGCAGGTGGTCGGCCACGCGCTCGTGCACGGGCAGGTAGTCGACCTGCGCCTGGTGCGCGATGTCCTTGATCGCGGCGTTGTATCCGGCGAGCTTTCGGTTGATCGCTGTGTCCAGGTCCTCGCCGAGCGGCGGCAGGGACATCAGCGCGATCCTGGCTGTGGTGCGGGACTTGAGGCGGTCGACGATCGCGCCGAGATTGTCTCGGTACTGATCCAGCGGGACGCCGTTGCGGACGTCGTCGGTGCCGATCAGGATCGTGACCGCGGCGGGGCGGCAGGCCACGATGTCGGCCTCGACCCGCCGGCCCAGGTCGGCGCTGGTGTTGCCGTTGGTGCCGGCGTTGATGAACGCGTATCCCTGATGCTCGGGCCGGGCGCGCAGCGAGCCGACCCAGTCCGCGCCGAGTGCGCCCTGGGTCATGCTGGCGCCGGCGGCGACCACGCGGGGGCGGGCGTCCGGCCCGTGCCCGTGGGCGCAGAGTTCGGCCGGAACGTCGAAGACCTGGACCCCGAGTTCCGCTGGGCCTGTGTCGTGTCGCGGAAGGAAGCGCAACCAGCCGCCTTCGGAGCGGATGCCCAGCAGGGCTTGGGCCACGGCGACCTGGCCGCACCGCCCACACACAGGTCGCCGTCGCCGGCAAAGGCGCGGATCGCGCGTTCGAACGGCGGCAAGGTGGCACACGCAGTCGCTTGCTGTAGCCCGATGGCACTCCGGGTGGCCGACTCCACCGGACGCCACGTTCACAGCGCTCGGGATGCACTCCCGAGCATCATCACCGACCTGACCGTGATCCGCGCCGACTCGACACCGAACCACGATCGGACCTGAGCGGCCTGCCGGGGCCATGATGTGCGTGACACATGGTGCTCGGACATGTGTGGCTAACTGGCCGCGCACACTATGAGACCCCACCCTTTCGGCAAGCTCGGAAACGCACTCAAGTAGAGCTTCCATTGCAGCGCCTCAGGCTTATGAGCTTGAGGCGCTGTTGTCATTCCAAGGAGGCGTCGATCCGTCGAGTGTGATTCGCACCTGGTGGTTGTGCTTGACATGGTCGGCAACGCGACCTTTCACCTGGGCGCCAAGCTGCGGAAGTTCGAAATCCAGAGGCATGCCGGCTACCTCGGCCAGTCCTACAGCATCAGGGACACCGTGGATCCTCAGGAAGATACCGAACGGTTGTCTGCCAATGACTGTTCCAGCGATGTGCTCATCCACCGGGAGCGCCTGGCATGTGGCAGGCCAGGATGCTTGGATCTTCTCAGCCGCCTCTGGCCCGATTTGCGGCCACGAATACTCGCCCACACTCTGACTCTTCACTGAAGGCTCACTGTTCGACGAGCGCATACTGTCGTCAGCGTTGTCGTCAAGGCAACAAAAACGCCCCGGAGCGATTTTCGCTTCGGGGCTTCTTTGCAGCTCAGGAATGGTGGTCAGGGGCAGGGTCGAACTGCCGACCTTCCGCTTTTCAGGCGGAGCAATCACACTGCTCGGCTGATCGAGACCGTGCTCAGGTGCGTGTGTGCGGTGGCGCGGATGCGTCGGCGTGTGGGGACGTTGCTGTCAGCGCTGCTGTCACCTCAGCCATGGTCATCCGGTGCCGGGGCCCGACGAAGGAGGGCTTCGGCGTCGATCGCCCCAGCCCCGGTCGGCGGGAACCGAAGTCAGCGATCGTCACGGCCTGGACGGATCACTTCGGTGTGAACTCGCGGCATGGAAGTCGCTGACGGTCGGCATCGAGGCCAGACGTCCGGTATAGATCGCGAGCGGCCGATTGCGGTTGGCGAGGTTGCTGCACGCGATTGCTGCACCCTTTGGGGTCGATGGATTGCCCGCGAACTCCGTAGCACCTATGGCCGAACGGTGTCCGAATACGGCTAGACCCTACCGGTTTCGGTAGTTTGATCCACCGCCTATGAGGTCTTTAAGATGTCACTTCTTCAACGTAGACTCAGACCCTGCCCTAAAGCTAGGAGAAGTCCAAGCCGCAGGAGGGTGACTTGGCCGGCACCTTGTTCTTTCGCCTACATGTTGCGCACATATATCAGCGCAGGTTCGACTCAACAAGCCTCGCCCAGGCACTCTCGGGCAGCCATTGGTATCTCCTTACTAGGAGACCAGCAGTTAAGCTGATGCCGAATTCTTTCAGATATGAAGACGAGATTCTGACAGCCGACTTCGTCACTCGCAATAGCAAGACAGGAAAAGCTGACGTTCATACATTAGGCACCGACACTCGACATCTAGGACACCTAAGCGATTTTCAGATTTATGCAGATGGCTCATATTTTTCGTTCAGAACATCAGAGACCGTGATTCACGGTGATTCATGGGCACTCGCTTCATTGCTGGCCGAGGCCAGAGGAGATGTATCGCTACAGGAAGTCCTCTACGTTGGACAAGCATTCGGATCGAACAATTCGCGCAACTCGTATGAGCGCACTCTTACCCACAAGAAGCTACAGCGAATCTACGAAGATCACATTGACAGTGGATACGAAATCTTTGTAGTTCCACTGGCATGCGAAAAGTCGATATTCATCAGCGATGATCACATTGAAGACGCGGAGCCTGGTCCGGACCTCGAAATATACTGGCGAGATCTCGTCACCGTAGAAGGTAAAGTCCTGCGCGCGTCAGTCGATTTGATCGAACACAGCATAATTTCACATTTCTCTCCTCACTATAATGAGAAGCTTGTCGAGTGGCGTGCTTCGAGGCCAACCGACGCGATGCAAAAGATGCGCAAGGCGGGATTCCGCCTTCTTCACATCCACCTGAGTGGATGGCATGGCCTTGCCCGCTTTTATTCATCGGCGACACCTACACCATATAAAAGTCATCTCATATCGCACGACCTACCACCGAGTGAGCTGGCCGCTCCAGATGTCTTGCGAGGGATTTCAGCGCAACAAATGAGTGATTGGCGCTTCGGCTCCTACATGTTGCGACAAGGCCAGGACATTGTGGCGAACCTGGCTGAGAATTCAGGTGCGGCGATGCGTATCTTTGGCGACGCAGCACCTGCCATTCGTAAACCTTCCGGCATCAAAATACCTCCTCCAGAGGTACCCGCCGATACTGCCACGGAACATCACGAAGTCATTCGAGGAGAAATCAATCGAGTCAGGGAATCGGAGCGCCAGGCTAAGGAGCCGCCACAACACCCTGGACTGCCGACGTATGATCCACACAGAGGCACGATTCAGATAGGCAAATACTCGGATGGAAGTCCGTCGCACCTCCAACTTTACGACCCAAAGACTGGGATAATCCAATCAGTTCTTATTATTGGCAGCCACGGCATGGGCAAATCAGCTAGCTTGCAAACCCTGATCATAGAAGCGTACGCCTCGGGCGTGTTTGATGTCATACCAGTCAATCCGCTCAATAACGACAGCTTGGCGGACATCTCCCGCGCGCTTCACAAGGACCGCCCACTAGTCACAAGCGTCAATGACGCCATTCATGTCCTAGAAATCGCGCTTCGCGTAATTGAGGAGCGGAAAGAGGGAGGGTATGTAGGGTTCCCCGGACGTGACAAGCCCGGACTATTTATAGCGATTGACGATGCTGACCAGATTCTTAGGGACGAGCGAGCCCACGAACTCGTCGAAGTAATTCGAAAGTCGGGAGGCAGAGTTGGTGTAGGACTTATGTTGGTCGTCTCTGAGATCTCATCCTTCGAGCTTAATGACGCCATCATGCAGACGCTCGTAACTTTCCCGCAACAATTGGCATTTATGAAGGACGGCTACTACGTGATGGCCGACCTTAAGGCTCGTTACGGACCAAAAAGAGAAATCACATGGGATCGTAACTCAGTCACTTTTGTTTTGCAGCGAGACTCGTCGAACACCCGCCTCGGCATCATTGTCGATACATTCGATCCTGCACTTGAGCCAGATCTCGCCAAGTCCAAATGTGCCCAGCAGATAATTCCCGACGAAGTTCGAGTTGGCAGTTGGAGGATGATTGATAGTGTAAATCGATGGAGCATCCATGGTCTCAATGTGCGCGAGTGGATGCTGGCTCGACATGATGATGCTTGGGCCGTAACTGTGAACTTGGCCACCTTCTCGAATGAAGCTTTCGAGGATGCTGCAGACGTACTCAAGTGGGCAAACTCGGCTTTCAGTTATAGGTTCGATGGTGAGCTAGGTCGCTGGCAAGCAGGTCCGACCGTAGAGGGAGTTCTCACTCTCTACGCAGACGCAAAGAGAGAAATTGTTCCTAAGCATCGATCGCTTGAGTCGGTATATCAGATCATGGTCAAGAACTATTGGGCCAATGGCTAGCCTCAACAAAGAGGTTCTGATACTTCGGCAATCAGTACTCTCACGCGTTCTGCGGTCATCTCCTCGTCGGGCAGGCGCAGCCATACCGGGCCGGACGTGCCAGGGCAAGCCGTCATTCACGTGTACATGTATCCCGGTGAACTTCCGCGTGCGCTGGTTGTCCTGCCCGCACATGGCGGCTTGCCCTGGTGCGGCTGGTCTGGTGTCCCTTGGGGTGGCCGACGAGGAGATGGCCGCACAGGACCCCAGCCACTTCACATCACAGCAACCACCGATCTTTGGCCATCTCCGAGGAGGGCCGGGGTTTGGGGCGGAGCCCCATATTTCCCTTAAAAGGGGCTAACAGAATGATCTCTGTTGTGCTTGGATCTCTCGCTGTAGTGATGGCGAGAGGAGCGGGGATGGCCCGGCTGAAGCCGTGGGAGGTCGGTGACGAGTTATGGCAGGTCATCGAACCGTTGCTGCCCAAACGTGAGCGCCGGTTCCGACATCCGGGACGCAAGCGGCTGGATGATCGGCTGGCGTTGCAGGGCATCTTGTTCGTGCTGCACACCGGGATCGCGTGGGAACATCTGCCG
>NZ_JBSGJX010000031.1:0-114332 GCF_053605785.1 Nonomuraea sp. NPDC003754
CCGCAGGAGTTCGCCCGCTGGCCGATGACCGCCCGGGAGAACATCCACCTCGGTCAGCCCCAGCCCGGCGGGGATGACGCCGTCCATCGCGCCGCAGCTGCAAGCGGCGCCGACGCGGTGATCAACGTGCTGCGCAGTGGCCTGGGCACGCTGCTGGCCCGTGAATGGTGGGGTGGCCAGGCCCTGTCCTCAGGCCAATGGCAGCGCATCGCGGGCGCCCGGGCAATCCACCGCAACGCCGGCCTGCTGGTGATGGACGAGCCCACCTCCGACCTGGACGCCCGCGCCGAACATCTGGTGTTCACCGGGTTGCGCCAGCTCGCGCAAGACCGGGCGATCGTTCTGGTCACCCACAACCTCGCCAACACGGTCGTCGCGGACCGGATCGTGGTCATGGAAGGTGGGCGCGTGACTGCCGAGGGCACGTTTTCCCAGCTGACGACCCGAGCCGGTCTCTTCCGCGATCTTTGGCTCCTCCAGCAGGACCGCGGTAACGCACCGCTGGACGAGGAGACATCATGACCGGCCGCCAGGCAGGGGTCCTCGGCCATGATGGGCGGCCGTACCGCTGGAGGGCCGCATCCGCCACCTTCCCCTGGCCGGGTGGCGGAACTTTGCCTCCGGTTCCGGCCGCATCTCCGAGGCAGCCGCGCGGGGCGTCGCCCCGCGCACGTGGTCGGTCACAGACGCCCTGGCCGCAGTCCGCGGCTGGGGCCTGAGGAAGGGACGCGTGATGGTTCAGACAAGGTGCGTGCGCGAGGCGACGAGGGTCTTGTCGGGCGGCGTCTGGGAGGACAAGTACGGCTACGCCAGGGCGGTGGTGGTAGGGCCGAGGGTGGTGGTCTCCGGGTGCACGGCCACGGTCGACGGTGAGGTACAGCACGAGGGCGACGCCTACCTGCAAGCCATGACGGCCTTCAGCATCGCGCTCGACGCGGTCGAGGCGGCTGGTCTGACCCGGGAGGACGTGGTCATGGTGCGCTACTACGTGGTGGATGACAGCCACTACGACGCGGTCGGCGCGGCGCTGTCGGAGGTGCTCGGGCACGTCAGGCCAGCGTGCACAGGCGTCAAGGTGGCGGGGCTGATCGACAAGCGGATGCTGGTCGAGATCGAGATCGAGGCGTTTCGGGGATGAGTCGCGGGTCGAGTTCCGGCCTGCTCGCTGCTGCCTGACCCCGCGCCCCGCGGGCCCCGAGAGCGGAAGCTCAACCGTTCACCAGATACCCGGGCCTGCGCGGGGCAATACTGCCTCCATGACCGACCCGACCGCGCCTTTCTCCCGCGTGAAGATTCGCACTGGCGCCCTGGTGTTCTGCGGCGACGATGTCGCGCTGATCCGCCGTGACCGGCCGACCGGCTCGCACTACACACCGCCTGGCGGCAACGTGAACACCGGGGAAGACCTGATCGACGCCCTCCGCAGGGAACTCGCCGAGGAACTGCTGCTCGACCTCAACGACGCGACCCCGCCCGAGCTGTGCTGGATCCAAGACCAGATGGTCACCCGCCCCGGCCCTACCCCATCCCCGCGCAAGATCCACTTGATATTCCGGTGCCATATCACCCCGGATGTGAGAGCCCGACTCGCCACCGTCGAACACGATGACTTCCCGGACGGCGGCCAGGAACTCGGGATCATCGACTGGGTCGACTACCGCAAAGCGGCCGAGCTTCCGCTGTTCCCCCTGATCGGTGGACAGCTGAGCGCGCTCCTCACCCCACACTCGCCCACGGGGAACCCATGGCTGCCGCCCATCACCGACGCCAACTACACCTGGAAATAGCAGCCGCTCGCCAGCCACGTGCACTCCAGACCGGCGACACGTGGTGCCGCACGAGTGTCCACCCGCTCAGACGCTGAGCCGTGCGGCAGCGGGACGATCTCCCCAATCGCGTCCTGGTCGGTCTTGGAACGGCGGATCGCGACCTCCAGCCCGCCACCGGTGGTGGTCATGTGGGCGATGTCGAGCGCGGCCAGCTCGGAGCGGCGGCCCATGAGTGCGAAGCCGCGGACCAGGACGATGCGGCTCGCGCAGGCCGACGAGGCTTTCCAGGTTGGTGGTGTCCACGAGGGCGCGCAGCATGGTCAGGTCGGCTGGCAGGTGCGTTGCGGGTGCGGTGTCCGGCGGAGCTGCGCTCCCGGCGGTAGTTGCGCAGGGCACCGCCCTTCGGCGGACCACAACCACCCTTGACCGCCCGCACATCCGCAGTCAGGCTCACGGTGAAGTCGCAAGGAGCCGCAAACCCCCGACAGCGGAGGACGTCATGACGCTACGGTTCGTTGGCATCGACCCCGAGACGCCGGGCGGCAACTGCCCTTCGGTCTGGGTGGATGAGGTGGACGGTTCGATCGTGGTCTAGGGCTGGGAGGTGACCGACCCGGAGGAACGGGCGCAGATCGCTACCCGCAGCCCCATCCTTGACCACGAGCGCATCGTCCGAATCCCGGCGCGGATGCGGCACATTCTGGCGGAGGCATGCAGTGACCCAGCAGCACCCGGAGCAGGACCAGACGACCATCATTGACATGATCGCTGCCGCCCGCCGCGAGGCCGTCCACCTGGAAACGCGCGACGCCTACACCCCCGACGACCCGGTGTTCGCCGACTGGCAGGCGGGCAAGCCCATCGACGCGGTGGAGCGCTGGCGGGACTGGTACGAGGTGGTCAAGGCAGCTGTGGGGCGCGGGCTGCGGATCCGCCGGGCACGCATCGTCTCCGAGCCGATCACCGACTTCATCCGCTACGAGTACGACCTGACCGGGGCGATGAACCTGGGCGCGGGCGAAGAGGTCCGCTGGCTGCCACGACGACAGGCGTCCGATCTGCTTGTGCCGGTCAATGACTTCTGGGTGGTCGACGGCGCACTGGTTCGGTTCAGCCACTTCGCTGGGGACGGCCGCTACCTCGATGACGAGGTGAGCGACGACCCGGCGATTGCTCAGATGTGCGCGACCGCGTTCGAGGCGGTCTGGAGCAGGGCCATCGACCACGCGGAGTACCAGCCGAAGTAGGCACAACCAGCACCCCCGGCCCATGTCCAGCCCTCACTCTGGCGCCCAGCTAGCTCGCCAGGCCCTGGCCGACCGCCTGCGTGAGCTTCGCCTGGATGCCGGTCTCACCTCCCGGGCTTTGGCCGCCGCTGCTGGCTGGCACGAGGCCAAGACCAGCCGGATCGAGCACGGCAAGAAGGCCCCCTTCGAGGCCGATGTGCGGGCGTGGGCGGACGCCTGCGGCAGGTCAGAGCTGGTCGCCGAGCTGATCGCCGAGCTGCGCGCGGCTGACTCCATGTGGCTGGACTGGCGCAGGGCCGAGCGCAGCGGGCTGAAGCATCTGAACGTCGCGGTCCGGGACCTGTATGAACGGACGCGGCGGTTCCGCATCTACTCCTCTGTCATGATCCCCGGCCCCGTCCAGACAGCCGATTACGTGACTGCCGTCTTGACGGCGATCCGCCGTCGTCGGGGCGTGACTGTCGATGATGTGGCCGCCACTGTGGCCGAGCGGATGGCCCGCCAGCACATCGTCTACGAAGGTGATCACCGCTTCGCCATCCTTTTGGAAGAGGCGACCTTGCGGATGCGCATCGGCGGCTCCGCCGTACTGGCTGGCCAGCTCCGGCACCTTCTGGCCATCCAGAACCTTCCGTCGATGGCGCTGGGCATCATTCCCGCCGAGGCGGATCGCTCCGCCTATTGGCCGGTGGAGATGTTCTTCTGCTTCGACGACGCCCAGGTCAGCGTGGAACTCGTCAGCGGGTTCCTCACCGTCACCAGCCCGCGCGAGGTCGCCATGTACACCGACGGGTTCGCCGATCTCGCGGCGTCTGCGGTGTACGGCCAGCAGGCCAGAGAGTTGATCGTCAGGGCGCTGGAGGCCCTCGGGTAGAGGCTTTTCCGCAAGCATCCGCAAGGCGGTGGAGTGGCGGCCGAGCTGGGCTCACCCTGAGTTCATGACCTCCACAGCCGCCGAGATCAGTATCGAACAGGCCGACAAGCTGGTCAGGGACTTTGCCGCCGTGGTGGAGCGGCTCCAGGGCCAGGCTGACCGCGTGCTGCTCGTCATGAGCGTGCGGATCACCCTGCGCGAGAGGCAGTACCTCGGGCCGGGCTTTCTCGTGCCGGACTTGGAGGTCTTCGAGGGCAGCGACTGCCGGTCGCTGGTGACGCCGGAGCGCGGAGGCTTTCGGGTCGTCACCCAGAACGCCCGGACGTTGGCCAGCGATGGGAGGACAGCCGTACAGGCGGTGATCGACGGATGAGGTGGGATATCCCGGAGCCGTTCACCATCGAGGGCTGGATCGTGATGGACGGGGCCGGGGGCGGTTTCATCGCCTTCCGTCGCGACACGGCGGGTGACAAGGTCAACCTTGTGTGCGCAACGTCCCCGGCCGAAGTGCGCGCCGGGGTGGCCAGGGCCGACGGGGTCCGGCCGATCGAACTCGCCACCCGAGCGCGTCGTCGGCGCCCGGGCGGCCACCTGCGCAGCGTCAGTTAGTGCTCCATGAAGTGAGGTCTACGCCCGCATCACGACGACCAAAGGAGTGAACGTGCCCCCTCGATGGCTCACCGCTGCTGCCATCACCGCTGCTGCGGCCGGTATCGCCAGTGCCGCCTACCAGGCATTCAGCGAACGGGCAGACAGCCGGCGGTTCCCTGCGCCCGGCCGATTCGTCACCGTCCGGGGCCGCCGCCTGCACGTACAGGCCGAAGGCGAAGGCGGCCCGATCGTCGTCATCCTGCCCGGCATGACCGACAACGGCCTGAACTGGGTCAACGTCCGGCGGGGGCTGGTGCCCGGCCAGCGAGTGTGGCAGTACGACCGGGCGGGACTCGGCTGGAGTCAGCCCGCGCCGTGGTGGGAGTGGCGCGGCGCCTCGGCGCTGGCCGACGAACTGCACGAGGTGCTGGAGGCGTCGGGCGAGCCCGGCCCCTACCTGCTCGTCGGCCACTCGATGGGCGGGGAGATCGCCCGTCTCTACGCGGCTCGCCACCGCGACCAAGTCGCGGGGATGGTGCTGGTCGACGCGCCCTCCGAGCGCATGACCTGGATGGCCGAGGAGTTCGGCCGGTGGCAGTACGGGCCCCTGCAGCACTGGCAGAAGGCCCTCACCTACGCCCTGACGCCGTGCGGCCTGGTCCGCGCCCGTCTGCGTCTGGCGATCCGAAGCGGTCAGGAACCGGACCTGCTGCGCCGGATGCGGCACCAGCTCCCGGCCGAGATGGTCGAGCTGGGCCTGGCGCTGGAGCTGACCAGCGGGCAGCGCCGCGCGGAGGTCCAGGAGGACCTCGGCCGGACAGGAGTCGTCACGGCGCTGGAGACCGAGCGCACGCACTTCGGCAGCATGCCGCTGACGGTCATCTCCAAGGCCCCGTACCCGGCCCCCGGCACCTACTACTACGAGTACTTCGCCAGCCGGTCGCCGGACGTGGCCGAGCGCTACAACCGCGTCTGGGCACGCATCCAAGCCGACCTGGCCAGCCTGTCCGACGACAGCACGCTGATCGTTGCCGAGCGGGCCGCGCACAACGTCCAGGTCGACGAGCCCGAGCTGATCGTGAAGGCCGTCACCGACATGTGCGACAAGATCCGCGACCACCAGCGCCTGTAAGCGGCAACCAAGCCGACCAACGAGAAGGGGTTCACGATGTCCCAGACCACGACCGAGCTGGACCTGATCACCCATTCACCGGACGGCGAGTCACGCGGGCTGATCTTCCGCGTCGGCGACGTCTTCCCGATGCTGCCCACCCGGCACCTCCTGTCCGCGCCCGCCACCCCTGCCAGCGACGCGCGACCGTGGGGGCTGCGCTTCCTCGTGCTGCCCCCGATCACGGCGGGCGCACACGAAGGACAGACCCGGCCCACCAGCGCCAGCAATCCGGACGGCACCGCCCCCGAAGAGGTCGGCACGGACTGAGACGAGGCTCCATGTCACACACCGTGCTGATCGTCACCGACGAGACCGACGTCGTCGCCCAGAGGGTCGCCGCTGAGCTGGCCGGGCGGGGCGTCTGCGTGGTCACTGTCGATACCTCCGACTTCCCCGGCGCGCTGAGCATGTCGGCCACCATCGACGCCAACTCCTGCGGCTGGGCCGGAACCCTGAACGGGTCCCGGGCCACCGTGCTGGACCTGGCCGAGGTAGGGGCCGTCTACTGGCGGCGGCCGACCCAGTTCGCCCTGGATGAGCGCATGTCCAGCCCCGAACGAGCCTTCGCCTACGGCGAAGCCCGGCGCGGCTTCGGCGGCGTCCTGATCGCTCTGGGAATGGACGGCTGCCTGTGGGTCAACGACCCGATGGCCGCGATGCGCTGCGAGTACAAACCCGTCCAGCTCACCACGGCCGCCCAGTCCGGCCTGACCATCCCCGAGACCCTGATCACCTCCGATCCGCAGGCCGCGCACGCCTGGGCCAAGGACCTGGACCGGCCGATCGTCTACAAGCCCCTGAACGGCGTCTGGCACGCCGACGAGGGACGCATCCGGGCCCTGTACACCTCACCCGTCACCGACCCGGAAAGCCTGCTCGACCCGGCGCTGAGCCTGACCGCGCACCTGTTCCAGGAGCAGATCAGCAAGGACTTCGAGGCACGGGCCGTCATCGTCGGCTCTCGCGTCTTCGCCGTGCGCATCGACTCCAGCAGCGAGCAGGGCCGGACCGACTGGCGCAGCGACTATGACTCCCTCACCTACACCGCGATCGAGCTGCCCGCCGAGGTCAGCACGGCCCTGGTGGAGCTGCATCGGCGCCTCGGCCTGGTCTACGGGGCGGCCGACCTGATCTGCGACACCTCCGGGGAGTGGGTCTTCCTGGAGACCAACCAGCGCGGGGAATGGTTCTGGTTGGCTGATGAAATCGGCCTGCCGATCGCCGCCGCGCTGGCCGACATCTTGGAGAAGGGACCCGCGTGGACAAGCTGACCGCACCCGACACGGCCGCCGTCAAGGAGATGGCGCAGCGCCTGGCCGACGACCTTCGCAGCCGGGGCCGGCTGACGGATGAGCGGTGGGCCCAGGCATTGGAGAGGGTGCCGCGCCACCTGTTCACGCCCATGGCGGCCTGGGCCAAGCCGGACCGCTGGCAAGACGTCGGCCACCGCATCGACATCGCCACGGACGCGGAGGCCTGGTGGCAGGCCGTCTACTCCGACGCGGCCATCATCATCCAGGCCGACGACGGCGCCACCGACCCGGCCGAGGGAAGCGGCCGGTCCAGTTCCTCGGTGTCAGCCCCGGGCGTCGTCTTCCCCTTCCTGGAGCTGCTGGCACCGCACAAGGGTGACCGGGGCCTGGAGATCGGCACCGGATCAGGCTGGACGGCTTCCCTACTGTCGTGGTGGGTCGGAGCCGACAACGTCACCTCCATCGAGATCGACCCCGCCGTAGCGGCAGGAGCGGCGGCCAACATCGAAGCGGCCGGGTTCGCTCCGCACCTGGTCGTCGGCAACGGGCTGAAGGGCTGCCCCGAGCGGGCGCCGTTCGACCGGGTCCACGTCACGGCGGGCGTGGCCGATATCCCGGCCGCCTGGATCGAACAGACCCGGCCGGGCGGCGTGATCGTCCTGCCCTGGCACCCGGGCGGCGCGACCGGCCACAAGCTGAAGCTCACCGTGGTCGACGACTCCACGGCAGTCGGGTCCTTCCACGGCCCCGCCAACTACATGATGGTGCGCTCCCAGCGGGGCAGCTACGTGTGGAACTCCCCCCACAGCGAGGAGGCCGACAAGAGCACGACCAGGCTCCACCCACGCACCGTCGTCACGGCCGACCTCGGGGCGCACCTGGCCAGCGTCGCCCTGGCCCCCCGCATCGACTGGATGGTCATCAGCGAACCCGGCTGCTACTCCCTGCTGCTCCAGGAGACAGGCAACCCGGAAGGCTCCTGGGCGGCCTGCGACGCCGAACCGGGCGCCAATGACTTCCAGGTCACCCAGTACGGCCCACGCCGCCTGTGGGACGAGGTCGCCGACACCTACCTCAAGTGGGTGTCCTGGGGCAGCCCTGCGGCCGACCGATTCGGGCTCACGATCCAGAACGACGGCACCCGCATGTGGCTGGATCGGCCGGGCGACATGTGGTGGTCCCTGCCCTAAACACTCCCGGGGGCTCTGGACTGATCGCGATGGCATCCGACCAGTGCAGAGCCTCCACTCGCTGCTTCCTGACCCCGCACCATGGACTCCTACTCCCCGTCATCACCTCCCGTAGGGGGTGCGCCGGCGGCCCGCTCAGCCTCGACCGCCCGCCGCTCCTTGGACTTCCGGATCCTGTCCAAGATCCCCTCAACCACCCCTTCCTGATGCGTCAACTCCACCGGCCCCGACCCCGGCCCCGACAGCTCGATCGCCTTCCTGGGCAGCCACTCCTCCGGATCCAGCAACGCCATCATCTGCAGCGCGACCTTCCCGTTCGGCGGAGTCACCTGGGTCTCCTCCGATCCGTCCGGCCGCACCATCCGCTTGACTGCCACCCCACCGACCGCGTCCTGGAACGCCGCGTTGAACAGCTCCCCCAACGCCCTCGTGCGCGCGCGCGTAACCCTGTCCGAAAAGTCCGAAAACTCGGGTGGGGCGTCGTCTTCTTCGCCTTGGGCGATCCAGGCGTGGGCGGTGCTGCGGGTGATGCCGACGTGGGCGGCTGCGCGGCGGATGCTGTTGCCGTTCTCCAGGGCGCGGATGAAGGCGTCGGCGAGTTCGGGAGTGAGCTTGGTCGGGCGTCCCATCACCCATCCCCTCCACTTTGAGCGGCAAGCAGGCGCCGGGCCTGCTCGGCTCCTTGCCTGGCGGTGCTGGCGTCCCGTACGCCGACTCGCCGAGGAGCGAGTGCGGCGGAGCGGGCGGTGGTGGGGCGCGGACCGTGGCGCGTGGGCAGCCTGATGGCGTCGGCGGTACGGCGGCGGGGGTTCGGCACGCCCCATTCGGCCAGGAAGACGGCCAGGGCGCGCTCGGCGGCCGTAATGGTGGCAGCCTGGCTGTTGGTCATCCTGTGGCCTCCTCGGGTCCGTAGGGGATGCCGAGCATCGCGGCGAGCTTGGTCGTGGGGTGAGGCGGTGCTCATCCGGTTGCCTTCTGCGGGCGTGCGAGGTTCATGCGAGCCTCTCGGGCTTCCCGGCAGGCGATGATGCGCTTGGAGTGGGTGCGCTGCCACGGCAGGTGGTTACCGTCGTGATCTCGGCAGGGTCGCTCGGCGTCGGCGGCGCACCAGGCGACCGGGCAGCCGACTCCCCACCACTCGCTGCGCTTCCGAGCGGCGTTCTCGCTAGCGAGCCGGGCGGCAGGTAGCGCCAGGTATTCCTCGCTGGGCCCGTTCTTGTCGCCGGGGGCGGGGAGAGCGCGGTGGATGTCGTGCCGGTCGGCGATCTCGGCGATGGCCTTAATGAGGTGCAGCTTGTAGACACCGGGCTGGTCGGTGACCTCGGCGGGCGGCGCGACTGGCACGGCCCGGCTGGCGCGGTCGTGTCGGGCCTTGCGTACCGCCTGGCGGACGTGCGCGGGCATGAGGAAGACGGTCGAGTCGCGGTAGTGCTGGCGGACGGCTTCCATCACGTCCTCGAACCGCAGGTCACCGATGGCATCACCCCAGACGACGAGGTCGGCCTTGCCGAGGGTGCGCCGGTCGGCGGCAGCGATGTATTGCAGGACCTGGCCTAGCTGGTCGGCAATCACCGGGTACCTCCGGGGAGCGAGGCAGAGCCCGACGCAGCAGGCCGTCCGTGGTCGGAGAGGGTTTCGGGGGTGGCGAACCACTCCTCCAGGCGGCCCTCAGCCTGAGCCTGGGCGTAGTCCGCCATCATGGACTGCACCTGAGAAACTCGCAGGTCGGACGTGGCGACGCGCTGCTGGCCCGAGGTGGGCTGCTGCGGCACGATGCCGCGGACGGCCATGAGCGCCGTCTCGAACGTCTGCAGTGACGGGAAGCGGCGGGTCGGGTTGCGGCCCAGTGCGTACGCCACTTCCTTCTGGGTGTAGTCGTCAGCGAGCGCCGACTCGATCAGCTTGACCAGGCCTGGGAAGCCGTTCGACGACGCCGACTTACCGATCTTCGGCACGCCCGCCTCGTCGCACTTGCCCCACCACCAATCGGCCACCTTGGTCGCCTGCTCGAACCGAAGCTGCTCCTCGGGGGTACGTCGCTTCGTCGAGCGGCTACGGGGCTTCTTCGCCTTTGCGGGCGGGGGTGCGGTGTCGTCGCCGAGGCGGATCTCCTGCTGCGTGTCGCCCGCAGGAGATGCCGACGAAGGAGGCATCTCCTGATTTCTTTTGTTGGTCTTCTTGGGGTTGGTCTTCTTATGCGTGCAATCTTCCGCGCACGGCTGATCCGCGTGCGGCTCAGCCGACGTCGGAAAATCGCATGACGGCTCCGACCAGGACGATCGCTCGCCCCTGCCCGTCGTGTGATCTTCTAACGACGGCTCTGAGCTGGCCTCTTCGTACTCCTCGGGGCAGTCGGTGATCCAGTACTCGGTCTCGCCGAGGCGGCCTGTCGCCGGGTCGCGGTTCTGGACGCGCACGAGGTAGCCGTACTTCTCCAGTTCCTCGACGGCACCGCGGATCGCGTGCACCCCTTCCGGCCCCAGTTGGGCAAGCTGGGCGATGCTGGTCATCCATCCCTCTACGTGGGAGGCGAGTTCGACGAACAGGCCCCGCGCCTTGCGGGTGAGCCTCCTGTCGCGGGCCAGGTCGTTGGAGACCTGGACGAAGTGGTCCGCGCGCATGCGACCGCGACGGATGACAGACCGGGCCGAGCCCGGCGATTTCGGGTTGCTGCTCATCTGCGTGGACCTCCCGGCCGGAAGGGCGGGGAGGACGCGCTGGAAGCGCGGACGCGTCCTTGCTCGCGTACAGCGTTGAGTACGCTCATGTACGCCTCCTCGTGTTGCTGTGGAAGGTGGCTGAGGGGCATCCAGGGGGTCAGAGCGTTGGCGCGCTCTGCCTGGCTGCGACGGCGGTCCCGCGAGGGGCCGCCGTTGTTGGTTAGCGACGGTCTGGAGGCATTCCTCCGCCGTGATCCTCGCGGGCACGTCCTCGTTCGGACGGCGATGATCGGGCGATGATCCGGTCCAGGCCGATGAAGATTCAGGGGTCAGGGCACCCCGCCCATCGACGATGGACAAGGCGACGTCAGGACCCCGTGGAAGGCGACGGTGAAGGCCGCTGCGGATCAGCGGCCGGAGCCCTGAGTCAGGCAGCCGGGGCCGCGCGGAGATACTGGACGTAGGCTAGGAGGGAGTCGCGAGGCACTCGCCTACTGCGCCCGATCAGGACCGACTCCAGCTCTCCGGACTTGATGAGCTCGAAGTAGACGCTGCGCCCGATCTGGAGGAGCTTGACGACGTGCTCCTCCTTCAAGAGAAGGGGCAAGCACTCGCAGGAGGAGGCCGTCGACGACGTTCCGTCGCCGGACGGCATGTGGGCGTGTTGGCTGGTCGCAGATCCCCCAACCATGCTGAGCCCCGTACCCTTGGACATGGCTCAGGTCCTTTCAGTCAGACGAGCGGTCTTGAGCGCATAGCCCTCGGCTGGAATCGGGCGATGTTCGCAGGCTGCAACTGCGTCCACCACGCTCCCCGCCGGGGGCTTTTGCACTGTCCTAGCCGTGACACCGAGTGGGGTTCCCCCCTCCAGGTCCACAGCAGTACGAAGATCACCCTACAAGTCCGTGGCGGCTCACGCAAGTCGATGATCTTTGAAATCGGCGTTAGACGCAAGCGTAGTCTTCTGACAAGGATGCACATCTGATTGACCGGCGCCCAGTGTGATCATCAACCCTCCGAGCAGGCACTAGAAGCCTCTTGAAGCGATGAACCGGGCAGGATACAGACTCTAGGCGCTTGCGTCACATCTCACTGGATGCCACCTCGCACAAGGGGTTGCCGAGGGCGACGGGCCCGCCATGTGTCTTCAATCCGAACCCCAAAGCTTGCGGTTCACGCCTGACGTTATTAAGATCATGATGCATAAGTGTCAAACAGGTAAGGAGCGGCGAGGATGGCGGAGGACAACCCGTTCTACGAATGGCTGTCACTGACAGCCCGAGCCCGGGGGTACGCGTCAGACGCGGCCCTGGCCGAGGCGCTCGAACTGCAACAATCGACGGTCTCGCGGTGGCGGAAGGGCACCCGCCCCCACATCACGCACCTGGTCAAGCTCGGCCGGCTGTTCCGCATGAGCATCGAGCCGATGCTCGTCCTGTCCGGGCACGTCCCGGCCGAACTACTCGGCAACACCGAGCCGCCCGAGCCGCCCGTTCCGCAGGCGGTGCGCCAGTTCCAGGAGGCGTCACTCCCTGACGGGGTCAAGAACGCCTTGCTGCGGTACTGGGACCAGCGCCACACCGAGGAGGACGCGAGGGTCACGGGCCTGGTGAAGCTGCTCGAATCCGCTGCCGGCGGCGGTGGGCTCACTCAGGCCGCGATGGCTAACGCGTTCGTCCTCGCGGGTTCCGACCTGCCGCGCCACTTCGCCGAGCTCATGCAGCAGGCCGGCCAGGAACTTGAGCTGGTCAGCCGACGTACGCGGAGAACGGGGGCGACCCGATGAAGACTCCGAAGAAGCGCGGTCGCGGCAATGGGGAAGGCAGCTTCTACCAGCGCGGCGACGGCATGTGGATCGGCGCGGTAACCCTGCCGGGCGGCGAGCGGAAGACCGTTTCGTCGAAGTCGAAGGACAAGGCACGGGAGGAGTGGCGCAAGCTACTCCGTCAGGTGGAGGAGGGTAAGCCGATCACCTCCGGCCGCGGGGTCACCCTGGAGCGCTACCTCAACCAGTGGGTCTCCCTCACCCTGGCTCAGCGGGTGGCGGCGGGAAAGATGGCCGAGTCCACGTGGATCTCCTACTCGGACAACATCAGGCTGCACATCACCCCGCACATCGGGAGCGAACCGCTGACCAAGCTCACCCCGGCCCGGCTGCGCACATGGCTTCTGGAACTTCAGCGCAAGCCTGCGGCCCGGCAGAAGAAGCCGGTCAAGGGCGAGGAGCCGCCACCCGTGGTGCTGCTTTCCGACCGGACGGTGAACTACTGCCACGCCATCCTCCGGGCGGCGCTCAACGACGCGCTCAAGGACGAGCTGGTCGCGCGGAACGTGGCGATGCTGGTCGAGCCACCCTCCGGGAGGAGCAAGCGCGGGACCGCGTTGACGGCCATGGAGGCCGACAGGCTGTTCGCCGCGGCGCAGAGCGACCGGTGGGGCGTGCTGTGGCTCACGATCCTCGGCCTCGGCCTGCGGCGCGGTGAGGCGCTCTCGCTGCGCTGGGAGGACATCGACCTCGAGAACGCGGTGATCAAGGTAGGCCCGTCCCTCCAGCGACTGCGCGGCGATCTCGACCCGGAGACGGGCCGCCGGCGGGGTCGGCTGGCCGTGGTGCGCGCCAAGACGGATGGGTCGGACGCCACGCTGGCGATTCCGCGGGCGGTGGTGACGCTACTACGGCAGCACAAGGTGGAGCAGGCCGCCGAGCGGCTGGCGGCGAAGGTGTGGGCCGACCCGGGCCTGGTCTTCACGACTACGGTGGGCACGCCCATCGAGCCGAGGAATGCCAACCGCGCCTGGAACGCGCTGTGCGACGAGGCGGACATCGCGCGGCCGGACGGCAAACGGGTGCGGATTCACGACCTGCGGCACACCGCGGCCACCTGGCTGCACGGGCAGGGCGTGGACATGAAGACCATCCAGGGCACGCTCCGACACAGCCGACTCGCCACAACCTCGGAGATCTACACCCACCTCACCGACGAGGTGCAGCGGCGCGCGGCGGACTCCATGGACGGGGCACTGTCCCAGTTCGGCCGACTCGCCCGGTGAGTGGCTGCGCCCCTCTGGGAATGTAGTCGAACGTAGTCACATGTAGTACAATCTAGTAGTGGCGAAAGAACCGACAAGCATTCGGCTGACGGATGCACAGAAGGCGGGACTCGACGCGATCGGCAGACGTCAGGACCGGACACGGTCCTGGCTCATCTCCAAGGCCGTGGACGAGTACATCGCGCGGAATCTACCCAGTGAAGAAACGGCCACGAACGGAGGTGAACCTCAGTGAACAAAGGGGCGTTGCTACAGCCGTTGCTACAGTCGGCCCTTAGAAAGGACTCAGGGAGTCCCTTGCGATCAAGGAACTCCCTGGTCAAACCGTGCGCGGCCGAGAGGACTCGAACCCCTAACCTTCTGATCCGTAGTCAGATGCTCTATCCATTGAGCTACGGCCGCTCGCTGCGTAAGCAAGCATAGCGGACCCGGAGCCATGCCTCGAACCAATTCGCCGCCTAGTCCGCTCCGATGACCCTGTGTACAACCTTCGGCGTATCCACAGCCCAGCCCCAGGTGCCATCGACACCCCTGCGACTGATGGTGAGATGGGGGGATGAGACGAGACCTCCTGGGCGCTGTCGCGACCTTCGCCGTGGGTCTCGTCCTGCTGGCGGCCGGTTCCTTCTACCCCCGGGCCGGCGTGCCCGTGTGGCTGCCGGTCGTCCCGTTGGCGCTCACCTGCGCGGGTGTCGCCGTACGGCGGAGCGCTCCGCTGGCGGCTCTCGCGCTCGGCGTGTCGGGGGTGGGTCTCGACATCGCCTTCGCCGGCCCTTCGCTGCCGACCATCGTCATCTTCACCGACAACCTCTACGCCGCCGCCCTGTACGGCCCGCCGAGGTTGAGCAGGTGGCTGCTCGGCGTCACGGGGGCCGGCGCGGTGATCATCGGTTGCGTGTTCGGTTTCGTCGAGCGGGACCTGTTGAAGATCTCGGTGTTCGGTGTGCAGGCGGGGCTGGTGCTCGTGGTGCCGGTCACGACGGCGATGGTGCTGCGGCAGCACCGCGACCAGGCGGCGGCGGAGCGGGCCAGGGCCGAGCAGGTGGCGCATCTGGCCGAGCTCGACCGCAACGCCGTGATCGTCGCCGAGCGCACCAGGATGGCCAGGGAGCTGCACGACATCATCGCCAATCACTTCAGCGCGATCGCGATCCAGTCCACGGCCGTGCTGTCGCGCAAGGATCTCGACGCGGGAGCCGTCCAGCAGATCATGGCGTCGATCAGGGAGAACAGCGTGCAGGGCCTGGCCGAGATGCGCACCATGATCGGGTTGCTGCGCCAGGACGGCGAAGACACCGACGCGTCGACCAGGCCGCGGCTCCAGGACGTCGCCGACCTGGTGGAGCGGGCGCGGCAGGCGGGAGTCGACGCCGGCATGACGGTGGAGGGCACCCCGAGGGAGCTGCCGGTGTCGGTGGATCTCGCCGGGTACCGGATCGTGCAGGAGGCGCTGACGAACGCGATGAAACACGGCGACGACCGGGCGACGGTCACGATCACCTTCGCGCCCGATCACGTCAGCGTGGTGGTCGACAATCCGCTGGCCGGCGGCGGGTCGGCGCTGCCGGGGTCGGGCGCCGGGCTGGTCGGGATGCGGGAGCGGGCGGGGCTGGTGGGCGGCCGGTTCGAGGCCGGGCCGTACGACGAGAAACACTGGCGGGTGCGCGCGACGCTGCCGACGCAGGGGGAGCCGTGACGATCAGGATGCGCGCGACGCTGCCGACCGTGGAGGAGCCGTGACGATCAAGGTGCGCGCGACGCCGCCGACCCAGGAGGAATCGTGACGATCAAGGTGCCGGTGACGCTGCCGACCCTGGAGGAGCCGTGAGCCTTGGCGATCAGGATGCGGGCGGCGCTGCCGACGGAGGAGGAGCCGTGACGATCAGGGTGTTGGTCGCCGACGACCACGCGGCGGTCAGGGCGGGGATCGTGCTGATTCTCGGCGGCGCCGGCGACGTCGAGGTGGTGGGCGAGGCGGGCGACGGCGAGGAGGCCGTCGCCATGGCGCGCGAGAAGCGGCCGGACGTCGTGCTGATGGACGTCAGGATGCCGAAGAAGGACGGCATCACGGCCACCAGGGAGCTGGCGGGCGTGACCGACGTGCTGATCCTGACGACGTTCGACGTCGACGAGTACGTCTTCGGCGCGCTGCGCGCCGGCGCGGCGGGGTTCCTGCTGAAGAACACCGACGCGGAGGCGCTGGTCGACGCGGTGCGCCTGGTGGCGAAGGGTGACGGGCTGATCTCTCCGGCGGTGACCCGCCGGTTGATCGCCGCCTTCGCCGAGCAGCCGGTACGGCGGGAGCCGCCCGGCGACCTGCTCACGCCACGGGAGCGTCAGGTGCTCGCCTGCGTGGCGAGGGGCCTGTCCAACGCGGAGATCGCCAAGGAGCTCGACATGGCGGAGGCGACGACCAAGACGCACGTCAGCAGGGTCCTCGGCAAGCTGGGGCTGAGGAGCCGCGTCCAGGCCGCCATCTACTACTCCGAGGGGAGCTGACGGCGGCCCGGGGGTTACTGGGCGGCGGCGGGGACGTAGAGCAGGAGCGCTTCCGCGACGCAGACGGGGCGACGCTCGCCTTCCAGCTCGACCGACACCTTGATGGTGGCGAGCTGGCCGGCCGGGCTGTTCTTGATGTCGAGCAGTTCGCCGCTGGCCCGCACCCGCGATCCGACGGGCACGGGCTTGGGGAAGCGGACCTTGTTGAGGCCGAAGTTGACGGCCATCTCGATCTGGCCGACGGTCATCAGCTCGGTCAGGAAGGAGGGGAGCAGCGACAGCGTCAGGAACCCGTGGGCGATGGTCCCGCCGAAGGGGGTCTCCTTGGCCCGCTCGGGGTCGACGTGGATCCACTGGTGGTCGTCGGTGGCGTCGGCGAACAGGTTGACCTGCTCCTGAGTGACGGTGCGCCACTCGGTCGGGCCGATCGTCTCGCCGGCGGCCGCCTTCAACTCCTGCACGTTCGCAAAGCTCCGCATGGGTCGAACCCTAGTGCGCGGCCGCGAGGTTGACCATTCGGAACGCGTCCGGCTTGTCTCCCTTGGCGGCTCCCCAGTATTTGATCGTGCTGGGTGCCGAGGAGGTGCCGACGCCGCTCCAGTTGTCGGGGTTGTCCGGCAGGTCGAGGATGGTGCCGGCCTCCAGGTCGACGACCGAGTGGTAGAGGAACACGTACCTGTCCAGGATCGGGTACGGCGACAGGCCGCCGACGAACCCGTCGAACGTCCTGACGTCGGACCCGTCCAGCCGCTGGCCGAGGCCGGTGCCGAGGCACCAGACGGGGCCGCAGCGCAGTTCCTTGGCGTTCGGCGCGGCTGTGACCTGGCGGGTCTCTCCCGTCTCCAGGTTGACCACCTTGGTCTGGTTCTTCCCGAGGTCGCGCTCGCCCACGTCGCTCGCCCAGGGCCAGCTGATCAGGTGCAGGCCGTCCGCGATCTTCTCGGGGTCGCCGCCGGTCCGGAGCAGGCGCCAGACCGTGCCGTTCTGCTCGGACCAGTAGATGTGCTCGCCCTTGACCGCGATCGCCTCGATGTCCAGGTGCTCGCCGGTGAAGGTGGCGACCATGCGCGCCTCGCCGCCTGCCAGCGGGGCCGTCCAGATCTCGCGCACCTGCCCTGCCACCGCCCACCAGACGACGCTCTGCCCGTCGACGGCCGCGCTCTGCGGGAAGTACCGCTTCAGCCCCGGCGTGGCCGGCACGTCCGCGACCGTGCGGAACGTTCCGGTCGCGCTGTCGTAGATCTCGATCCGGCCGGCCTTCTCGAACGACGACTCCGCGTTGAGCAGCACCTCGGTGGGGCTGATGCCGGTGATGGGGCGGTATCGCCAGCCTTCGGCGTTCTTCGCGGGCATCGTGAAGAACGCCTTCGGCCAGACGTCCTCGATCCCGCCGCCCGGCGTCGGCGCCGCGGTCCTGACGTCCCGCGGAGGTGCTTCGACGCTCGCCACGGCCTCGCCGGGGCTTCCCGAGACAGGTGACGCCACGCCGCCTTCGCCCCCGCTGGTGAAGATGCCTCTGGCGATCAGGGTCCCGGCCCCCGCCACGCCGATCACGGCCGCGACGGCCAGCGCCGCGCCCATCCACCTCTGCCTGGTACGGCGGCGCCGCCGTACCGAGATCGCGGCCGACAGGTCGTGCTGCGGCGCCCGCTCGGCCGCCTGCCGCAACGCACGGACCAGGTCCTCCTCAGTCCTCATCACGCTTTCCCCTTTTCGAGCACGCCAGGGCGGACGCGGAGTTTCTCCAGCGCGCGTGCGGCCTGGCTGCGCACGGTGCCCCGTGAGACGCCGAGGATGTCGGCGATCTCCTGGTCGGACAGGTCCTCGTAGTAGCGCAGCACGATCACGACGCGCTGCCTGCGGGGCAGCGCGCGCACCTCGTTCCACAGCTCACCGAAGGAGTGGCTGTCGTGGTAGGAGCCCTCAGGAAGGTCGTCCGTGAGGTGCTCTCTGCGGCGCCTGCGCCACCAGCTGATGTGCTGGCGCGCCATGATCGTGCGCACGTACCCCTCGGGGTTGTCCTTGTTGCGCACGCGGGTCCAGGTGTCGCCGAGCTTGAGCAGGGCCTCCTGCACCAGGTCGGCCGCGTCCTCGGCATTGCCGGTGAGCACGTAGCCGTACCGCAGCAGGGCCTGCCCCCTGGCGCGGACGAATTCGTCGAACTCCACGTACCGGGGACGCACGGGGCGCTCGAGCTGTTGCAAAGATCTTTACTCGAATCACTCGCGCACGTGTTCGACCGCGCGCTACAGTTCTGGGCAAGCACTCGAACAGAGGTTCGGCCAGGTGGGAGGGGGTGCCATGCTCGTCCAGACACGCCGTAGGTGTTTCTTCCCAACTCTAAGTCGGCCGCTATACCCGGCTATAAAGTCCGAGAGCGTGGACCCTGTGCGCAATCCCTACGCCCCCGGCGCCGGACAGCGCCCGCCCGAGCTCGCCGGGCGTGATCGCGAGCTGCAGCAGTTCGAGGTCGTGCTGGAGCGGGTGGCCCGTGGCCGTCCCGAGCGCAGCATGGTCGTCACCGGTCTGCGCGGCGTCGGCAAGACGGTGCTGCTCAACACGTTCAAGTCCATGGCCATGCAGCGGCTGTGGGGCACCGGCAAGATCGAGGCCAGGCCCGACCAGTCGATCCGCCGGCCGGTCGCCGCCGCGCTCCACATGGCGGTGCGCGAGCTGGCGCCGAGGCACCGCGCGCCCGAGCGCATCGAGGAGTTCCTCGGCGTGCTCAAGGCCTTCGCGATGCGCGACCCCTCCGCGGCCAAGGGCACCTCGCACTGGTCGCCGGGCATCGACGTGCCGGCCAGCAGGGGCCGGGCCGACTCCGGTGACTTGGAGATCGACCTGACCGAGCTGTTCGTCGACGCGGCGGGCGTGGCCACCGACCTCGGGGTGGGCGTGGCGCTGTTCATCGACGAGATGCAGGACGTGCAGGCCGGCGACATCTCCGCGCTCTGCGCGGCCTGCCACGAGCTGTCCCAGACGGGTGGGCCGCTGATCGTCGTCGGCGCCGGCCTGCCCCACCTGCCGAGCGTGCTGTCGGCCAGCAAGAGCTACTCCGAGCGGCTGTTCCGCTACGCGCGCCTCGACAAGCTCGACCGCGACGCGGCCGACATGGCGCTCCTCGTCCCGGCCAGGGAGGAGGGCGTGGAGTTCACCCAGGACGCGCTCGACGCGCTCTACGAGGCGGCCGACGGCTACCCCTACTTCGTGCAGGCGTACGGCAAGGTCGCGTGGGACTACGCGCCGCGCACGCCCATCACGCTCGACGACGTCAAGGTGTCCGCGCCCGAGGCGGAGGAGGAGCTGGCGGTCGGTTTCTTCGGCAGCCGTTACGAGCGGGCCACCCCCGCCGAGCGCGACTACATGCACGCCATGGCCGCCATCGGCGACGAACCGGTGGCGACCTCCGACGTGGCCGACGCGCTCGGCCGCAAGCCGTCGAGCCTGTCGCCCGCCCGCGACAGCCTCATCAAGAAGGGGCTCATCTTCTCCGCCGAGCGCGGCCTGATCGCGTTCACGGTGCCACACTTCGGGAGGTTCCTGCGCGCTCAACCCATCTGACTCTCTCTAGCCGTGTCTAGAGGGGAAGCTAGGCACGGCTAGAGAGGCACATATCGCTTTGTATAGCGCTCTCTAGCGTCAGGCCGATACGGCCGTATATTCCGGCATGGAGTCCGTGTCGTCCCTGCCGACCACCGCCATGCGCACAACGGGGTGCCGTCCCGTGAGGTAGACGGCGAACACCACGTCGTCCCCGCCGTGGTCGCGGAAGACGAAGAACCGCCAGCACAGCTCGCGCCAGCTGTCGTACGGCTCGGCGGAGAGGAGCCCATCGGCATGCGATCGCCAGGTCGCGCTCGCCTTCAGCTTGGCCAGGCCCGCGCTCTCGGGGGCGGGGCGCTGCTCGCACGGCGCCCGGTGGCGGATCCGGGCGACGGCCTCGTCGAGCTCGGGCGACAGGACGGCCAGCACGGCCACGCCGGCCAGCGTCCACCACGAGATGCCCGACATGCCCGGCACCGGCGCCCAGACGGACATGAGGGCCATCCCGGTCAGCACGACCGTGCGGCTGATCGAGCGCACCCCGACCGGTGCCGAGCTGACCTCGCCGAAGCAGCCACAGCCCGCGTCGGGCCGGCGCCTGCGCAGTTCGAGCAGCACGTAGGTCGACAGCGCGAAGAAGGCGACGGTCCCCCACCGGAACAGCGGATAGGTCGTGACGAGCAGTCCGGTGGCCAGCACCAGCTCGCCGGCTGCGCAGCAGACCAGCGCCGGCTTGCGCAGCGGACCCGGCACCAGCACGGCGGGCCCGAGCCTGGTCAGCGCGCCGGGTTCGGCGTCGGTGTGCACGGTGGCCAGCTTGGCGACCGTCCCGAGCAGCAGCAGCACGATCAGGATCGGCAGTTGCGATTCGAGCATGCGTGTCATCCCCATCCGACCCGGGCGTTGAAGCACCCCTTGGTCAGTTCCCCACCCAGTTCCACGAACGACGACGGCGACAGCTCGACGAGGCGCCCTCTCGGTGAGGTACCACACTCGACGCACCGGTCGCAGAACCGTCCGGCCATGCAGCCGCACGCCACGATCGGCACGTTCGCCGCCCTTTCCGTGCAGACATTACGGATATGCAGTAACGAACCAATTGCCAGGTACGGCAGGCCGACGCACGACACCTCCGCGTCGGGACACGCCGCGTCAGAACGCTCCACCATGGGATAGGCCGTTCCGCGTTCGTCGCAGTCGAAGGCGTCGGACCAGGTGGCGGTTCCGTTGATGCGTTGCTGCGCTCCGCCGTACGCGGGGGGAGGGGTCGGTACGGCACGCGCGGGATGGCCGGGCTGCGACGTCGCGGGCAGCAGCGCTTGGCCCACCCCCTCGTCACGGACGCCGATGGCGTCGAAGAGGTAGCCCGGCTCGAGCTGGGGATAGCGGACACGGATACGCCCGGTGGCCCGGTAGGGGATCACCACAGCGCGGCGCCCCCGGTGGGGGCCGCAGTCGAGCTCCACGTGGAGGTCCCGGCGGCCTTCGACGGACAAAATCGCGCCGGTCATGCGGGTGATGTCGGCCCAGATCCGTTCGGCGACCTTCCCGTCACGCAGCGCCCGGATGGTGACGGTGGCACCGAGCGGGAGATCGGCCGGCGCCACGTCGACGCCGTGCCACGCCGTCGCCCACGGCGCGATGACCAGCCGCTCCTCCACGCCCTGCTCGGTGTCGACGATGATCAGATGCGGGCTGACGTCGATGATCTGCCCGCTGACCGCGCGGAGGGGCTCACCGCCTTCCGGGTCGGGCCCCGGATGCCGTGTGTCGCGGCCGAGCGCCGCCGCCGCGAGGACCCGGCGGCGTTCCGTGCTGTTCACTCCCCTAGCGTCACATAACTCCCGGCCCTTCCCTGCAGATGAGAGCAAAATACGCATCCTCGGTGGAACGCATGGACAACCGGTGTGTAGCAGACCTTGACTGCCCTTTGCTGTTGGCTAGGCGAATCCTGGATTCTGGTTCAGCCGCAATAGGGGCTCAGGCTGCGATTCTGACCACGATGCAGATTGCCGAGCTGGAAGAGGAGTTCCGCGAGTACGTCAGGTCTCGCGGGCCGGCTCTCCTGCGCGCCGCCCGCCAGCTGACCGGCCATCCCTGTGACGCCGAGGACCTGCTGCAGACCGCACTCACCAAGACCTATCTGGCCTGGGATCGCATCAAAGATCACGCCGCGTTGGATGGATATGTCCGCCGGGCGATGGTCAATATCAACATTTCGCAGTGGCGCAGGCGCAAACTGGACGAGTTTCCCGCCGAGGACCTTCCCGACATCCCCGTGGCGTTCGAGGCCCCCTGCGAATGGGAGGAGTCGCTCGAGGAGGCGGTGAGAGCGCTGCCCGACCGCATGCGCGCCGCGGTCGTGCTGCGCTACTACGAGGACATGACCGAACCGGAGATCGCCAGAACGCTCGGCATCAGCGTCGGCACGGTCAAGAGCACCGTCTCGCGGGCCGTGGCCAAGCTCAGGGGCGAACTATCTGTCCCGGCTCAACCGCCCCCGCGGTAGCGCAGGGATGGACGACGTCCCTGATGATGCGCAAGGTGGCAAGGAACTGGCCGAGCCGCTCCTCGTCGAGCACCCCGGTGAACGACTCCTCGATGTCGGCGAGGTGCTGGGGCAGGATCTCCTGAAGCTTCTGCTCGCCTTTCTCGGTCAGGGCCGCGTAGGAGGCGCGGCGGTCGGTGGCACACGCCTGGCGCACCACGAGGCCGTCACGCTCCAGCCGGTCGACCACGCGTGTCACGCCGCTGGTGGACAACCCGGTCTGCGCGGCGAGATCGCCCATCCGCAGGCTCTGCTGCGGCGAGCGGGCCAGCCTGATCAGCGTTCCGAAGTCGACGTCCGACAGCCCGGCCGCTGTGAGGGCAGGGGTCATCCTCGCCACCAGGCCCGCGTGCACCTCCGCCAGCAGGCCGAACGCGGTCAGCCGGGGATCGTCAAAGGGGATCACGTTCATATCGTAGACGACGATAGTTGACGCGCGGAATATTCCTCATGTAGACATCTGTTGAAGCAAACGTCCGCAGCGCAAGGATCTCTACGAGGGAGAACGACAGCCATGAGCACGCGTACCTGGGAAGGCCTCTCCATCCCCGCCGCCGGCACCTACGCCATCGACGTGAACCACACCACCATCGGGTTCGTCGCCAAGCACATGATGGTCAGCAAGGTCCGCGGTACGTTCGAGAAGTTCAACGGCTCCATCACGATCGCCGACAACCCGCTCGAGTCGTCGGCCGAGCTCACCATCGACGCCTCCAGCATCAGCACCAACGCCGCCGACCGCGACAACCACCTGCGCAGCGGCGACTTCCTGGACGCCGAGACGCACCCGCAGCTCACCTTCAAGAGCACCCGCGTCGTCAACCACAAGGGCGACGAGTTCACCGTGCTGGGCGACCTGACCATCCGCGGCGTCACCCGCGAGGTCGAGCTCACCGTCGAGTACGGCGGCGTCGGCACCAACCCGTGGGGCCAGCAGGTGTGGGGCTTCTCCATCGCCACCGAGATCGACCGCGAGGCGTTCGGCCTGACCTGGAACGCCGCGCTGGAGACCGGCGGCGTGCTGGTGGGCAAGAAGATCAAGATCGAGGTGGAGGGCGAGGCGAACCCCGCCGCCTGACCCCCCTTGTCCACAGGCCATTGCGACCTGGATGAGCCTGTCATCCACAGGATCGAGCACGTTACCCACAGGCGGTGGATAACCTTGGTGACGACCCTCGGGGCAATCACTTTGCCGCACCGCCAGAAGGCCGGTACTCTGTCCTGAGCCAGGTGGCTGTCGGGAGGATTCGCCTAGTCAGGTCTATGGCGCCGCACTGCTAATGCGGTTTGGTGGCAACACCATCCGGGGTTCAAATCCCCGATCCTCCGCGGTAAAAAGGCCCTCCCCGTTTCGACGGGGAGGGCCTTCCTGGTGTCCGGGGCCGTCGTAGTTGCAGACCTAGTTGCAACGACCTAGTCCCACAGGGCGGCAGCCAGGCGTTCGCCGGCGTCCCGCATAAGCGGTGTGGACACATGTGTGTACCGCTCGGTGGTGGTGACCCGCGTGTGGCCGAGGACCTCCTGAACCACCCGGATGTTCACACCCTGCTCGATCAGCAGCGTGGCAGCGGTGTGGCGAGCGTCGTGAACGCGGGCATCTCGCACGCCCGCCTGCCGGAGGATGGTCTTCCAGGTCTTCCAGTCATCCGTGCGCTCGATGGGGCTACCGTGCCGAGTCGCGAAGACGAGGTCATGCTCTTCCCAGCGCTCCCCCGCTCGTTGCTTCTCCGCATCCTGGAGATCGCGATGAGCCTTGAGTTGGCCCAGGAGGTCGGGCGGGCATTGGAGGGTGAGCTTGGCCTTGCCCTTGCGTTTACGGAAGACGATCCCGCCACCCGTCCGATTGGGGCACTTGTCCGCGTGACCGGTGCAGTCTTTCCGGCACGGTCGCTTGTAGCAGGTGTCTCCGGGCTTTTTCGCACCCCGGCTTGCAGGTCGAGCGGTGGCTGTGAATAGGGCACCGCTTCTTACAGGGCCAGCGGTGCCACTTCTGCCCACAGGCATGTGGATCGTCGCACTGGTGCTTCCGCTCCTAGCGCTGCGCCTGGAACCACACCCGGATCTCACCCGTCTCGAAGTCGACCGACGTACTGCCAGCGGAGACCGAGCGCCTCCCCCTGCCGGATCCCGAGAGCGAGAGCGACGGACCAGCGAGCAGCGTTCCGCTTCGTCTTGGCCGCGGAGAGAATCCGGCGAGCCTCCTCTCGAGTCAGCGGTTCGATCTCGGTCGAGGCCGCGGTTGGTGCTTCGACCAGTTCTGCCACGTTCCGTGAGATCTTGCCGCGCCGTACCGCGATCTTCAGGGCTCGCGACAGGATTCGATGCACTTTGAGCACTGTGCTTGTGGACAGGCCCTTGTCCAGCATCACGGTGTACGCCGCGTCGAGGTGTTCGGGCGCGAGTCGGTTGGGCCGGTGCCGGCCGAGCAGCGGGGTGATCCAGTGCAGGGTCTTCGAGCGGTAGTCCGACAGCGTTCGCGGCGCCATCTTGCCGGACGCGACCAGGCGCTCACAGATGACGTCGAGATACTCGGTCATCCACTCGGCGACCGTAGGCATCCTGCCAGCCTTGGTGACCTTGCCGGACTCTCTCTTGCCTTCGAGCTCACTGACCTTCTGGGTGACCTCGGCCTCTGTCTTGGCCATCCGGTGCCAGCCGTCAGGAGAGTCTCACACAGCACGCCGACCGCCACGACCAGCACACTCACCATCACGATGCCGATCAGCAGCCTCCACGGCGGACAACACGTAATCCAGGCCGATGATCCATAGATGCATGCTTACATCGCGATCCCACCCCAACCAGTGCCATATCCGTTCACAGCCGTACTCGTGCTCGGGTCATCCGAATTCTTGGTGACGGTGACCACAGCCGCCCGATCGATGTCGGGAAGCACATGCGTATAGGTGTTCATGGTCGACGAAGGGTAGGCCGTCGCCAGTTGCAGTTTCCGTTGCAGTTCCATGCCGTCCAGGAGCGTTCAGGAAGACCGCACACAGCCACTGACCCGCATTGAACGATCCGGAACGGCTCAAACTGGATCTTGTAATCCGCAGGTTCCCAGGTCGACTGCTTCCCCGTCATAGAGAGTGGTGACGGCCTCCGGTGCTATCCAGCATCCCCGGCGTCGTGCCCGATCGCCTACGGCTTGGCGCACCAAGCTGTACCCATGCGGGGAGGCGCGGCGCAATGCCGAAGGCCATCCCATCGAGGGTACCGCCGTGCCCGTCGCGTGCCCGATGGGGCAGGAAACAAGGGAGAACAGCGGTGCACCACGGGGAACGCAATCGGTGCTGTGAGCTGCCTCTTCGCTGATTGGACGGATCGGTTTGCAAGCAAGAAGTCGCGGGGTCGACTTTCCTGGCGTCGCCTCGAACCGTCCTGTAACTGATCATGTTGCGGAGAGATGCCCTACACTCATCGCGCATGCGACTGAAGACGATCTTCACTCTGGTCGCTCTCTACGCCATCACGGCAGCACCCGAGTTCCTGCCGGGCGCGTGGCGGGTGATCGTGCAACCCGCGACGGATGACGCGGTCGAGGTCTACTACCAACCTGTGTCCCCCGTGATGCTCAGATCGTACGAGGGCATCGGACCCTTCCAGCGCGCTCAGGAAGCCGCCCAGCGACGGGCCAAGGCCCACCCACACGATCTTGCTCCACCGTACATCCTGCACAAGCCGTACCGGCTGGTCGCCCCCTACGTCACCGCGCGAGGACGCGAGCTGGCCATCCCGCCGATCTCCGGAGTGAACTGGTCGGACGGGAAACCCATCCCGTACACGATCGTGCCCCAGGTCCGGCTGGCGAAGAACAGCCAAGCCGAACTGACCGCATTGATGGAGAAGGAACGCAGGCCGATCGACGAACCCGAAGTGTTCGGCATGGGAATCGACCCGGAGCTCAACCGGATCGTCCTCGAAACCAATGCCTTCGACCAGGGCCTGCGCCGCAGGCTGGCCAAGCAATATGGCGGACTCGTCACTATCGAATGGGATCCCTTCGGCCAACGTCCTCAGCTCGACTGAAGAGACTCGGGCCGGAACGATCACGTAGCGGAATGCCGCCCGAACGCTGAAGAGCCCATCTCAACATGACGCTGGGACCGTTCTAGTTGCAGCGCTAGTTGCAATCCGAGGACGTACAGAGCCGTCCCAAGGGCACTAGCAGAGCCAGATGGTCCAGATTGAACCGATCAGGACGGGCGAGATCCGAGCTGCTAATGCGGTTTGGTGGCAACACCATCCGGGATTCAAATCCCCAATTCTCCGCGGCAAAGAGGCCCTCCCCGTTTCGACGGGGAGGGCCTTTCTGGCGTCCGGGTTGCAGTTATCCCCAGAGGGCCGAGTCCATGCGACCGCTCGCGTCCTTCATCTGGAGGGTGGCCACGTGTGTACCGCTCGGCGGTGGTGACCCTGGTGCGGCCGAGGACCTCCTGAACGACGCGGATGTGGACGCCTTGCTCGATCAGCCGTGTGCCCGGGTTCGGGGCACGACACGGATCGGTTCGCCGTTGTCGTGCACGGTGATGTGACAGGTCGGCGGTGGTCCGGCGGGGCGGGCGTCGCGCAGGGCGAGGCACTCGGCGAGTGGCAGCGGGCAGGGCACAGCGCGAAGGAGCAGGCGCTGCTCGTCCATGACGCGGGCGGTGATGCCGTCCAGGCGGACGATGACGCGCCGGCCGGCCAGATGGGCGCCGATGCACAAGGCCCGGCTGGCCAGGCTGATCGTGCCGGTCGAGCTGACCTGCCGGTCCACCTCGACGGCGCTCGCCTCGATCGGCGGTTCGCCGGCGGGCTCGGCCGGTGCCGGGCGGGCTTGGCCCGAGGCGAGCAGTGCGGCCAGGTCCTTGACGGTCAGCCGGGAGGCCACGCTCTTGAGCCGTCCGCCGCTCGGGCCACGGACATGCTGTAGCCGCTCTAGACCGAAGGCGTGCAGGTCAAGGGAACAGAGTCGGGTCCTCCGACTATCCAACTGCCGAACCGATTGCCGGACGCCCACTCCAGCAGCCATTCGGTCATCGTCTCCGGGATGGGTGAGTCCTCGTCGTAGTGGCGAGGAACGACCATGACTGGCCACTCTTCGGGTTTTCCCACCGTCATCCAGCCCATGGCATCGCCATCGATAGTGCTGCCCCATTGAAGGAAACCACCTGGTTCAGGCCACATCGCGAGCTTGAAGTCTTCCGGAGAGTCCTCCCTGAGATCCCGGTAGTAGTCCATCCACTCCGGCATGTGAGCCAGCTGAAGATCGGTAACGCTCCGGGGATCTGAGATGTAGAGCCACTCGGCAAACTCGCAGGACCCGTAACGTTCGGTGAAGGCGATGCAATCAGCCGGAAGCCGAAAGCCGATGATGTCGAAGAGATCATCCCAGGTGCGAGTACCGAACACCGGTTGAGCTGGCGGGGGCACGAGCGCGGTTAGTCGATCGAGCGCTGAGAGATCCTTAGTCACGGCACCGACGGTAATGGCTCGTCCTGCTTGAAACCATGCCTCCGGCGGGGCGCTCCGGCTCCGGGACGACCACCGAGCGTTCCTGGGGGCCGTAGACGGCTGAGGTGGAAGCCTGATCATCCTCCTCACGGGTCAGCGGTTCGGTCGAGAGCGCCGGTCGGGATGGGCTTGGATTGCCGCCGGACAGCCCGGTCATATAGGAAGCTTGCGTGCTAAAAGGTAACAAGGTCGGGCTCAGGGCCCGGTACGAGGACGACATTCCGATCCTGCGGACCGAGCTCTACGACGACGTGGTGAACGGCTCGCGGGCCGAAGGTCGGCCGTGGCGGCCGATCACACCCGGCACGAAGGATCCGCGGCTCGTGGTGGACGACACGGAGCAAGGGCATGTGCCGTTCTCGGTCGTGGAACTGGACGGCGGCACGCTGGTCGGCACCGCGACGCTGTGGGGCATCGACAACCACAACCGGTCCGCGCACATCGGGCTGGGGCTGCTGCCGT
Organism: Nonomuraea sp. NPDC003754; assembly: GCF_053605785.1. Taxonomy (NCBI): domain Bacteria; kingdom Bacillati; phylum Actinomycetota; class Actinomycetes; order Streptosporangiales; family Streptosporangiaceae; genus Nonomuraea; species Nonomuraea sp. NPDC003754. The sequence goes on from NZ_JBSGJX010000031.1 coordinate 28,358, forward strand.
CGGCCCGCGGCCAGGGCTACGGCACCGACGTGGTCGCGGTGCTGTGCCATTACGGTTTCGTCGTGCGCGGCCTGCAGCGACTGCAGATCGAGACGCTGTCGGACAACGCCGCGATGCTGCGCTCCGCCGAGCGCAACGGTTTCGTCCGCGAGGGCGTGCTACGTTCTTCGGCCTGGGTGATGGGCGAGTTCCTGGACCAGGTGCTGCTCGGGCTTCTCGTCCAGGACTGGAAGCCGGCCTCGAAGGCCGACCTCTGATCGTCACGTTCAGGACTTCGTCTACTCCGTGATGAAGAGGACTTCCCTGTTTCGACGGGGAGGTCCTTTCTGGTGTCCGGTCTGGTGTCCGGGTGGCAGTTGCCCCAGAGGGCCGAGTCCATCCGGCCGCTCGCGTCCTTCATCCGCAGGGTTGCGACATGGGTGTACCGCTCGGTGCTGGGTGACCCTGGTGTGGCCGAGGATCTCTTGGACGACGCGGATGTTCACGCCCTGCTCGATCAGGCAGTACGGCGGCGGTGTGGCAGGCGTCACGGACACGGGCATCTCGCACGCCCCCTTGCGTTCGCGGAAGACGAGATGATCAGGGAGCAGGAGCAGAGCAGCCGAGGCGGTCCCAGACCAGGCGCCGGCGTTCCGCTGACAGACTCTGGTCACGCATGGCTCGATGTAACAGGTCGAAATCGCACCCCTGCGCGCTCATATGGTCGAGGAGGGGTTCGTAACGATCGGCCCTGTCCCGTAAGAGTTCCGTTGCCAGCCGTAGCTCCAAACGAACCGCAGGAACCTGATGCGAGCCACATGCGATCCATACGTAGTGCTGCCACGGGCCGCGTCCAACGCATTCCATCGCGTCAGAGTCAACCTGCCTCTCGACGGTACTCATCTCCACCTTGACCCCGTGCGCCTCGAAGCTGGCGAAGTACTGCGAGGACGCTGGAAACCACGAGGCGGCATGAAGGCAGGGGAAAGAGGCAAGCGCGGCAGCGAACGTGTCCACATCTTCTCGCCGCGGCGCCAGGAGGTCGATGTCCCCGACAGGAAGATGAACACCCTGGAGGAGAGCTGCGCTCGTGCCCCCCAGACGGTAAGTGATGTCAGCACCTGCAACTCGCACAGTGGTGAGCGTCGTGTCCAGCGCCCCAGTGACGTCCGCTACTTGAAGTGACCTTCCACCGTTGTCCATGGCGAGCAGCGTAAGAGCATCAGAATGCGATTCGTCAGTCCTCTTGGCCACACCAAAGCTTCCAGATCAACGAGTTCAGGAGCGAGCGGACCGGTTAGCGCAGCTCAATCCATGGTTCTCCACGACTCAACGAGGTAGCGAACGGTTCAACACGCCCCTCGGACACAGACCCATCCCCACATGCGCTTGTGACTCAGAGGGGATGAGCAGTTCTAGGCACAGGCCGCCCAGGGGCCTGCTCGGCGCAACACCGCGATCCCAATCACCCTCATAGAGTCATCGTCATGGACGGAAATGATGCCTACATCCACCTTCCCAGCGGTCCCGAACTTGTCTTCGGCGAGATCATCGTGTGGACGGCCCTCCTTCTACCGACCGTCATCTGGCTCACGGTTGTGATGCTGTGCCGGTCGAAATAGAGCACCTGCCCAGACCTCGAGATCACGGATGGACGCGACGAGCGACAGCGCACTACTCCGGATAGTTCGTATTTCATTGACAGATCAGGTATTCCCGAAGTAGCGCCACATTGGCCGTCACACCTCTCGCCGAGCTGCAGAATCCAGGGCCTACCTGCAGCGGAGATCCCAGGCACTTCGAGTGCTTGACATGACCAGCAGATCGACGATGACGGCCTGCGTGGTATAGAAGCCCGCGCCCTCTTCCGGGTCATCGAATGGCACCCAGACGTTGACATCGAACCAGGCGTAGCTTCCAACAAGGTCAGCGGTTTTCGCCTTTTGATAGTACTTCAGCATATCCTTGGCCGACTCATCCGTATGCACGTCGAATCGAATATAGTAAACGCACATATTCGACTCGCCAGAGATCTCTCCCTGTGGTTCGCTGAAGCCGAACTCTGCACCTGATGGCAGCGGATAGCTTAAAACACGATCCATGATGCGCGCTAAATAGTAGTCATGGACCCAGGTCGGCGCCATGGCGACCACGAACAGCAGAGTAAGCGGCGCAATCACTAAGGCCACTTTACGACCCAATTGCGGCTTCCGATGGCCCGTTGCGCTTGAGGGCACGCGAGGAAGCTCCTCTTGCGATGCGATTGACATGGCCGACATCGTGTCTCGGATGCGACTACCAGATCAAGGGCGACTACAGTCCGCTCTCCGATCGCCTTCGACAACCGGTGACTCGATGTACTCGTCACGGAGGGGGCAGCAATGTCGAGGAACCCGGAGCCAGCGCGGGACGCTGCGATCACCACGTACGAGATACGGCCACCCCGCCGGAACGGCGTACATCACCGAGACCACGCCGCTCGTGGCGACGTTTACCCCGTTGCGCTTGTCGTTGCAATCCAGTGCCACCCGATTCCGTTCTGGACGGACCGGCCACGCCCGATGGCCTTGAATCGCGGGATGGGCAAGATCGGAGCTGCTCATGCGGTTCGGTGGCAACACCATCCGGGGTTCACATCCCCGATCCCCCACAGGTAGAAGGCCCTCACCCGTTCGCCTTTCTGGTTTCTGCGTTGCCGTTATCCCCAGAGGGCCTGCCCGCGTCCTTCGTCGGCGGGGTGGCGACGTGGGTGTAGCGCTCGGTCGTGGTCATCTCGTGTGGAGGGGGATCGCCTGAACGACGTGGATGTGGACGCCTTGCTCGATCGCGGATGGCCGCGGTGTGCTTGGCGTCATGAACCTGGCGTCCCGTACGCCAGCCTGTCTGAGGATGGATTTCCACACCTTCCAGCCCCCGGTGCGCTCGACCAGCGTGCAGCGGTCCGTCTGGTCTTGATCAGCCGGAAGACGGCGTACGGCTCATGCCGAGCATCACAGCCGCGTCCTTCAAGCGGCAGAACAGGCGATCCATATTTGTGGTGAGGAACGCAGAGAATGAGCACCTCAATATGTCCGCCGGGTGGTGATCAGGCTGGTGTCTGGTCCGGCAGCGTGGTGTCGCATCGCCGGTGGTGCGGTGACACGCGGCGTTCGGTGGCGTCGATGTAGTCGTGGAGGGCCTGGCGGGAGCGGGCGAGCGTGTCGATGTGCTCGTCCAGTCCGTGCAGGCGTGCCCGCAGGGTGTCCAGGAGTTCGGGGCAGGGCTCGAGGTCGGGGCCCGCGCCGGTGGCGCAGGGCAGCATGTACCCGATCTCCTGCGTCGACAGTCCGGCTTCGAGCAGCCTCCTGATCTGGGTCACGGTCAGGATGGCGTCGTCGGCGTACTCGCGGTAGCCGCTGGTGCCGCGTCCAGGCTTGAGCAAGCCCTGGGCCTCGTAGTAACGCAGCTGATGCGCGTGGACTCCGGTCCGCCGGCTCAACTCCCCGATCAACACCCCACACGCCCCCTTGACCTTCATATCGGTATGAACGTTGAGGATTCTGCCATCACCGCCAACCCACTCGAGGGAGCACATGATGCAGAATCTCGACACTGGCCGCACGCCCGTGACGGTCATCGGCCTGGGCCTGATGGGCCAGGCACTGGCCGGGGTGTTCCTGCGCGACGGGTATCCCACGACGGTGTGGAACCGTACGGCGGAGAAGGCCGAGCAGCTTGTCGCCCAGGGCGCGAGGCTCGCCGACTCGGTCGGCGACGCGGTCGCCGCCAGCCCGCTCGTGGTCGTCTGCGTCTCCGACTACGCCGCCGTGCACGGGCTGCTCGATCCGCTGGGCGAGGTCTTCGCCGGCCGGGTCCTGGTGAACCTGACCTCGGGCACGTCACAGGCGGCCCGGGAGACCGCCGAGTGGGCGGTACGGCGGGGCGGCGACTACCTCGACGGCGCGATCATGACCGTCCCCGCGGCCATCGGCACGGCGGACGCCGTCATCCTCTACAGCGGGTCGCGACCGGCCTTCGACCTGCACGAGCCGGCCCTGAGCAGTCTCGGCGCGGGGACGACGTATCTGGGCGCCGACCACGGCCTGTCGTCGCTGTACGACGTGGCCGTCCTGAGCCTGATGTGGAACATCCTGAACGGCTTCCTGCAGGGCGCCGCCCTGCTCGGCGCGGCGGGTGTGGACGCCACGACGTTCGCCCCGCTCGCGAGCAAGGGGATCGACACCGTGAACGGCTGGCTGGCCGGGTACGCGCAGCAGATCGACGACGGGCGGTACCCCGCCCTTGATTCCACCATCGACACGCACCTGGCCGCGATGGAGCACCTCGTCCACGAGAGCGAGTTCGTGGGCGTGAGTGGCGAACTGCCGAGGTTCGTCAAGGCCCTGGCGGACCGGGCCGTGGCCGAGGGGCACGGCGGCGACGGCTACGCGGCGATGATCGAGCAGTTCCGCAAGCCCTCATGACCCAGCACCACCGGGGCCCGTTCGACCCACGCACGCTGCTCGCGGACAGCAGGCTCGGCGTCCTCGCGACGATCAAGTCGGACGGCCGGCCCCAGCTTTCGCCCGTCATGCCCTTCTACGACCGGCAGGCCGATGTCATCTACGTGTCGATGACCGAGGGACGCGCCAAGACGGCCAACCTGCGCCGGGACCCGCGGGCCACGCTCGAGGTCACCAGCCCGGACGGCCGGGCATGGGCCACCGCCGAGGGCGTCGCGACACTCACCGGGCCGGGCACCGACCCCCACGGTCCCGAGGTCGAGGCGCTGGTCGGCTACTACCGCCGCGCCGCCGGGGAACACCCTGACTGGGACGAGTACCGGTCGGTGATGGTGTCCGACCGCCGGGTGCTCATGACGATGACGGTCGACCACGTGTACGGCGCCGAGATCCGCTGACCGCGCTCCGGCACTCCCCCGTTGTCGGCCGGTCCCCTGGTGATGGGGCCACTCGGGGGCAGCGGTCAGAGGGCGAGGCGGTACCGCTGTTCGAGCCGGCCGCTGCGCGGGTGCGGGGTGGCCTCGCCGTACGGGAGCCAGCCGAGCCCCTCGTAGAGCTTGACGGCCCGACGATTGTCCACGTACACGGCCAGCTCGGCCTGGGCGAAGCCGGCGGCGGGAAGGCGGTCGGGAAGCGCCGACATCAGGTGCCGGCCGACGCCCTGGCCCCAGCTACCGGGGTGCACGCCGAGGTAGCGGACCTCGGCGGTCGACTCGTCCGCCGGCACGGGCTCGACCGCGGCGAACCCCACGATCCGCTCGTCGGCACCGAGCGCGACGAACAGCAGCGACCTGGGCGAGCGGTCGACCACCGCCTGGATGACGGGCCGGGCGAGGCTCAGCGGCGCGACCTCGTCGTCGCCGTCGCGGGCGGCCGTCGTTTCGGCCCAGATGGTGGCCGCCTCGTCGATGTGCTGTCCATGGCCGGCCACCTGCACGCGTACGTTGGTCACCGGGCCCAGTGTGCCGACACCGGCTCCGGGCGGCGACCGGATTTCGGGCGCCGTCCCCGGGGTGGGCCAGGGTGGCTACCGGATTTCCGGCACCGTCCATGGGCCGGTGCCAGGGCGGGCCCGACAGCACGACAAGCTCAAGGAGCGCGAGATGACCGATGACTGGACAGTCCGGCGGCTGATCTACACCACCCTGGCCGACACCGGGCGCGCCCCCTCTCCGGCCGAGCTCGCCGCGCACGCAGGCATCGGCGACGACCAGGTCCGGGCGAGCCTGCGACGGCTGCACGACGGCCACCTGATCGTGCTGGGGCCGTACGGCGACGCCGTCCGGATGGCCCATCCGTTCTCGGCCGCCCCGATGGGGTTCGTGGTCGCCCCGGCCGAGCCGTACGACGACCGGCTCTGGTGGGGCGGCTGCACCTGGGACTCCTTCGGCATCAGCGCCGCGCTCAAGCTCGACGTCGTCATCGACACCCGGTGTCGCGGCTGCGGTACGGCCCTGCGTTACGAGGTGAGCCCGGGCCGGCCGCCTGGCGAGGACTGGGTGGCGCACATCCCGCGACCGGCCTGCCAGTGGTGGGACGATGTCGTGGACACCTGCACCCATATCCGTACCTTCTGCTCGCCCGACCACCTGGCGGACTGGGCGGGCCGTACCCGGCGACCGATCGGCCAGGCGGTCCCGGTCCGCGCCCTCTGGGCGCTCGCCCAGCCCTGGTACGGCGACCGCCTCGACCCGGACTACCGCCCGCGCCCGGTCGCCGCGTCCCAGCGTCTCCTCTCCGAGCACGGCTTCGACGGCGACTTCTGGAGGCTTCCGGCCTAGCGCAGGAGTGCCGGTTCCGCACTATTCTCTGATTCCCGCCTGCCGGTACTGAGCCCACTCAACGATGACCCGAGACACGTGGGCAGAAAGCCGAGTCTCGAGAATGTTGGCGAGACTCTCACTGAATCGTTCATCCGACAGCGGCACGAAATCAGCCTTTAAAAGATCGATAAGTCTCTGCACACGCCGGCGTTCTTCATCGATACGCTGAGCCCAGTAGGTATTCATGATCGAAGCCAGCTGCTGATCGAGCTCGGCCTCGAGAATGATGCGCTCGGTGGGAGTCACGTGGTCCGGCGGCTCCGGAACGCTGGGATCTTGGACAAGCTCCGCAGGTACGTGACCACTCAATACCAGCAGCGATTCAAGCCGGACCCCAAAAAGACTGCTTATCTTCAGCAATTGGGCGATGGTGGGACGTGCGCCCTTTCGCCATCTCAACACGGTGCTCGGACTAGCATCCAGCGCACGTGCCAGAGACGCATCTGAACGATAACCCAATCCTGCCGCCGTCCTGGAGAACCAATCCCAGAATTCGTTGCTCTCCTCGGGCGGCGTCTCACTCATTGGGACATCTCCACGACTCTCCGCCCTCCACTCGTTCCACGGCAGCGTCATCCTACGCAGCGACCCGCGACCTCACTCAGCAGGGGGCGCATGATGCACCTTTTTGGACATTGCGTCAACGCAAGCCGTACGCAGCCATCAGGGCGATCGGATCAGACGGTCAGACAGAACCCGATCACACGTTCACACCGGCTTCCGGCCCGAGCCGGCCCGATGCGGCCATTGACAAACCGCCTGCTCTACAGACGAGCAGGTCAAGCGCCACCCCGCCTTCGCAGAGTGACCAGTTCTTCACGATCTGTCCAAACAGTTCGGCTATTGCCTACGCGCAATGGCTTCCATCACATGCATGCCGTGTTGCGCACTCGAGCCCCGTTATGCCCTAGACTCGCCTTCAGCCTCGGGCGTCGCCCCTCGCTCTGGAGACAGGGTGGGGGGCATGTTGCGTCCAGGGAGACCAAAGGGCCCGGCTATGAAGACGCGCAACCCCGCGAAGGTCACGTCTTCTACAACCGGGCCCGAATGGATCTGGTCCGCACGTCAGCTACAGCCGGGGGCGGAACCTGTCGGGAAGAATACCCATGTCGGGAGAGGTATGACACCCTCCTGGCGGGTTTTGCCCCAGGTCCCCATCCGATGTTCCTACTCGGGACCATCGGGTTCGTCCACTTCCGCGTTACGGCTGACGTCCAACGCGAAAGGACGAAGAAGTGGCGCAGCGTCCCACCAAGCCGGAGGACTCCGACCCTCCTGAAGACAACTCTCTCGTCTCCCTGCGAAGCGCGGTCATCCTCCTCGCTTCCATCGGGGGAGGTGGCGTTGCGGGCGTGTTGGCGTACGCCGCCGAATGGAGCGTTCCTGCCAGCGTGCTGATAGGGATCAGCGCGTTCGCTGCGTGCGTATCCAGCCTCAGTAAATGGATAGACCGGCGGCGCTGATCGGCGGAGGGGGCCGTTCGCCACGGACGGCCCCAACTCCGTGACCGAGCACAGGGTCAGCTGCCGAGGCGCATATCCTCGATTCGTGAAGATCGGGGGCATCGTGGCGGGCGCGCTCGTGCTCGGGTCGGGATTCGGTGCGGCGATCTCCTTCCTCAACGCCGTCTCCTCCCCTTACGCGGCGGTCGGGAGCCGGATCGCGGGCACGGGGTGGGCGGCTGCCGCGGAGGTCGCCAGTCTGCTCCTCGACTCCGGCTGGGCCTGGGCCGGGCTGGCGGTCGCCGCAGGCTGGTCGGCCACGGCACGTACGGCAGGCATCCGCGCAGCGACCCGTGGAGCAGCCACGGCACGTACGGCGGGCGCCCCCGCGACGACCCATGGAACGGATACGGCAGGCGGCCCCGCGGCGACCCGGGGGACAGGGACGGCGGGCGGTCGTGCGGTGGCTCGTGGGGCGGTCGCCGGGGTGCTGGCCCTGATCGCGGCCACGGCGGCCTACTACTGCCTCGACTCCGTCCTCCGTGACGAACCGCTGTCGTGGTACTGGCCGGAGACGGTCCGGTGGTGGGTGGCGAGCGTGCTTTTCGGACCGCCGCTGGGCGCGGTGGGCGCGAGCATCCGGCGCCCCGGCCTCGCCGGTCTTCTCGCGAAGCTGACCGTGCCGGTCGGCGCGGCCGTCCAGATGGTCGTGCTCCCGCCCCGGGAGAGCGACCTGATCGCGACCCCGCTCGTCGTGTGGGCCGCGGCGGCCACGGCAATCGGGTTCACCGTCGTCTGGTTCGTCCGAACGGCGGCCCGACGGCCCACGCCATGACGTAAAACCGGCGTGTCAGGGAGCGTCGCCGCTTCCCGCAGAGGGGGGAAGCTTGCCCCGCCACGGCAGGAGTACGGCGCTGCCGGCGCAGAGCACCCCGGCGACCAGGAGCGACCAGCGGCTGGTCCACAGGGTCGCGACAACGCCGCCCACGGCGATGGCAAGCGGTTGAACCGTCCTGGCCCCTACCGACCAGGCGGTCCCGACACGGATCATGAGGCGCTCCGGAGTGACGTCCATGCGGTAGGCGGCGAAGATCGGGTTGAAGATCCCCGCGCACAGCAGCAGGAAGAAGTCCGCCGTGGTGATGAGGAGAACGGCCTGCGGTCCGGTGCCGACGAAGGCCATCGGGATGATCCAGATCGTTCGTGCGGCGCCGAAGGCCAGCAAGCACCGTTTCACGCCCAGCACGGCGACCGCCTTGGGCGAGATCAGCGCCCCGAGCAGACCGCCCAGACACGGGACGCCCAGCGAGACGCCGTACTCCAGCGGCGTGGCCGCCAGGTCCTGGAGGATCAGGACGGCCATGATGGGCGAACTCCACGTGATCGCGCCGCCGAACAGCATGGCGTTGGCGTAGAGGGGCCGCAGCCCGCGGTGACCGAGGACGAAGGCCCACCCGGCGAGCAGCTCCTTCCACGACCACCCGCCCTGGACGGTGCCGGCCCTGAAGGGGGTCAGCCGGCGCAAGAGCAGGGCCGAGGCCAGGAAGCTCAGCGCGTCGGCGATCAGGGTGACCAGGGGTCCAGTGAGTCCGATCAGCGCTCCCCCGACGGGTGGCCCGGCTGACTGGGTGGCCCAGGTCACCGTGTCGATGCGGGCGTTCGCCGAGGTGCGGTGCCCGGGTGCGACCGCGTGCTTGATGTAGGCCTGTCCGGCCGCGTTGCCGGCGATCGCGCCACTCGTCTGGACGACGGCGACGAGGCACAGCTGGGCGTAGGTCAGGGCGTCACAGAGCGCGGCGACGGGCACGCTGAACAGCGCAGCCAGTCGCAGGAGGTCGGCGGTCATCATCGTGGCGCGCTTCTCCCCGCGTTCCACCAGGTTGCCCAGCGGCAGGGCGATGACGGCGCCGGCGATGGCACCGAACGCCACGAGGAGGGACACCTCCAACGGGCTCGCGTCCAGCATCATGATCGCGATGAGCGGAAGCGCGCCGGCGCTGAGGGCCGAGCCGGCGGCGCTGACCGTGTACGACTGCCAGAGACGGCGGAAGTCCCTGCCGAGTTCGCCATCCGACGCTTGGGGGTCCGGTGCGGGCGGCACTCTCACCGGCGGTTCCCTCCCGAAGCTCGGCGGCTTTCGCAGTGTCGCACGGCCGCGGGGTCCGGCACGGCCGACGACCCTCACCTAGGACCGGGTGAGGGCCGTCGCGATGTCCGGTGCGTGGCGTCGGTGGCCCAGACCTTGAGCGCCAGCCTGGCCCGCACCACGAACCATGGCCGCCGCCGCTGACACCGGCCTGGTGGCGCGCTCACAGGCGCTCACAGCCCCTATCGAGAACCATCGTTCACCTGCGCATCGCCGGCGACCCACCCACCGTTCACCCGGACCGGCCCGAAACCGTCACGATCCGCTGCCAGGATGCGCACGGCTGGTACGACGTGTCGATCACCTGCTCTGAGGACCCCCACCTCCTCCGCCGGCTCATGGGCCACATCGAGAACGGCGCTTTCAGCATGTCCGAATGAAGCACCCCAGGAAGGTGTCCCCCATGTGCCGCAATGCCGCTCACTCCCATGAGCATGCCCACGACGTTCCCGAAGGCACGGCCGCGTTCGCGGACCTGTCGGTGCCGGAGAAGGAGCTGTCGCCCGGCGACCTCAGCCGACGCCGCTTCCTGCTGAACAGCGGCCTGCTCGGCGCCGCCACCCTGGGGGTGACCGCCCTGGGCGGGCTCGCCGCCGCGCGCCCCGCCGCCGCCTCCACCGGGGGCTCGCGCTACTACCAGTGGCTCGCCGGCGACCACCACGTGCACACGCAGTACAGCTACGACGGCATGTACACCATCGAGCAGCAGGCCGCGGGCGCCATCAAGCACGGCCGCGTGGACTGGCTGGTCATCACCGACCACGGGCACGCCGCGCACGAGAAGTTCGCGGTCGAGTCCACCTACGCCGACATCGTCGCCTCCCGCGCCAGGCATCCGGAGCTGCTGCTGTGGCAGGGGCTGGAGTGGAACGTCCCCGGAGGGGAGCACGCCACGGTGTTCTTCGACGGAGCCCGCGACGAGATCCAGCTGCTGCGCGCGTTCGAGCGGCTCTTCGACTCCAGGATCAACGGCACCGGCGCGAGCACCCCGGCCAACGAGGCCAAGGCCCTGGAGGCGCTCGGCTGGCTCGAGACCGCCCTGCGGACCGGCTCGGCCGACTCCGCCCTGTTCCTGATCAACCACGTGATGCGGCGTGGCCGGTTCTCGCCGCGCGACCTGCGGGCCTTCCGCGATGCGGCCCCGAACGTCGCGGTCGGCATGGAGGGCGCGCCCGGCGCCCAGAACGAGCCGAGGGCCCGCGGTGACTTCAACAACACGGCGGACGCGAACTCGTGGACCGGCTGGCGGCCCGAGCACTATCCCACCTACGGCGGCTTCGACTCGATGACCGGCATCCTGGGCGGCATGTGGGACTCGATGCTCGCCGAGGGCAAGGGCTGGTGGATCACCGCCAACTCCGACGGCCACTTCTACAACAACGACACGACCGTCGAGCCCGAGCGGCCCGGCGACTGGTACGACCAGCACGGGAAGTATCCGGACCCGATCGACGGAGGCGTCCCGATCAGGCACGCCGACTTCTGGCCAGGCCAGTTCAGCAGGACCGTCGTCGGCGCGGCCTCGCGCAGCCACGGCGCGGTCATGGAGGCGCTCAAGGCCGGTCGTGTCTGGGTGTCGATGGGCGGGCTGATCGACGGCCTGCACGTCGACGCGCACGCCCCAGGCAACGCCCCGGTCACCCTCGGCGGCCGGTTGTCGGTGCGCCGCGGCGACGACGTCACCGTCACCATCTCCGTCGACCTGGCGGGTCGCCCCAACGCCAACGACGACGTGCCCCGTCTGGCCAGACTGGACCTGATCCGGGGAGCCGTCACGGGTTCCGCCGCGGACCCTGACACCTTCACCGCCCCGGACGTGCGGATCGTCGAGTCGTTCACGCCGCGCGGCAGAGGCCGGGTCGCCGAGTTCCACTACAGGTTCCGCGACGTCCGTGAGCCGTTCTACTTCCGGCTGCGCGGCACCGACGGCAAGCGCAGTGCGGCCGGGGGCCTTGAGCCGGCCGCCGACACGGGTCCCAACGAGAACCCCTGGAACGACCTGTGGTTCTACGCCAACCCGATCTTCGTGGACGTGCTGTGACCGCTCGACCGGTGCCCGCCCGGTTCGCCGACGCCGACGCCCCGGGTGACGCCGGCCCGAGCACCAGGCCGGGAAGTGAGCCGGGACGTCACCGCTACTCGCGGGAGGCCACCGCGTCCGACGGGCGCCGGCGGAGCACGAGCCTGGCGGGGACGACCGTGGCCGCCAGGGCCAGGACGGCCGCCGCCGCGATCACGCAGGCGTAGGTCACCGGCGCGATGGACGGCACCGCCGAGCCGGTCATGCCCAGGCTGAAGGCCGACAGGGTGATCAGCGCGATCACGGTTCCGGCGACCGCCGCGATCAGTACCGCGGCCAGCGTCTCGATCTTGAGCATCCGCAGCACCTGCCGTCGGGTCGTGCCGACCAGGCGCAGCAGGGCCAGTTCGCGGGAGCGTTCGGAGGTGGACATGGCCAGGGTGTTCACCATCGCGATCATGGTGAACGCGATGATCAGGCCCATCGCCACGTAGTTCACCTCGGCGTTGGCCGGCTTGGCGCCGATCTGCTGCTCGACGTGCTGCTTGAGCAGGGGGTACGGCAGGTGCAGGTCGCCGAAGGCCAGGCCGCGGCTGTAGACGGCGCTCACGGTCAGCGTGACGGGTGTGCCGTCGCCCAGCGTCATCGTCACCTCGTCGCCGGGCCGCACCCGCAGCCGCTCGGCGGCGGTGGCGCTCACGGCCAGCTTGGCCGGGTCCAGGCCGCCCGCGACCACGCCCAGGTCCAGGGTGGGCCGCTGGGCGGCCTGCGCGCTGTACTTCTCCAGCCCGACGCGGACCGACGTGCGCAGGATCTCGGTCGGGGCTTTGGTTCCCGCTTCGGCCTGCGCCTGGGCGGCGTTCTCCATGGTGGTCTGGACGAACAGGATCGTGCAGGTCATCGCGATCATCAGGGCCATCGGCACGACCACGGAGGCCAGCCGCCGGGTGTTGGCGCGCAGGCTCCTGGCGGCCAGGTAGCCGCTCGTGCGGCCCAGCCGCAGCGGGACGTCCAGGACGGCGACGGCGGCACGGGCCACCAGCGGGCCGAGGACGCTGAGCGCGAACACCCAGGTCAGCGCGGTCAGCATGGTCACCGGGCTGGAGGCGGTCTCGACGCTGAGGCCGGACAGGACCGCGGTCAGCGTCACCGCGCCGGCCAGCATGACCAGGCCGAGCGCGATGCGGATCCACGGCAGGCGCGCGGTGGGCCGGGCGGCCTCGCCGAGCGCCTCGACCGGGCGGATCCGCGCGGTACGGCGGGCCGACAGCCGCGCCGCCGCCCATGCCGCGGCGACGGTGGCCAGGAGCGCGGCGGCGATCGGGAACGGGCTGACGACCAGGTGCAGGTTGTCAGGCATCGCGCCGAGCCGGACGAACTGGGCCCGCAGCCAGAACCCCAGCCCCACGCCGGCCAGCGCGCCCAGCGCCCCTGCCACCGCGCTGACCATCAGTGCCTCGCCGCCGATGAGCGTGCGCACCTGCTTGGGCGTGGCCGCGACCGCCCGCAGCAGGGCCAGTTCGCGCTGGCGTTGCTGGATCGACAGGGCGAAGGTGCCCACCACGACGAGGATCGCCACCAGCAGCGAGGTGCCGCCCAGCGCGCCGCCCAGGGAGACCAGCTTGACCCTGGCCTGTTCGGCGTTGAGGAACTCGACCGGCCCGCGCTCGTCGCCGGTGTAGGCCAGCGCGTCCTTCATGGCGGGCAGCCGTACGGCGGGGAAGACCCCGATGGCGCTGACCTTGCCCTCGTGACCGGCCAGCCGCCGCGCCTCGGCGGTGTCGAAGAAGACGGTGTCCTGGCTGGGCAGCGCCTGCGCGGTCACGCCGACGACGGTGTAGGCGCCGAGCCGCTCGCCCGGCGCCAGCGCGGACCGGGCGTCGACGACGATCTCCTTCGGCCCCGAGGGCGCCTGGCCCCGCGCGATCGTGAACGGGGTCAGCGCGGCCGACTCCCAGCCGTGCCCGACGGCCCCGCGGAACGGGAAGGTCACCTCGGCGATCACCTTGTCCACGCCCGGGACCCGCTCCAGCCGCGCCACCAGGGCGGCGGGGATCCACCGCCGGTCGGCCAGCGGCTTGGCCTTCTCCTTGGTCTCGCCGTCGCCCTTGTCGACGGTCTCGCGGACGAACTGGTCACCGGCGACGACCAGCGGGGTGCCCGCCCACCTCTCGGTGGCCACCTTCCCGCGCAGCCCGGTCTCCAGCAGCATGCCGCAGGCGCAGACCAGCGCGGCGGCGCAGAACAGGGCCAGGAACGCCCCGGCGAAGGCGGCCTTGCGGTGCCGCAGCGACTTCAGCGCGAAGGACATCATCAGACCCACGCCCCCAGGTGCGTCATGCGGGCGGCGACCTTGTCGGCGGTCGGCGCCGCCATGGTGTCGACGATCCGGCCGTCGGCGAGGAAGAGCACGGTGTCGGCGTACGAGGCCGCCACCGGGTCGTGGGTGACCATCACGACGGTCTGGCCCATCGTGGAGACCACTTCGCGCAGCAGGCGGAGCACGTCACGGGCGGTCATGGTGTCCAGCGCGCCGGTCGGCTCGTCGCCGAAGACCACCTCCGGCCGGGTCGCCAGCGCGCGGGCGATCGCCACCCGCTGCTGCTGGCCGCCGGACAGCTCGCTGGGCCGGTGCTTGGCGCGGCCCTCCAGCCCGACACGCTTCAGGATCTCGGCCACCCAGGCGCGGTCCTCCTTCACCCCGGCCAGGCGCAGCGGCAGCGTGACGTTCTCCATCACGTTCAGCGAGGAGACCAGGTTGAACATCTGGAACACGAAACCGACCCGCTGCCTGCGCAGCTCCGTCAGCTCCTTCTCCCCCATGCCCGACAGCTCGGTGCCGCCGAGCCGTACCGAACCCGAGCTGGGCACGTCCAGCCCGGCCGCGCAGTGCAGGAAGGTGCTCTTGCCCGAGCCGGAGGGGCCCATCACGGCGGTGAAGCTGCCCCGCGGGATGGACACCGTCACCTCGCGCAGGGCGGCGACCGCGCTCTGGCCCCTGCCGTAGACCTTGCTCACGTTCTCGAGTCTCACCACGTCCGTCATGGCTTCCACTCTGCTGAGCTGCGCCTTCGCCAACCAGAGACGCCGTCACGACCTCGACATGACGACATCATGATCCGGACACTGGTAGACATTTCTCGTGATTCGAGTGCTTCTCGCGGAAGATCAGCACGTCATCCGCAGCGCGCTGGCGACCCTCCTCGCGCTGGAGGACGACCTGGAGATCGTCGACGCCGTCGCGTCCGGCGACGCCGCCCTGGACTCCGCCCGGGTCCACCGGCCCGACGTGGCGGTCCTCGACATCGACATGCCCGGCACCCTGGACGGCCTGGCCGCCGCCGCGAAGCTGCGCGCCGAACTGCCCGGGTGCCGCGCCCTGATGCTGACCGCGTACGGCAAGCCCGGCCACCTGCGCCGGGCGCTGGCCGCGCAGGTGGACGGGTTCCTGCTGAAGACCGCGCCGCCCGAGGAACTGGTGGCGGCCATCCGCAAGGTGGCCTCAGGGGAGCGGGTGCTCGACCCCTCGCTCGCCGTGACCGCCTGGGACCTGGCCGACAACCCGCTCACCGAGCGAGAGGTGGAGGTGCTCAGGCTGCTCGCCGGGGGCGCCCAGGCCACGGAGATCGCCTCCCGGCTGTTCCTGAGCGCGGGAACGGTGCGCAACTACCTCACCACGATCGTCGCCAAGCTGAACGCCCGCAACCGGACCGACGCGGTGCGCGTCGCTAGCGAGGCAGGCTGGATCTGAGCTCGAACCAGCCGTCCTCTACCGAGGTGGTCAGGGCGCCGGAGAGCACGGCCAGCCGGGTGGTCAGGTTGCCGATGCCCGACGACCCGCGCCGCGTCCTGGAGCGCTGCGCCCCGTCGTTGCGCACGCTGAGCAGCACCTCGTCGCCTGACGCCGAGGTCACGATCTCGACCTGGCGGGCCGCGCTGTGCCGCAGGACGTTGGTCACCGCCTCCCGCAGGACGGCGCTCAGCGCGGTGTCGGCCTCCGCGGTCAGCTCGTCGTGCCCCAGCTCCACGTGCGCCTCGATGCCTGCCGCCTTGAGCACCGACCGGGCCGAGCCTGCCTCCTGGGCGAGGGAGAGGACGCGGTGCTCACCGGAGACCGCCCGCAGGTCCGCCTCGGCCTGTTCCGTCATCTCCAGGATCTGCCGCAGCTGCGCGGCGGGGTCGGCCAGGCGCCGGGCCAGCTCGCAGGTGAGCAGGATGGCGGCCAGGCTGTGGCCGAGCAGGTCGTGCAGGTCGCGGGCGGCGCGCAGGCGCTCCTCCACCACCGCGGAGCGGGCCAGGTCCGCCTTGGCCTCCTCCAGCTCCCTGACCACCTGGGCCAGGCGGAGCAGGCCGTACACGACCAGTCCGGTGACCAGCGTGCTGACCGCGTAGTTGACCGTCACCGGCACCGGCAGGCCGAGCCGTACGCCGATGGCCGCGACGGCCCCGATGACGAGGGCGACCAGGGGCCAGGCGAGCGACCAGCGGAAGGCCAGCAGCAGCGGCCCGGCGAGGAACCCCGCGACGCCCAGCCAGACCATGCCGAAGAACGCGATCGGCGCGAAGGCGAGCACGGCCATGACGGCCAGCGCCACCATGTGGCGGCCGCGGGTGGAGCGCACCTGCAGGTACCCGATCACGCCGAGGAGGACGGCGGCCGCGGGCAACTGGGCCGCCGGGAGCTGCAGCAGGGCCTTGACGCTGAACCCGGTCAGTACGGTGGCCAGCAGCGCGACCGCGAACCGGTGGGCGTGCCGTCCGGCGGTGGTGTCCGGCCGGACGGCGGGCAGCGGGAGCGCGGCCTCCACGACCAGCCGGCCCTGGGGCGTCAGGCCGGTGGTGAGCGAGCCGCCCGCGTCGGCGAAGCCGGACGGGAGCTCGCCCAGGAAACGGTCGTCGGCGGTGCGGGCCCCGTCGCCGGTGACGCGCAGGCGCACCGTCTGGCCGTCGGCCATCGTCTCGATCAGGCACTCCGACCCGGTCTCGATCACCTCGGTCACCGCCTCGCGCAGGACCGCGGCCAGCAGCGCCCCCGCGGGGCCCAGCGGTTCCGGGTGGGCGGCGCGCACCTCGAACCGGATGCCGGCGGTCGAGAGCATCGCCTTGGCCGTGGTGAGCTCGGGCGTCAGCGAGGTGGCGCGGTAGCCGGCCGCCGCCGAGCGCGCGTCCGCCAGGGCCGTGCGGGCGGTCGTGACCACCTCGCCGAGCAGTTCGCCCGCCTTTTCCGGGGCCGCCAGCGTCCGGCGGCAGCCGTCGGCGATCGCGGCCAGCCCGGCGCCGAGCCCGGTGTTCAGCTCGGCGGCGATCCGCAGCCGCTCCTCGGCCACCGCCGCGGCGGCCAGCGCGAGCCGGGCGGCCTGCATCTCGCCGACCCGCTCGGTCAGGCGGGTCAGCCCGAAGATCACCAGCGAGATGAGCGCCGCGCTGATGGTCGCGTCCAGCGTGCCGACCCAGGCGGCGATCACGACGACCAGTGGGGCCAGCAGCCGTAGCCGGGTCAGCAGCAGGGAGCCGCCCAGGAACCCGAGCAGCCCCACCGACAGGCCCAGCGCGAGCACACCCGCGAAGCACACCACCGCCTGCGCCCCCACCAGCCACCAGGTACGGCGGCGCGGCAGCTGCAGCAGGAAGGCGGGTAACGCGGCCAGCACGCCGTACGGCGTCGCCGCCACGTAAACCGCGGCGAAGGCGGCGAAGACCGCGACAGCCGTGACCCGCGCCATGACATCCCTTCCAAAACTCCGGCGAAAGGCAACATTCTCGACGAACACCCCGAAACCCACACCGGCAGCCTTTTTAGAGGCTAGTCTCTAAAACATGAGAGTTCCGAGGGTGTGGGGGGCCAGCGCCGGCGAGATGGCCGAGCCCTACGCGTGCGACAGGTTCGTCGAGGAGCCGTTCGAGGGCTGGTTCCGCGCGGTCAGCATCCCGGCCGCCGCGGCAACGGTGTTCCGCTGGCTGTGCCAGTTGAAGGTGGCGCCCTACAGCTACGACATCCTGGACAACGCGGGACGGCGCAGCCCCCGGAAGCTCACTCCCGGGGTCGAGCGTCTGGAACGGGGCCAGCGTGTCATGTCGATCTTCGAGCTGGTCGACTTCGCGCCCGACCGGCACCTGACCCTGCGGATATCCGACGCACGGGCGGCGGCCGTGTACGGCAGGCTCGCCGTCAGCTACACGGTGCGGGAACACCGGCCGGGGCAGTCGCGGCTGGTCGTCAAACTGGCCGTGCCGAACGCGGGACTGGGGCGCCACGCCGTCCTGCGACCCCTGCTGGCCTGGGGTGACCTGGCGATGATGCGCCGCCAGCTGCACACCCTCCGCGACCTGGCCGCCGCGAGCTGACCTCGGGAACCGCACGGGGGCGTTCCCGAGACCGGCGCACGGTCTACAGCGGCAGCCGGATGTCGAAGCGGCAGCCCGGCCCCTCGTTCGCCACGGTCACGTGGCCGTCGTGCGCGGCCACGATGCCCTGGGTGATCGCCAGGCCGAGACCCGCGCCGCCCTCCCGCGTCGGGGTGCGCGCCTTCTCGCCCATGAACGCCACCTCGAACACCCGCTCCAGATCCTCCTCGGGGATCCCTCCGCACGCGTCGGCGACGGTGAGCGTCGCCGCCCCTTCCTCCACCGCGGCGCCGACCACCACCTCGCCACCGGCGGGCGTGTGCCTGATCGCGTTCTCGACGAGGTTGCGCAGCGCCCTTCCCAGCGCCGCCGCGTCGGCGCTCACGGGCACGATCCCGCACTCCGTCCGCACCTTCACGCCCTTGCGCACGGCGAGTGCCTCGACCCCGGCGACCGTGTCCGCCACCAGGTCGCCGAGCCCGATCCTGGTCCGGTGCAGCCGGAGCGCGCCCGCGTGGATGCGCGACAGCTCGAACAGGTCGTCGACCATCGAGGAGAGCCGTTCGACCTCCACCCTGATCTGGGTCGGGTACCGGTGGGGGTCGCCGACGCCGTCCTCCAGCGCCTCGGCCATGGCTCGCATGCCCGCCAGCGGCGTGCGGAGGTCGTGGCTGACCCACGCCACCAGTTCCCTGCGCGCCCCCTCCAGGGCGCGCTCCCTGGCGTAGGACTCCTCCAGGGCCTGGGCGATGTCCCGCAGCTCGGCCGGCAGACCCGCGGGCACGACGAAGGACGGCTCCCGCACCGCGGCGGCGAGGCGCCGGCTCGCCCCCACCACCTGCCGTGCCAGGGCGAAGGCCACGCCGAGTCCGACGAGGCCGCCGACGGCCACCACGGACAGCACCAGGTCCCTGGCCGAGCCGTCGATGATCATCTTGAGCGTGATGGCGGTGACGCCGGCGAGCGTGGCCACGACCGCGACCACCGCGACGACGGCCAGCATGACGCCGATGGACCGGGTGCGCAGGCACCGCATCAGGGCGAGACCGGCACCCGCCACGACCATCCCGAGCCCGGCCGTCACAGCCACTATTTCCAGAAAAGTCATGACAATGGCTCGTATCTGTAGCCGACGCCCCACACGGTGACGATCCTTCGCGGAGCGGTCGGGTCGGGCTCGACCTTCTCCCGCAGCCGCCGCACATGGACGGTCACCGTCGACGAGTCGCCGAACGACCACCCCCACACCTGGTCGAGCAGCGCGGCCCTGCTGAAGGCCTGGCGCGGGTTGCGCATCAGGTAGGCCAGCAGCTCGAACTCCCGCGAGGTCAGCATGACCGGCTCGCCGCCGAGCCGTACCTCGTGCGCGCCCACGTCCACGACCAGGTCGCCGTCGCGCAGCACCCCCGTACCGCCGGTGACGGCGGCGCCCTGGGCCCTGCGCAGCACCGACCGCACCCGCAGCGCCAGCTCGCGCGGGCTGAACGGCTTGGTCACGTAGTCGTCGGCGCCGGTCTCCAGGCCCACCACGCGGTCGATCTCCTCGCCGAGCGCGGTCAGCATGATCACCGGAACCGGCCAGCGCTCCCGCAGCTTCCTGCACACGTGCAGGCCGTCGACCTTGGGCAGCATCAGGTCGAGCACCATGAGGTCGGGCGGTTCGGCGAGCGCGCGCCGCAGAGCCTCCGCGCCGTCGCCGACGCACTCGACCCGGTGGCCGTCACGCTCGAGATAGCGGGCCACGACCTCGGCGACGGTCGGGTCGTCGTCGACCACGAGGATGCGAGTGCTCACACCGTCACGGTACGGCTAATTCCCGCGCGAAAGCATGGTCCCGGGCGTACGGTATGCGTATGGGTCGATTGGTCATGCTCGTCGTCGGCGTCGCGCTGGCGCTGTGGGTGCTCGTCGCCTTCATCCTGCCCATGCTCGTGGGCCTGGTGAAGCTCGCGCTGATCATCGGCGTGATCGCGCTCGTGGTCTTCGTCGCCGTCGCCCTGGTGGGCAGGACGGCCCGCTAGGTGTTCAGCCTCGCGCTGGCGGACCCGGCCGGTCTCATGCTGATCGCCGGCCTGCTCCTCCTCCTGCTGGCGGCCTGGGCCGTCGGCGTGCTCCTGGCCCAGCGGGGCGGCACGCCGAGCTTCCCGCTGACCTACGCCAGGAGGACGGCGTTCCTTCGCCAGCGCGACCCTGACGCGGCGGGCAGACCGCGGCCGAGAGCTCCGTCACCGCACTTCTCGTGAACGAAGAACCTTTTCTTTCTCCGAGGAGTTGTGGTGATCGATTCTTTCGTCATGTTCATCACCGGGTTCGGCGGTAACACCGCGCTGGTGATCGTGCTGTTCACGCTGGCCGTACGGCTGCTGCTGCTGCCGCTCAGCGTGCGCCAGGCCAGGGCCGCCAAGGTGCGGCAGAGACTCGCCCCCGAGCTGAAGAAGCTGCAGGAGCGGTACGGCCGCGACCCCGAGCGGCTCAGCAAGGAGGTCAACGCCCTGTACGCCAAGGAAGGCACGTCGGCGTTCGCCGGCATCGGGCCGGCCTTCGCGCAGCTGCCGTTCCTGTGGCTGATGTACCAGGTCGCCACCCACCCGCTGGTCGGCACCGACCTGCTCGGGCAGCACCTCGCGACGGTGGTCGCGCAGTACGGCCTGGTCAGCGCGCCCGCGCTGGCCTTCGTGGCGATCATCGCGCTGATCGCGCTGATCGCGTGGTACACCTCCCGCCGCATGGAGGCCGGCCAGTTCAGGATCCTGAAGCTGCTGCCGTTCGGCACCGTGCTCGCCGCGGCCTTCCTGCCCCTGGCCACCGGGATCTACCTGCTGGTCTCGACGGCCTGGACGGCGGCCGAGCGCCGGCTGCTCTACCCGGCTTCCTTCAACGCGGCGACCTGACCGTTGGCGACGTTCGGGGCAGGGAGCACGGCCCATACCGTGGTCGTCTCCCCCTCGTGTCGCACCCCCCAGCTCTCCGCGACGTACTCCACGATTCCGAGCCCGCGCCCGCCGAGCGACGACAGCGTCGGACGGCCCGCGCGCGGCTCGGTCGCGGCACCTCCGTCACTCACCGCCACCTCGACATGATCGTCACTCCACAGCCACGCCACCCTGACCATGCCGGAGGTCAGCGGTCGCGCGTGCCGTAGCGCGTTGCTCAGCAGCTCGCTCACCACCAGGACCGCGTCATCGATCGCGGCGGCGTAGACCCCCCACTCTTGCAGGTCAGTGCAGAGGCGCTGGCGTGCGACGGCGACGCTGGACAGTGCGTACGGCAACATCACGACGCTCGACACACCCACCTCCCCGCTCCCAGTTCCCCCCAGGGAAACCCCCCCGGTACGACCGAAATGCCCCGTTACCCGGTCCCAGAAACCGCGTCTCGATCACGGCTTGTACACATTGGACGATAGATCAGGGCATCCGTGACCGGCTCGTTACCGCCTCGGTGTGTCGGGCGCGATAGTGAGAACGAGCCTCATCCGGGTGCCTCCGACGGGTCGCGGATGGGCCGTGACCTCGCCCCCTTGCGCCCTGGCCAGGCTTCGCACGATGTACAGGCCGAGCCCCACGCCGCCGAATCTGCGCCGGTCACCGCTGTCGGCCTGCACGAACCTCTCAAAGATTCGGTCACGGTCGGCGGGGGCGATGCCGACGCCCTCGTCGTCGACGACCACGACCACCCGCCCGTCCTCCGCCCACGCCGCGACGCGGATCAGCCCGCCGTCGGGTGAGTACTTGAAGGCGTTCTCCAGGAGCTGGCCGAGCACGATGTCGGTGGCCAGGGCGTCGCCCCTGACGTCGGGCAGCCCCTCGGGGACGACCACCTCCACCCTGTGCGCGTCGGACAGCACCGGCAGCCCGAGCGTGGCCGCGCGGATGCGCTCGGCGACGCTGAAGGTCTCGATGCGGACCTTGAGCTCCTCCGCTCCCGCGCGGGCGCCCAGCAGCAGGTGGTCCATCAGCTGGCCGAGCGACCTGGCCCGCTCGGCGATGGTGTGGACGGCGGAGCGCCGTTCGGGGTCGGTCAGCTTGTCCCACCGGGAGTCGAGCGTGCTGGCGAAGCCCCGCACGATCGTGATCGGGGTGCGCAGCTCGTGGCTGGTGGTGGCCAGGAACAGGTCCTTGGCCTCCTCCAGTTCCTTGGCGGCGGTGATGTCGCGGAAGTCGATCACCATCTCGCCGGTCTCCTCGATCTTCGCGCTGACCACGTCGAGCCAGCGGCCCGACTCGAGCTGGAAGGTCAGCTTCCGGCCCGGCTCGGGCAGCGGGAACGGCGGCGGCCTGCCGATCGCCTCGTCGGCGGCCACGCCGGTGAGCTCGCCGGCCGCGGGGTTCCACCGCAGGACCCGCCCCTGCCCGTCCAGCACCGCGATGCCGTCGGCGCTGGCGTCGAAGACCGCGCGCTCGTGCGCCCGCTGCCGCAGCACCTCCTGGTAGGCCTCCGCGTTGCCGACGGCGATGCCCGCATGTCCCGCCAGCAACTCGAGCAGCTCCAGCTCGAGCGGCCCCGGTTTTCGCTCGGCGAACAACGCGTAGAGCGCCCCGTACGGGCGCCCGCCCACGGCGGCCAGGCCGAGCGCGATCGTGTGCAGGCCGGGTAATTCCGCCCACACCAGGTCGTCGAGCCCCTGCGACTCCAGCATCACGGTCCTGCCGGTGCGCAGCAGCTTGCCCACCAGGCTGCTGCGCAGGTCCGCGGTGGCGTCCCTGAGCGTCTCGGGCAGCTGGTAGGCGCTGACCAGCCGCAGCCGCTCCTTCTCGATCAGCACGAACCCGCCCGCGTCGGCTCCCGTCAGCTCGGTGAGGCTGGCCGCGATCCGGTCCAGCACGGCCGGCAGCTCCAGCTCGGCGTTGATGTCGCCGACCACGTCGGTGAGCCGGCGCACCAGCATGGCCCTGCGCGCCGACCGGTCGTGCGCGGCGACGTCGTCGCCGGTCGGGTGGTGGACGTGCACGTAGCCGATCACCGCGTTGCCCTGCAGGAGCGCGCTCGTGTCGACCCGCACGTCGAGCAGCGTGCCGTCCTTGCGGAAGCGCCTGGTGCGCAACGAGACCTGGCCGCCCGTGCGAACCCGCTCCAGCACCGCGTTGTGCTCGGCGGTCAGCTCGCCGGGAACGATCGGCGCGCGCCGCCCGACCAGTTCCTCGAAACTCCACCCGAACAACCGCTCCGCCGCAGGGTTCCAGGCCAGCACGGCCTGGTCTCTGTCGAGCACGACGACCGCGTTGGGGGCGCTGGAGAGTACGGCCGCGGTGATCTCCTCGTCACCCACCTTTCCATAGTGCCGGTGGCGGCCTCGCTCCGTGGCCTGATCCGTCCGATACGCTGCGGGCTATGTCGGCTGGCGACCTCGATGCCCTGTTGAGGGTCACCTCACCCACCTACCGGCCCGAGCGACCGCCGGAGGTCGCCATCGGCACCTACGACGGTGCCGTGGGCAGGCTGGTGCTCGCGGTGACCGGCAAGGGCGTGGTCGCCTGCAGCTTCGACGACGAGCACGCCGTCTTCGAGCGGATCTCGCGGGCCGTCGGCGGGCTCGTCGGGCCCGACCCGCGCCGTCTCGACCCGGTGCGGCGCGAGCTCGACGCCTACTTCTCCAGGCGCCTGCGTGCCTTCACCGTCTCCGTCGACCTGCAGCTGGCCACGCCGTTCGCGCGCACCCTGCTGCAGATGACCATGGCGGTGCCGTACGGCACCGCCACGACCACCGGCGACCTGGCGGCCCGCATCGGACGGCCGCAGGCGCTGCGCGCGGTGAGCAACGCGCTCAACGGCAACCCGGTGTGCGTGATCGTGCCCTGCCACCGGGTCGCCGATCGCGAGAGCTACCCCGGCGGGCCCACCGCGCTCGAACGCCTGCTGCGCGTCGAAGGCTAGCGGCGCCGCCGTACCGCGCCGCCGAGCCGGCCGACCAGCAGCGTGACCAGTCCGGCGACCAGGAAGGCGCCCAGCGCCGCGCTCATCCACGGCTGGCGGGTGAAGCCGAGCGCCGCGCGGGCGCCGTCCCAGATCGCGGCCCACCACGGGATCGTGGACGGGGCGGCCAGCAGCCACCACGCGCAGAACCCGAGCGCCCACGGGACCGTCATGATCCAGCGGGAGGGGGCGCGCTCGCTGGTGTTCCAGGTCCTGCCGCTGCCGAGCAGGAAGTAGTCGACGACGAGCACGCCCAGCATCGGCACGAAGACGGCGCCGATGATGCTGAGGAAGGCGCTGTAGGAGTTGACGTCGACGAGGAGCGCCACGCCGATCGTCACGACGCCGAGGGCCACCGAGAAGACCCGCCGGTCGACGCGCGGCATGAGGTTCTGCAGCGACATGGCCGTGGAGTAGACGTTCGCGAACGACTGGTCGGTCTCGCGCAGCACCAGGATGCCGAAGAACAGCGCGCCCAGCGGCGCGGCGACGAACGGGCCGAAGACCGCCGTCGGGTCGTTCAGCACGGCGTCATGGCCGGCGATCGCGACCGCGTAGACGCCGATGGCCAGGCACGCCACCTGGGCGATCGTGTAACCGCCCACCACGCCGGTGAAGGCGGCCGAGCTGCGGCGCGAGTGCCGGGCGAAGTCGGCGGCCAGCGGTACCCACGAGACCGACAGCGCGATCACGAAGTCGACGGCGGGGGCGAAGGCGTCCCACGAGCCGCCGGCCGGCGCTGGAGCCCGCTGCAGGAGCGCGACCGCGAACCAGACGGTCGAGACGATCACGCCGATCGTGACGACCCGCCTGATGAGCCTGATCGCACCGAGCGGGTAGATCGTCAGCCCGGTGGTGATCACGCCCGCCACGATCACCCAGACCGCGTACGGCACGGCGTCGCCGACGATCGCCTGGGCGCCCATGGCGATGACCCACAGCTCGAAGGCACCCCACCCGAGCATCTGGATGATGTTGAGCACCGTGGGGACGTAGGACAGCCTCGCCCCGAACAGGCCTCTGAGCAGCACCATCGCCGGCTGTCCCGTCTGGGCGCCGGGGATGGCCGCGAGGCCCACCATGGCGGTGCCGATGAGACTTCCCACGACGGTGGCGGTGACCGCGGCGGTCATCGTCAGCGGGTTGTCGTCGAGGAGAGGGTTGATGAGGAAGAGGGCGAAGGAAAAACCCAGGAGGCTGACCCCGAGGTTGGCCCAGAAGGCGCCCTGGTCGAGGACGCCGAGGGTTCTGGGCGGGGCCTGGTCGAGGGTCAGCGGTACTTCGGCATGCTTCGGATCGACGACATGCGTCATCGCACGCTCCCTACGCCGGCATTACCCGGACAGGTTCATGCGGTCGGCGACGCCTGGGGGTCGCCCTCTCAGCCCGGCCATGCCCGAGCTCCCGCGGTTACTGGTTTGAGGCGAATTATTACATCTCGTTCCTTTTTGGCAACCACCCCCTACCCGCCTCCCCACCCCTCCCGCAAGCCCACACCACCGAACCGGCCCTCCCGGAGAAACCCCGACCACCCGCCCACACCACCGAACCGGCCCCCCGGCCACCCAGGAAGACCCTGCCCACGCCCCCCTACAACCGCGACCGCACGCCAGTACCGGCCTCCCCAAGAAACCCCGGCCCGCGCCTCCCCAGCCACCCCGGAAGACCCTGCCCACGCCCCCCTACAACCGCGACCGCACGCCCGCACTGGCCCCCGAGAAACCCCGGCCCGCGCTTTCTTCGCAGTTCCGGGAGGTTGTGGTGGGGCGGGTCCGCGAGAATGGGGACATGACCGTTCCCGAAATCGACGTCACCGACGTGCCCGCCGGAGCCTTCCTGCTCGACGTCCGCGAGCCCGAGGAGTGGACGGCGGGCCACGCCCCCGACGCCACCCACATTCCACTCGGCGAGCTGCAGGCCCGCGTCGACGAGCTCCCCTCCGGCCCCGTCTACGTGGTGTGCAGGGTCGGCGGTCGGTCCGCGCACGCCGCCGCGTGGCTCAACCACATCGGCCGCGACGCGGTCAACGTCGGCGGCGGCATGCAGTCGTGGGAGCTGGCGGGCAAGCCCCTGGTCAGCGAGAGCGGCCGGCCGCCGTTCGTCGCCTGACGCCACCTACGCGACATCCGCCGCTGGACGCCGCCAGGTGACGTCCGCCGCTCGACACCGCCTGTGTGACGTCCGTCGCTGGACGCCCCTGTGTGACGTCCGTCGCCTGACGCCGCCAGGTGACGTCCGCCGCTAGACGTCGCCTGTGTGATGTTCGTCGCCTGACGCCGTCTACTTGAGCAGCTTCGACATCCGCCGGTCGGCAAGGATCTTGCCCTCGGTCTGACAGGTCGGGCAGTACTGCAGCGAGGAGTCGGCGAACGACACCTCGCGGATGGTGTCGCCGCACACCTCGCACGGCTGCCCCGTCCTGTTGTGGACGCGCAGCCCCGACTTCTTCTCCGCCTTCAGGTCTTTGGCCGCCAGGCCGTGGGCGCGCTCCACCGCATCCCGCAGCGTGGTGACGATCGCCTCGTGCAGGTCGGCGATCTGCGCGTCGGTCAGCGTGGCCGCGATCTTGAAGGGTGACATCCGGGCCGCGTGCAGCACCTCGTCGGAGTAGGCGTTGCCGATGCCCGCGATGATCTTCTGGTCCCTCAGCAGGCCCTTGATCTGGGTACGGTTGCCGCCCACGATCTCCTTCAGCGCCTGGACGGTGAACTCGGGGACCAGCGGGTCGGGCCCGAGCGAGGCGATGCCGGGCACCTCCATCGGGTCCTTGACGACGTAGACGGCCAGACGTTTCTGGGTGCCTGCCTCGGTCAGCTCGAAGCCGGGCGCCAGGCCGTCGTCGTCGGGCGCCAGCCGTACCCGGACCGCGAGCGGGCCCTTGCCCGGACGCACGGGTTTGGCGCCCGACAGGTCGGCGCGCCAGCGCAGCCACCCCGCCCTCGACAGGTGGGTGACCAGGTGGAGGCCGTCGCAGTCGAGGTCGAGGAACTTGCCGTGCCTCGCCACGCCGGTCACCGTCAGCCCGCCGAGCGCGGTGACGGGCGGGTCGAAGGTCTTGAGCGCCTGGAAGGCGACCACGTCGACGGCCAGGATCGTGCGGCCGACCGCCTGCTCGCGCAGGAAGCCGGCCAGCGACTCCACTTCGGGAAGTTCCGGCATGCCTCCAGACTAGAGCGCACCCCCGGCGAGCGCCCTCGGACGAGCCGGGGCCGCGTCAGGGAAAAGGTCAGCTCGTGCCGCATCCCCTCGGCGGCCGCCCTCGCTCCCGAGCGGAAGTGACCATCCAACGCCCACCATCCCGAGCGGAGACGGCCGACTCGCGCCGCGCCCCGAGCGGAAGCGCCCGCCCCATACTCCGCGCCCCAAGCGGAAATGCCCGACCCGCGCGCCGCGACCCCGAGCGGAAATGCCCGACCCGCGCGCCGCGACCCCGAGCGGAAGTGCCCGACCCGCGCGCCGCGCCCCGAGCGGAAGCGGCCGACCCGCACTCCGCGACCTCGACCGGAAGCGGCCATCCCATGCCCCACGACCCCGCTCCCCGACGGAAGCGGCGGGTTCCTGACCCCCACGATCCCGGACGGCGGGGCCCGGGGTCAGGGGACGTCCCAGAAGGCCAGCTCGTGCCGCATGCCCTCGGTGAACAGTTCCTTCGCCCTGCCGAGGTCGGGTGCGGCCTCGTCGATCATCCCGGCGATGCGCTCGGTCAGCGCGGCGAACCCGGGGTCGGCGTAGGTGTCAACCCAGGCGCGGTAGCGGGGCTCCTCCGGCTTGTTCTCGGCGAGGATCCGGCCGAGGGTGGAGTATCCCCACATGCACGGGTACAGCGCAGCCAGGCCCTCGGCGTAGTCGGCCGCCGACTCCAGCAGGAAGGCGGTGTAGGCGGCGCAGGCCGGGCCCTTCCGCGCGCCGTCCAGGTCCGCGTCGAACGACGCCGACAGCGACCGGTGCAGCGAGAGCTCGTCGTGGTACGTGGTGTGCGCGAGGTCGACCAGGTCGCCCAGGTGGGCGGCGGGCGCCTGCCACGCCAGCCGGGCGAACACGCGCACGTAGTCGTGCAGGAACAGCCAGTCCTGCTCGAGCCACGACCTGAAGACCTTCTCCTCGAGGTCTCCTCTGCCGATGCCCACGACGGTGGGGTGCGCGAGTTGCGCGTCGAGCAGGGGCCGGCCGATGGCGTGCAGTTCCGCAGAAATCGACATATGCGGCAAGTTACCGGTTTTCCGTGGTGAGAGCGGCGGCGCCGAACGACACGCTGAACCGCTTGCACCAGATCGACACGCTGGTCAGGCTGCCGAGGTCGGTGTCGGCGGGGATGGCGTAGTTGGCGTTGCCCTTGTTCCCCTTGAGATGGCCGAGCTCCACGTACCTGCCGTCGTCGAAGTTGTGCCAGGAGTCGGTGACCGGCTGGTCGCTCAGCCATACGCGCAGGTCGGGGCCGTCGGAGGTGGCCAGGCGCTCGATGCGCAGCACGCGGCTGCCGTCGGGCAGCCTGAGCACCTTGGCGACACCCGACGTCTTGTGCTCATGGGTCACGAAATTTCCGGACATGAGGATGGTGGTTGCCGCAGCCGTCGCCGCCGGGACACCACCCGCCCCAGGGCTCGGCCTGCCCGGGGAGGACCGGTCCGGGGAGGACCGGTCCGGGGACGGCCGGTCCTGCGAGGGCGGCGCCGAGGACGTGACGGCCGCCTCCGGGAACGGCTCGTCCACCTCGACGGTGGTGAAGAGCCGCCACGGCTGGAACAGGTACATCGCGACCCCGAGGACCACCGCCACGGCGATCCAGGTCAGCGGATGGCGGAGGAGCTTCTTCATGGGTCCACCTGACCACGCCCCACGCCTGACGACGCTTACGGACCCCTTACGGCGTAATTTGAGGATATGAGTGTCACCATCGCCGAAGAGGTCCTGTTGCTCGCCCACAGCGAGGAGGACGGCAGGCAGCTGATCGGCTCCGCGGAACTGGGCGCTGCGCTGGGCGGTGCCGTCCTCGCCGAGCTGGCCGTCCAGGACCGGATCGAGCTGTCGAAGAAGACGGTCGCCGTCAAGGACCCCACCGGCACCGGCGACCCGGACCTCGACGCCGCGCTGACCCGTATCGCGGAGGACGGCAAGGAGCGCAAGCCCGCCTGGTGGGTCTCCAAGATCGGCACCAGCAAGCTGAAGACCCGCCTGCTGACCAAGCTCGCCGACGCCGGCGTGCTGTCCCAGGAGCGGGGCAAGGTGCTCGGCATCTTCCCCACGACGCGCTGGCCGGAGGCCGACGGCGGGGTGGAGGCCGAGGTTCGCGAGCGGGTGGCGAACGCGCTTGCCGGCGCGGACCCGGAGCCCCGTACGGCGGTGCTGATCGCGGTCATGCACGCGTGCAAGCTCGACCGCAAGGCCTTCCCCGGGGCGAGCAAGGAACGGATCAAGCAGATCACCGACGGCGAGTGGGCCGGCGAGGCGGTCGCCAAGACCATCGCCGACATCAACGCGGCCATCATGATCGCCGCCACCAGCGCCGCCATCGGCGCCGCAGCGGGCGGCTCCACAGGCTGACTCAGGGCAAGGCACCCGCCATCCCAACCGGCCCAGAAAGCCCGCGACCGGCTCAGGAAGACCCCGGCCGACCTACGAAGGCCCGCGACCGGCCCGGAAAGGCCCCGGCTCGGGGAGGGGTACCGCCCCTCCCCACCGGGGTGGTCACGACGGCGGGCGCACCGGCCCCGGGGTCAGCCCTTGTCCAGCGCGTCCTTGGGAACCGGCTGGTCCGCCTTCAGCGCCTCGAACAGCTGGGTGGCCCGCGTGGTGTCCCACTTGACCGCGGCCCCGCCCGCGACGTTCTCGTTGCCGCCGAACGGCACCACCGTCGTGATCGGGTCGCCGCCCATCGCGAGCCCGAGCGACAGCAGGTCGAACGCTCCGGTCGAGCCGTCGACCCGCACCGCGTCCGTGGCGCCGATGGCCAGCGGGATCGAGGTGAACGGGTTGATCAGCACCGCGGGGCTGGCCGCCTTCTTCACCACCGCGCCGAGGAACTGCCGCTGCCGCTTGGTCCGCTCGAAGTCGGGCAGCGCCCCGCCCTTCCTGGTGCGGACGTAGCCGAGCGCGGTGCCGCCGTCCATCTCCTGGCAGCCCTTCTTGAGCTTGAGCCCGGCCTTGGGGTCGTTGATCGCGTTCTTGACGCAGATCTCGACGCCGCCCACCGCGTCGACGATGCCGACGAAACCGGCGAAGCCGACCTCCATGTAGTTGTCGATCCTGATGCCGGTGACGTTCTCGACCGTGCGGGTCAGCAGCTGGGGGCCGCCGATGGCGAAGGCCGCGTTGAGCTTGTTGCGCCCGTGGCCGGGAATGCTGACCGCGGAGTCGCGGGGCAGGCTGACCAGGGTGGGCCGGTCGCCGCCCTCGGGGATGTGCAGCAGCATCATCGAGTCGGTGCGCCGGCCGACCGCGCGTCCGGTGGCGAGCTTCCTGCGCTGGGCCGCCGACAGGCCCTCGCGGCTGTCGGAGCCGACGAGCAGCCAGTTGGTGCCGGGGGTGTCGGCGGGACGGCCGTCGTAGTCGTCGAGGACGCCGTCGATGCCCTGGATCCGCCCGTTGATCCAGAAGAACCCGACCACGCCGAGCACCAGCAGGATGGCGATCAGGGCGGCGAGGATCATCAGGATCGTCCGGCCCTTGATCCGGCCGCCCAGCAGCGGGCCGCGGGGGCCGCGCGGCTCCCTGGGTTCCTTCGGCGGCTTGCCCAGGGGGCGGACGGGGCTGGTGCCCGAGCGCGCCTTGCCGTACACGCGGGACGAGGAGGGCGGCGGGGGCGGGGACGGCGGCTCGTTCACCCTGGTGGGCTCGGCGCCGGGGACACGGTGCGCGGGCGCGCCGCCCGAACGGGGTTGACCTTCCTGCCGCCTGGGCAGGGGGCGGCCGTCGCCTGGCGAGCGCATGGCCCTGGTGCGGTCGTCCTCGGTCACGTCGTTTTCTCCCCCTCGGTATGGTTCGACGGTACTTCGTGGCTCTCACCAGTGCAGAGTGCTCGCCAAGGTTTTCCCATGGAAAAGTACTCAGACAAGAGCCGGAGTCCCTCCGGAAACATCTGACGCGACCTGGATCGTTACGGTTGGTGGACGACGTCGAACGAAAGGATGATCGTGTCCGCTCCGGACCCATGGAGTACTAGCCCGTGCATCCGCACGGGACCCTCTGCGAGCTCGAAATGAGCGCCTATCTCGGCATCCTCGCCCTCTTTCTTCTCACCGCGGCGACCGGTTACTTCGTCGCCCAGGAATTCGCCTTCGTCGCCGCCGACAGGGGCCTGCTCCGCGAGCAGGCGAGCGGCGGTGACGCGGCCGCCGAGCGGGCGCTGCAGGTCACCTCGCGCCTGTCGTTCATGCTCTCCGGCGCGCAGCTGGGCATCACCGTCACGGCCCTGCTCGTCGGTTTCCTCGCCGAACCCGCCATCGCCACGCTCGTCCGGCCGCTGCTCGGCGACCTGCCGGCGGCCTTCTCCGTGGCCATCGGCGTCTTCGTGGCGACCGTGATCCAGATGGTGCTGGGCGAGCTCGTCCCGAAGAACCTCGGCATCGCCAAGCCGGAGACGGTGGCCAAGTTCCTCGCCCGCTCGACCGTGGCCTACCTGGCGGTCGCGGGCCCGCTCATCAAGCTGTTCGACTCGGCGGCGACCGGCCTGCTGCGCCGCCTCGGCGTGGAGCCGGTGGAGGAGGTGGAGCACGGCGCGACCCCGGAGGAGCTGTCCAGGATCATCGCCGAGTCCACCCAGGCCGGTGAGCTGCCCCCGCGGCTGTCGGAGCTGCTGGAGCGGGCGCTGGAGTTCGGCGACCGGACGGCCGAGGAGGCGATGGTCCCCAGGCCGCGCGTGGTCGTGCTGCGCGGCGACCGGACCATCTCCGACCTCATCGAGACGATGAGGGAGTGCGGCCACTCGCGCTACCCGGTGCTCGGCCCCGACGGCGACGTGGTGGGCGTGACGGGCGTGCGCGAGCTGCTGGCCTCGGGGCTGCAGGACGGCCCCGTCAGCGCGATCGCCCGGCCCGCGCTGCTCGTGCCCGACTCGCTGCCGCTGCCGCTCGTGCTGCAGCAGATGCGCGCCGCCAAGGACGACCTCGCCTGCGTCATCGACGAGTACGGCGGCCTGGCCGGCGTCCTGACCGTCGAAGACCTGGCCGAGGAACTGGTCGGCGAGCTCCTCGACGAGAACGACCCCGAGCCCGTCGGCGTGGTCGAGCGTCCCGGCGGTGTCTGGGACGTCCCCGGCACGCTACGGCTGGACGAGGTCGAGCGGGCCACGGGGATCGCGCTGCCCGAGAGCGACGACTACGACACCGTGGCCGGTCTGGTGCTGGCCAGGCTGGGCCGGATGGCCGAGCCCGGCGACAGGGTGACCGTGGAGCTCGTCGCCGACGCCGACCCGTTCAGCGACGACGCCCAGGAGTCGCAGGCCGAGCTCACGGTGCTGTCCCTGCAGCGCAGGGTCCCCGAGTGGGTACGGCTGGCCCCCGTCCCGCACC
Organism: Nonomuraea sp. NPDC003754; assembly: GCF_053605785.1. Taxonomy (NCBI): domain Bacteria; kingdom Bacillati; phylum Actinomycetota; class Actinomycetes; order Streptosporangiales; family Streptosporangiaceae; genus Nonomuraea; species Nonomuraea sp. NPDC003754. Next base: position 61,035 of record NZ_JBSGJX010000031.1, read on the forward strand.
CCGCGGAGGTGGGCCGGTGAACCCGCTCGTCCTGCTCCTGCTCAGCGCGGCGCTGCTGGTCTTCAACGCGCTGTTCGTGGCCGCCGAGTTCGCCTTCGTCTCCGCGCGCAGGCACCGCCTGGAGGAGATCGCCTCCGGCGGCGGCAAGCTGACCAGGTTCGTCGCCAAGTCGGCGGTCGAGGCCGGCAAGCAGCTGTCGCTCATGCTGGCGGGCGCGCAGCTCGGCATCACGCTGTGCACGCTCGGCCTGGGCATGGTGACCGAGCCCGCGATCGAGCACTATCTGGAGCCGGTCTTCGCCTGGATCGGCATGCCGGAGGGGCTGCGGGTGCCGATCTCGCTGACCATCGCGCTGGCCCTGGTCACGTTCCTGCACATGGTCGTCGGCGAGATGGCGCCCAAGTCGTGGGCGCTCACGCACCCCGAGAGGGCCGCGCTGCTGCTGACGGCGCCCTTCCGCGCCTTCACGCGGCTGATGCGCCCGCTGCTGTGGGCGCTGAACGGTTTCACCAACCTGATCCTGCGCGTGTTCGGCGTGCACGCCCGTGACGAGCTCGCCACCACCAGGACGCCTCGCCAGCTCGCCATGCTGGTCGGCGAGTCCGGCCGGATGGGGCTGCTCGACCGCGACGAGCACGACCTGCTGACCAGGGCGCTGCGGCTGGAGGCCGAGGGCATCGAGCGGCTCATGGTCTCGATCGACCAGGTCGTCATGGTGCCTGCCGACGCGGACTCCGGCGAGGTCAGGCGGGTCGCGGGCAAGAGCGGCCACCTGCGGCTGCTGGTCGGCACGCGGTCCGACGTCAGGGGCGTGCTGCACGCGCGCGACGCCGTACTGCGCCCGGAGACCGCCGCCGGGGAGCTGGCGCGGCCGCTGCCGCGCCTGCCGTGTGTCACCCAGGTTCCCGAGGCCGTGGCGGCCCTTCAGGACGCGCGGGCGCACCTGGGGCTGGTCGTCGCGGCTGACCAGTCGGTCATCGGCATGGTGAGCCTGAGCGACCTGCTCGGCGAGCTGCTGGACACCAGAGCCGCGTGAGCCGGATTCCCCCGGCGCCCCATGGGCGCCGGGGGAGCCAGGCCACAGTTGTGTCACAAGAGGGCAAAGTCCGCCGGCCGCATCGCGACGGGCCGGTCCCCCGATGAATCAGCTCTGAGCGAAACATTCGAAAACACGAAATGGTCGTGTAAGCGAGTTGAAAGTGGCTCGCAAGCGAGGTCGGATACCGTTTCGCAAGCGGGCGCGGGCCGTGACCCAAAAAACGAGCCCCGGCTCTTGCGAACCGGGGCTCTGTTTCGTCAATGTTGGTCCACCGATGACATCGGGGACCTGAGTGGGCGAGGAGGGATTTGAACCCTCACGTCCTTTCGGACACACGGACCTGAACCGTGCGCGTCTGCCGTTCCGCCACCCGCCCTTGTGGGTGCGGAGAAACAGTAGCACGGATCAGACGCTGGTACCGAACCCGGATACGATCGCATCAAGACGCGGAGAGAAGAGCTGGGTGCAAGAGAGCGACTCAGGAGCCACCGGCACCCCAGCGGCCGCGACGATATGCACGGAGGAGGGGAGGTACCCGGTGGGAGTCCTTCAGCGCTTCGAGCGAAGGCTCGAAGGCTTGGTTGAGGGGGCCTTTGCGCGGGCGTTCAAATCTGACCTTCAGCCGGTCGAGGTCGCCAGCGCGGTGCAGCGGGAGATGGACGAGCGGGCCGCCATCGTGGCTCAGGGCCGGACGCTCGTGCCCAACGACTTCGTGGTGGAGCTGTCGACGACCGACGCCGAGCGACTCGAGGTCTACGCCGACAGCATCAGCCACGAGCTGGCCAACCTCGCCAGGGAGTACGCCAAGGAACAGGGCTACTCCTTCGTGGGACCGGTCCGGGTCCGGTTCGAGACGGCCCCCGACCTCGCGGTCGGGCTGTTCCGCATCCGCTCGGGCGTCATCAGGGGAGCGACGGTCGAGCAGGACGAGATCCGCCAGCCCAAGAGCGATCTTCCGGCCTCGCGGCCGGGGGCGTTCGGCGGCCGGCCGCGACTGCTGGTCTCCACGCAGGACGACCCGCAGGGCGACCGCTCGTACGAGCTGACCACCCCGGTGACCTTGCTCGGGAGAGGCACCGACTGCGATCTTCGTCTTGTCGATCCAGGCGTCTCCCGGCACCACGCGGAACTACGCGTCGAGGGTCCGCAGGTCGTGCTCGTCGACCTCGGCTCCACGAACGGCACATTCGTCAACGGCCAGCCGGTACGCAGGATCGAGCTCCAGAACGGCACTCGTGTCACCCTGGGGCGCACGACCCTGGTGTTCCGGCGCGATTAGAGGTAGACAAACGGTCCATGTCCGAGCTCACGCTGCTGCTGATCCGGCTCGCCTTCCTGGCGGTGCTGTGGTTCTTCGTCATTGCCGCAGTCGGGGTGATCCGGACGGACCTGTTCGGTTCACGTACGGCTCCGGCCGCGCCCCGGCCCAAGGCGGCGAGCCCCAAGCCCGCCGCCAAACCCAAGAGCAAGAAGGGGGAGCCACGCCAGCTGGTCGTCACGGGCGGCCCCCTGCAGGGCACCACCATCAGCCTCACGGAGACGCCCATCACCATCGGCAGGGCCAACGACGCCACGCTGGTCGTGACCGACGACTACGCTTCCAGCCGGCATGCCCGACTCTTCCCCCAGGACGGTCAGTGGATCGTGGAAGATCTTGGCTCAACCAACGGCACGTATCTCGACCGCTCGAAAGTCACCCGCCCGACCCCTGTGCCGCTCGGTGTCCCGATCCGGGTCGGCAAGACAGTCATTGAATTGCGCAAATGACCATCGCACTCCGCTACGCCGCCCGCTCGGACGTCGGCCTCCTCCGCGAAGGGAACGAGGACTCGGCGTACGCTAGCGGCCGCCTGCTCGCCGTCGCCGACGGCATGGGCGGGCACGCACACGGCGAGGTGGCGAGTTCCGTCGCCATCGCCGCAATGGCCTCTCTGGAAGAGAGCCAACAGGGGGGTGACCTGCTCAACGCCATCGAGGCGGCGGTACGCGACGCGAACCGCAAGCTCCACGAGATGGTCGGGCGGGATCCCAGCCTCAAGGGCATGGGCACCACTCTCACCGCGATGCTCTGGAACGGCACCCAGGTCGCGCTGGTGCACGTCGGCGACTCGCGCGCCTACCTGCTCAGACGCGGGGAGCTCTACCAGATCACCCACGACCACACGCTCGTCCAGCAGCTGGTCGACGACGGGCGGATCACCCCCGAGGAGGCGGCGACGCACCCGCAGCGGTCGATCCTGCTGCGGGCCCTCGACGGCAGCGGCGAGGTCGATCCCGACCTCACCCTGCGTGAGGCCCAGCTCGGCGACCGCTACCTGCTCTGCTCCGACGGGTTGTCGGGGGTGGTGAGCGCCGAGACTCTGCACGCGACGCTCACCAACATCGACGACCCCGAGGAGGTCGTGCGCCAGCTCATCGACCTGGCCAACAGAGGCGGCGGCCCCGACAACATCACCTGCGTGCTAGCCGACGTGGTCGATCTCACCGAGGGCGTACAGGTGCCCACGGAGGCGGCGGTGGTCGGCGCGGCCGGCTCCAACCGGCTTCGGGCGGGTTCCCCCGGGGAGCCGGCGGGGCGAGTGAGCGCGGCGACCGCACCCCAGCCGGTGATCACCGACGACGATGACGACTACGACGACGCCGAGGCGTCGGGGCGAGCCGTCAGGCGCCGTCGCGTGTGGCCCGTGCTGGTCTCCGTGCTCGGTGTGGCCGGGGTGGCCGCCGGTGTCGGCGGCTTCTTCGGCTGGCAATGGGTTCAGGACCAGTACTTCGTCGGAGCAAGGGGCGACGAGGTGGTCGTTTATCGCGGAGTGCAGCAGGAGGTGGGCCCCATCCAGTTCTTCGAGGTGGTCAAGCCCACCGGTCGCAAGGTCTCCGACCTGTCCTCCACCGAACAGGCTCTGGTGAAGGACGGCATCAAGGTCGCCGACGAGGGCGAGGGCCTCGAGAAGATCAACAGCCTGACGTTCAGTCTCAACGCCACCGAGCCGAAGCCCTCGGTCACCCCGTCATCAACCCCGACCAAGACGAGGTCCCAGTAGGTGAGCGAAGTGGTCGCGACCCCCGTCCCCATGCCCGCCAAGCGGCGTGCCGTCCAGCTGTTCATGCTGGCCGGAGCCGTGGCGATCGTCATGGGGGCCTACGCCAACGTCGGCCTGGCCGTCGACGGCGCCATCCCCGCCGGCATGCTGACGTACGGCCTCAGCCTCGGTGGCCTGATGCTGGTCGCCTACCTCGTCCTGGCAAAGTTCGCCCCGTGGGCGGACCCCCTCATCCTGCCCCTGGTCACCCTCGTCAACGGCCTCGGCCTGGTGATGATCTACCGGCTGGAGGTGGCAGGGCAGGAGGGCGCGTCCGCCACCAACCAGATCGTCATGACCGGCGTCGGCGTGGTGCTCTTCACCGTGACGTTGATCGTGCTGCGCGACCACCGTGCCCTGCAACGTCTCACCTACACCGCGGGCCTCGTGGGCCTGGTCCTGCTGATCTCCCCGCTCACCCCGGGGCTCGGCAAGACCATCAACGGCGCCCGCATCTGGATCGGCGTCGGCGGCTTCAGCATCCAGCCCGCCGAGTTCGCCAAGCTGGCGCTGGTGATCTTCTTCGCCGGTTACCTGGTGGCCAAGCGCGACGTCCTCGCGCTGGCCGGGCGGCGGCTGCTGTTCATCGACCTGCCACGCGCCCGCGACCTCGGCCCCATCCTGATCACCTGGGCCGTCGCGATCGGCGTCCTGGTGCTGCAGCGTGACCTGGGCTCCTCCCTGCTGCTGTTCGGCGGCTTCGTCGTGATGCTCTACATCGCCACGCAGCGCACCTCATGGGTGCTGATCGGCGTGCTGCTGTTCGTCGGCGGCGCCTACATCGCCGGCCAGCTCTTCAGCCACGTGGGCGACCGGTTCGACGTGTGGCTGGACCCCGCCAACCCCGCGTACTACGACCGCCCGTTCGGCGGCAGCTACCAGCTCATGCAGGGGCTGTACGGCTTGGGCGCAGGCGGCATCCTGGGCACGGGGCTCGGCCAGGGCCACCCCAAGGAGATCCCGCTCGCCTTCTCCGACTTCATCTTCACCGCCGTGGGCGAGGAACTCGGCCTCACCGGGCTGATGGCGCTGCTGCTCATCTACGCGCTCATCGTGGAGCGCGGCCTGCGCACCGCGATCGCGGCCCGCGACCCGTTCTCCAAGCTGCTGGCCGGCGGCCTCTCGTTCATCCTCGCCTGGCAGATCTTCATCATCGTCGGTGGCGTCACCGGCCTCATCCCGCTGACGGGTCTCGTCACGCCGTTCATGTCGCAGGGCGGTTCGGCGCTGCTGGCTAACTGGATCCTTATCGCCCTTCTGGTACGCATGTCTGATGCCGCCCGACGCCCCCCACCCCAGGCGATCCAGGACGAAGGACTGACGCAGGTGTTCCAGCGATGAACGGGCCTCTCAAGCGCGCGGCCGTGGCGTGTCTCGTCATGTTCGGGCTGCTCATGCTGAACGTCAACTACGTGCAGGCCCTCAAAGCCGAGAGCCTGAACGACGACGCCAGGAACAAGCGCAACTTCTTCGAGCGCTACGAGGTGCAGCGCGGCCGCATCACCGCGGGCGGCACCATCCTCGCGCAGTCGGTCGAGCAGAAGAAGGGCAACTTCCGCTTCGTCCGTGAGTACCCGGACGGGAAGGTCTTCGCGCACGTCACCGGCTACTTCTCCCCGGAGAGCGAGTCGGCGATCGAACGCGCCACCAATGGCTACCTCGACGCCAGCCACCCCGACCTGCTGCTGCGCAGGAGCATCGACCTGTTCACCGGCGAGCCGACGCGCGGCGCCAACGTCGAGGTGACGATCAACCCGAAGGCGCAGAAGGCGGGCCACGAGGCGCTGGCGGCCAGCGGCAAGCGGGGCGCGGTCGTCGCGCTCAACCCGAAGACCGGCGCGATCCTGGCCATGGTGTCGCTGCCCACCTACGACCCGAACGTGCTGTCGGGCACCGACAAGGGGACGGTCTTCGCCGCCTACAACAAGCTCGACAAGGACAAGACCAACGGTCCGCTGGTCAACCGGGCGATCAACCGCACCTACCCGCCCGGCTCCACCTACAAGGTGGTGACGGCGGCGGCGTTCCTCGAGGACGACTCCAGCCGCGACGGGCAGACCATCGTGCCCGCCCCACAGGTCCTCGATCTGCCCAACACCACCGCCGACCTGCCCAACTCGGGCGGCGCGGCCTGTGGTGGCGGCCAGGTGCCACTGGTGTACGCGCTGGAGCGCTCGTGCAACACGCCGTTCGGCAAGATCGGCATGGACCTCGGCTACGACCGGATGGCCGAGCAGGCCGCGAAGTTCGGCGTCGGTGAGCCGCTGTCCGTCCCGATGGAGGTCTCCAAGAGCGACGTCGGCCCCAAGGAGGACGCCGCCGCGCTCGCCCAGGCCTCGATCGGCCAGCGCAGCAACCAGATGACGCCGCTGGAGATGGCGATGGTGGCCGCCGGCATCGCCAACGACGGCAAGGTCATGCGGCCGTACCTGGTGCAGAAGATCACCGACGCCAAGAACGACACCATCGACGAGGCCGAGCCCGAGGAGCTGTCCGAGGCGGTCAGCTCCGAGACCGCGGCCAAGCTCAGGCAGATGATGGTCAGCGTCGTCAACAACGGCACCGCCAACCGCGCCCAGATCCCGGGCGTCGAGGTGGGCGGCAAGACCGGCACCGCGCAGACCACGCCGGGCAAGGCGCCGCACGCCTGGTTCATCTCCTTCGCGCCCGCCCAGGACCCGCAGGTCGCGGTGGCGGTCATCGTCGAGTCCGGCAGCGCGGGCACCGAGGCCTCCGGTGGCCAGACCGCGGCTCCCATCGCGAAGGCCGTGATGGAGGCGGTGCTCGCCAAGTGACCTCCCCCAGTCGCCGGCTCGGCGAGCGCTACCTCCTGGTGTCGCGCATCGCCGTCGGCGGCATGGGCGAGGTCTGGCGCGGCAAGGACGAACTGCTCGGCCGCGAGGTCGCCGTCAAGCTCATGCGGGGCGGCGTGGCGGCCGACCCGTCCTTCCTCGCCCGCTTCCGCAACGAGGCCAGGATCACCGCGGGCCTGTCCGATCCCGGCATCGCCCAGGTCTTCGACTACGGCGAGCAGAGCGACCTGGCCTACCTGGTGATGGAACTGGTGCCGGGAGAGTCGCTGTCGGCCATCCTGGCGCGCAACGGCGCGCTCGGCCCCGAGGTGGCGCTCGACGTGATCCACCAGACCGCCAAGGCGCTGCAGGCGGCGCACGCGGCGGGCATCATCCACCGCGACATCAAGCCGGGCAACCTGCTGGTCACCCGCGAGGGCACGATCAAGGTCACCGACTTCGGCATCGCCCGCGCGATGGAGGCCGCACCCGTCACGCAGACGGGCACCGTTCTCGGCACGGCCCAGTACGTCAGCCCCGAGCAGGCGCAGGGTCTGCCGCTGACGCCCTCGACCGACCTCTACTCGCTCGGCGTGGTGGCCTACGAGTGCCTGGCCGGCAGCACGCCCTTCCACGCCGACAGCCAGGTGGCGATCGCGCTCCAGCACCTCAGCGCGGCTCCCCCGCCGCTGGACGCCTCGTTCCCGGCGCCGGTGCGCGACCTGGTCATGGAGCTGCTGTCGAAGGAGCCGTCGAGGCGTCCCGCGAGCGCGCGGGAGCTGGCCGACCGGGCTCTCGCGCTGCGCCAGACGATGCTGGGCGCCGACGACTCCGGCACCGAGCTGCGCATGCTGACCGATCCGGCCGGGTTCCGCGTCAACCAGCGGACCGGCCAGGGTCCGGTCGGCGGCTCGCCCGAGACGGTCATCGAGCCCGCCGAGCCGTACGGCGGCACGCCGACGCCGGTGCCTCCCGGCGGGGGCGGCCCGTACGGGGACGACACGGGGCGGTGGGGCGCGCACACGCAGATCTCCGAGCCCGTGCGGCGGCGCAGGCGGCGCACCACGGTGCTGGTCGCGACGGCGGGGTGCGCCGCGGCGGTCGGGCTCGGGGCGTTCGCTATCGCCAATTACGGCCTCGGCGAAACCCCCAACGTGACGGAACCCACACAAACTGTGGAAAGCACTCCGTCCATGAAGCCGAGCAGGACCAAGACACCGTCACGCCGGCCCGCCACGGTTCCGCCGAGGACCGCTCGGCCGGTACCCTCACGGTCAGCTACGGTAAGCACGTCGGCCACTCCCACGCAGCGGCCGACGACGACGAAGACGCCAAAGCCGACCCCGACCCCGACCCCGACGCCCACACCAACGCCCACCCCCACCCCGACGCCAACAGTGACACCAACTGGCTCCCCCGATCCGGGCGAAACCATCCCGCCGAACGAGGAGACGTGATGCGTCGCGGGGTCGATGATGGACACTGGCGGCCCGCGAGCCGGCCGGTACCCAAGATGAACGGTAAGGGACAGTGCAGGAAATGACTCAGCCTCGGCTACTCGGAGGTCGCTACGAGCTCGACGGCGTCGTCGGGCGCGGCGGCATGGCCGAGGTGTATCGCGCACGAGACATCCGGCTGGACCGCATCGTCGCGATCAAGACGCTCCGCGCCGACCTCGCGCGTGACCACACCTTCCAGGCCCGCTTCCGCCGTGAGGCCCAGTCCGCGGCGTCCCTGAACCACCCGGCCGTCGTCGCCGTCTACGACACCGGCGAGGACGCCACCGACGGCACGCCCGTGCCGTACATCGTGATGGAGTACGTCGACGGGCGCACGCTGCGCGACCTGCTCAGGGCCGACCGGCGGTTGCTGCCCGAGCGCGCGGTGGAGCTGGTCGACGGGATCCTGCGGGCGCTCGACTACAGCCACCGCGGCGGCATCGTGCACCGCGACATCAAGCCGGCCAACGTGATGATCACCCGCGCCGGCGACGTCAAGGTGATGGACTTCGGCATCGCCCGCGCGATGGCCGACTCGGCCGCCACGATGACGCAGACCGCGCAGGTGATAGGGACAGCGCAGTACCTCTCGCCCGAGCAGGCCAGGGGCGAGCGGGTCGACGCCCGCAGCGACATCTACTCCACCGGCTGTGTGCTGTACGAGCTGCTGACGGGCCAGCCGCCGTTCACCGGCGACTCCCCCGTCGCGATCGCCTACCAGCACGTGCGCGAGGAGCCCATCCCGCCGTCGCAGATCGACCCCGAGATTCCCCCGTGGGCCGACGCGATCGTGCTCAAGGCGATGGCCAAGGACCCGGCCCAGCGCTACCAGAGCGCGGGCGAGATGCGGGCCGACATCCAGCGCGCGATGTCCGGCATGCCGGTCGAGGCGCAGACCATGACGATGGTCGCCAACTACGGCCCCGGCACCCGCACGATGGCCGCCCCGCAGGGCGCCGGCCCCGCCACGCAGCGCACCAGCGCCATCCCGCCCTACGAGTACGGCGAGGGCGAGCCCAGCCGCGGCGGCAGACGGCGCGCGGGCGGTGGCGGCGGCAACACGGCGGCGAAGACCGCGGCCTGGATCCTCGTCCCCCTGCTGATCATCGGCGCGTTCGTCTTCGTCGGCTACAAGTTCCTCGCCTCGGGGAGCAGCACGGCCGCCAAGCAGGTCACCGTGCCGCAGCTGGCCACGCAGAAGCAGAAGGACGCCGAGGCCGAGCTGACCGCGCTCAAGCTCAAGTTCACGGTCACCGAGGAGAACGACGCCGAGGTGCCGAAGGGCGTGGTCATCAGTACCGAGCCCGACGCCGGCACCAAGGTGGACGAGGGCGCCTCGATCGCTCTCAAGGTGTCCAAGGGCCCGAAGAAGATCGCCGTGCCCGACGGCCTGATCGGCTCCTCGCCGGAGGACGCCAGGAACGCGCTGAAGGACGCCGGTCTCGAAGGCGTGATCACGCCGGTGGTCTCCTCCAGGGAGCAGGACAAGGTCTTCGACACCAAGCCCAAGTCCGGCACGGAGGTCGAGGAGGGCAGCTCGGTCAAGCTGTACGTGCCCAAGGCCCAGGTTCCGGTGCCCGGCGTCGTCGGCAAGACGCAGGAGGAGGCCGAGAGCGAGCTGAAGGCCGAGGGCTTCCGGGTGAAGGTGGTGCCGCAGCCGGGCGAGCAGCCGCCTGGCACGGTCATCACGCAGAGCCCTGAGGCGGGCAGCTCGCAGAACCAGAAGACGACGGTCACGATCGTGGTCTCGACGGGGCCGGAGCAGCAGCAGCCGACCGAGGAGCCGTCGTTCCCCGCGACCGAGGAGCCGACGGACATCCCGTCCGACCCGGCGACCGATGATCCAGGCGACACCGGCGAGCCGCCAGACCTCGGCCCGTGACCCAGGACGGCCCCCTCACCCGGTTTCCGGGGCGAGGGGGCCGTTTCCTTTCCCGCACGCTCGTGATCGCGGCCGCCCGGCGTGCAGAGCGCCGGTAGGCGGTCGTGACGGCCCCAGGACCCCGCTGGAGGCTCGGGAACGCCGCTGGGCCCCGGTACACACCCGTGGACGGCCTGGAGGACGCCGGGGGCGTTCACCCGGGATCGGCGTGGACCGTCGCCGCCGCTCGGGGCGGCCCGGGGGCGGAATGTGACCGTCGCCGCCGCTCGGGGCAGCTTGGACGCCGGGGGCGTTCGCGCGGGGGCCGGAATGGAAACGTCCCCGCCGCTCGGGGGCAGCCTGGACGCCGGGGGCGTTCGCGCGGGGGCCGGAATGGAAACGTCCCCGCCGCTCGGGGGCAGCCTGGACGCCGGGGGCGTTCACCCCGGGGCCGGAATGGGAAACGTCCCCGCCGCTCGGGGGCGACGGCGGGGACGTTCACCCGTAAGTCGTTCCGAGGCGGCGCCGCGTTACACGATGGTCGACAACCAGTTGCCCAGCAGCTGGTGCCCGTGCTCGGACAGCACCGACTCGGGGTGGAACTGCACCCCTTCGATGGGCGCGGTGCGGTGCCGGAGGCCCATGATCGTCCCGTCGGCGGTCCGCGCGCTCACTTCCAGCTCGTCGGGCACCGTCTCGGGTCGTACGGCGAGCGAGTGGTAGCGCGTCATCGTCACGGGCGAGGGAAGCGACGCGAACACGCCTTTGCCGTCGTGGATGATGGCGCTCGTGCGCCCGTGCATGAGCTCGGGCGCCCTGGAGACGACCGCGCCGTAGGCCACGCCGATCGCCTGGTGTCCGAGGCACACGCCGAGCAGCGGCTTGCCGGTGGCGGCGGCGTGGCGTACCAGCGGCACGCTGACTCCCGCCGCCTCGGGCGTGCCGGGCCCTGGGCTCACCAGGACGCCGGCGAAGCCGTCGGCGTCCTCCACGCGCACGACGTCACGCGGCCGCACCTCGCACACGGCGCCCAGGAAGCGCAGGTACTGCACGATGGTGTGGACGAAGCTGTCGTGGTTGTCCACCACCAGGATCATTTGCGGACGGTCACCTCATCCAGCGTCACGGCGGGCTCGAGAAGAGGAAAGACGACATACCAGAGTACGGCTCCCGCCACGGCGACCAGCACGAGGGCCGCCAGGAGCCGCGTCGGCGGTCCGCCGGGCAGGTGCCGCCAGATCCAGCCGTACATGTCAGGCCTTCCTCTGCTCGGTGGACTTCAGCACGCCGTAGACGATGAGCCGCTGGGCGGCGGAGTACTCGGGGTGGCAGGTCAGGAGCGTGATCATCGCCCTGATGGGGGTGATGTCGGGTTTTCCGGGCACGGGGGCGAGGATGTCCACCTCGTCGGGCTCGACGACGTCCTGTGAGATGACCCGGTAGGTGTAGCGGGCCTCGCGGGCGTCCACGATGATCTCGTCGCCGCGCCGGAGCTCGTCGATGCGGTTGAACGGCGCCGCGTAGGTGGTGCGGTGGCCCGACAGGACGAGGTTGCCGATCTTTCCCGGCAGCGCCGATCCCGGGTAGTGACCGGGGCCCTTCTTCAGGTGTTCGGCGTCGACGCCCTCGACCACGGCGTACTTGTAGTCGTCGCCGAGCCTGGGGATGCGCAGCAGGGCCAGGGCGTTGCCGAGCCTGATCCGGCCGAGGTGGGCGGTCGCGTCGCCCTGCTCCTCGGCGAGCTGCCGCTGGAGCAGCTGCTGCTGGCGCTGGGTGTAGGCGCTGGTGCCCCACAGCAGGTAGGCGCAGAAGAACATCATCACCAGGCCGGCCGTGATGCTCAGCTCCCCGCAGGTCCGCAGCAGTGCCCTCACTCTGCTCAGGTTATGCACAGGCGTGGCGGACGCCGGGGATCGCCATGTTCCGCGCGTGGCGACTATCCTGGGCAGACCAGAGAGCCTGGGGACTATCCGGATGGCCCCCGGCCGCCAGCAGGAGTTATCCCGTGCCCAAGCCGAAGACTCGCAAGAAGGCGGTCTACACGCCGCCGCAGAAGTCGCAAGAGGTCAAGGTCAGCCCGCGATGGCTGGCGCCGACCATGGTCCTGTCGTGGATCGTCGGGATCCTGTGGATCGCGGTCTACTACGTGGCCCCTCAAGCGCCTCTGCTCAAGGATCTCGCCAACTGGAACCTGCTGGTCGGGTTCGCTTTCATCATCTTCGGTGTGGTGCTTTCCACCCGCTGGCGTTAGTACTTTCCACAGGTTTTCCACAGCCTGGGGAAAGTCTCAGGACAGCAACGACGTCGCGCGGATGACCGTCAGCGCGACCATGATCACGAAGCCCCCCAGGAGGGCCAGCGCCTGATACAGGGCGCGGTGCTTCCTGGGGGCGTAGACCAGCGCGGTGGTCAGCACCGCGCCGGTGACCAGGCCGCCGACGTGGGCGGTCCAGCTGATGCCGAATCCCGTGACGGCCGGCACCACGAACGTGATCACCAGGTTGAGCACGATGACGGTCGCGATGCCGCGCACGTCGAGCTTGAGCCTGCGCCCCACGATGAAGATCGCCGCGAACAGCCCGAAGACCGCGCCCGAGGCGCCCACCGTGGCCGTGCGCAGGTCGTCGAACCACAGGCTCATCACCGAGCCGCCCAGCGCGCACAGCAGGTAGAGGGCGGCGAACCTGACGTGCCCGAAGGCTCGCTCCAGGTAGGGCGCGATGGCCCAGATCGCCCAGGCGTTGAAGAGCACGTGGAAGATCATCGTGGTGGAGTGCGCGAAGGCACTGGTGATCATCCGGTGGTACTCGCCCTCGCCGACCACGTAGACCGTGTTCATCATGAGGGCGGAACCGAGCCTGTTGTCGGTGAGGAGCTGGCCGGCGAAGACCAGGGCGATGAGCCCCAGGATCGTGTAGGTGACGTAGGGCGTCGTGACGACGCCGCCGCCGAAGGTCGAGCGTGCCTGCCGTACGGTCCTGTTGCCCTCGGCGACGCACTCGGGGCACTGGAAGCCCACCGCCGCGTCGCGCATGCAGTCAGGGCAGATGGGCCGTTCGCAGCGCTGGCAGCGGACCCACGTCTCCCGGCCAGGATGGCGGTAGCACGTGGGCACGGTCTCCTGGGGGCTGGGCGGCTGGCTGGTCATGAGGGGCCTTTCTCGTCCACTGACCGCCAGCCTACTCATCGGGAGGGTCGGCGCTGGACCGTCGCGGGCGACAGCCTCGCGTTCCCGACGAGCGCGGCCGCCCAGCCCGTCGCTCAGCCCTCGACGCGGTCGATCGTGACCGACTGGAGGACCACGTCCTCGGTGGGTCGGTCGTTACGGCCGGTCGTCGTCTTGGCGATCGCGTCGACGACGTCCTGGCCCTCGACGACCTCTCCGAAGATCGAGTGCTTGCGGTTGAGGTGCGGCGTCGGCACGACGGTGATGAAGAACTGCGAGCCGTTGGTGCCCTTGCCGAAGCGGACGCCCGCGTTGGCCATGGCCAGCAGGTACGGCTTGTTGAAGACGAGCTCCGGGTGGATCTCGTCGTCGAACTCGTACCCGGGGCCGCCGATGCCCTGGCCGAGCGGGTCGCCGCCCTGGATCATGAATCCGTCGATGACGCGGTGGAAGATCGTGCCGTCGTAGTAGCGTCCGGTGCTCTTCTCGCCGGTGCCGGGGTGGGTCCACTCCTTGGTGCCCTCGGCGAGCTCCACGAAGTTGCGAACCGTCTTCGGCGCCTTGTTGGGGAAGAGTTCGATCTTGATGAGACCACGGTTGGTCTGCAGGTTTGCGATCAGCTTCTCAGCCACGAGACAGCTGCCCCCCTCTGTGCACAGGGATCATTCTGTGATGGTTTGCATGTCAAGGCCGCTGGGGCCACTCATGCATCCTCCCACGGCTCGTCATGATTGAGCCGCCTTGTACCGGGAAGGTCACGCTGCGGGGCCCCAACGACAGGGGAGGTTGTCGTGTCCCTGACACTGAGAAAGCGCCACGTCGTGGTAGAGATTCCCGCGACGTGGTTGGGCCGCATGAAGGCTCAGGCCATGCGGGCCGGATACCGGCTCGCCCCGATGGCGGACCAGGCCAAGACGGTCACCGCGCATCGGATCGAGGATGCCCGTTACTGGGCGGCGCCCAAACTGGAGGATGCCGCTCATCGGGTCGAGGATCAGCTCGCCCCGAGGATCAGCGCCATGCTGAGCCAGGCGGCCAGCAGAATCGACCCGACACCGGCAAGGTCCCGCCGGTGGCCGGTCATGGTGTTGATGACCGGGGTGGCACTGGGCGCCATGGGGTTCGTGTTCTACCGCCGCAACGCCCAGCAGTGGACCGACCACATGAAGGAGTCCGCCACTGACGCCTCTCGCTGGGTCAGCGAGCGGGCACACAAGGCGGCCGACAAGGTGTCATCCCACGCGGAGGACACGGCCGAGAAGGTCGACGAGGCGGCGCCGAAGACGACCTGACGGGTGCGACGCGGCCGCGCCCCTGCGCGCGGCCGCGTTGACCTCTAACCAAGCGCTTGCTACAACCAGCGCATGAGCCTGTCACCGCTCGACGACTTCCCCGTCCACCAGGCCCCTCAGGTCATGCGCCACGTGGCGACCTCCGATCGCAACTTCTACGATCGCTACTACTTCAACTGCCATGCCGGCACCGACGAGCTCATGCTCATCGTCGGGCTCGGGCAGTACCCCAATCTCGGCGTCACCGACGCCTTCGCCTGTGCCCGCCGTACGGACCTGCACCGGGTGGTGCGGGCGTCACGGGAACTCGGCGGCGACCGCATGGACACCTCCGTCGGCCCGTTCAGGATCGAGGTCATCGAAGGGCTCAAGCGGCTCAGGGTGATCCTGGAGCCGAACGAGCATGGCCTGTCCTTCGACCTCACGTGGACGGGCACGATCCCGGCCACGCTCGAACCCCGCCACTTCCTGCGCTGGCAGGAGCGGGTGATCTTCGATTCCGTACGGCTGGCACAGACCGGCCGCTGGAGCGGCACCATCGTGGTCGGCGACGACGAGATCCCCGTCGACGGATGGCAGGGCACCAGGGACCGCTCCTGGGGCATCAGACCGGTGGGCGAGCCGGAGCCGCCCGGCATCCAGGTCAAGAACCCGGGCACCTTCTACTGGCTGTACGCGCCCATGCAGTTCGACGACCACGCGATCCTCTGCATCGTGCAGGAGGACCACGAGGGCCGCAGGGTCCTGGAGGAGGCCGTCAGGGTGTGGTCGGACGGCCGGGAGGAGTATCTCGGCCGCCCCGGCTACCACCCCGTCTACGCCCCAGGCACCCGCGACGTCGTGTCGGCCACGATCACCTTCGACAAGATCGAGGTGCGGTGCACGCCGATCCTGCCCGTCCATCTCATGGTCGGCACGGGGTACGGCCTGGAGCCCGACTGGAAGCACGGCATGTACCAGGGAAGCCAGCCCGTGGTCCAGGGGGTGACCTACACGCTGCCCGAGGACGCCGGCCGCATGTGGGGCATGGTCGACGCGGTCGCGCGCTTCGAGTACGACGGGCAGGTCGGCCACGGGCTCTTCGAGTACTGGGCGCTGGGCCCGCACCCGTCCTTCGCCTGAGCCCCGCCGTACCGGACCCCCATCGCCGGTACGGCGGGGCCGCGCCCCGTTACTCGGCGCGGCAGGCGATGGTCACGGCCTTGGCGTTCTCGTCGTCCGCGGGGGCGATCGCGACCGCGCTCTCCGTGATCTCGGCGGCCTGGATCGGGGCGTCCTTCCGCTCGGCCTCCGTGGCGGGCGTCGCGGGGACGGCCTCGGTGACCTCGCTCCACCGCTGGACGTGCGGGGCGCCGTCGGGCGGGGTCGTGACCGTCACGGTCTCCCCGTCGGGCGCGACCTTCGCGGCGCGCGCCACGGCACCGGTCGCGTCGACGTCAGCGGAGAGCCGGACCTCGCCCTTCTCGGCGTGCTCGATCTCGGTGGCGGGGATGGCGTCGACGAACTCGAAGGTCCTGCCGTCGCTCGTCACGCAGGTGCCCTTGGCGGGCGGCTTGGCGGGCGGTTCCCCTGAGGCGGCGTTGGCCGATCCGGCCAGCCCCCCGGCCAGCAGCACGGCACCCACGGCAACGAGAGCGGCGATACGTCGCTTGAACACTTCCCTCTCCTTCGTTGATCGAACGGAATGAACGCAGCTTCGCCCACGCAACCTGAAGGCAGCCTGAACGCCGCCGAAATGATCTTCAGGTTGGCTTTAGGTCGCGTCAGGCACGCTGAGCACTGTGCGAGTTCTACTGGTCGAGGACGAGAAGAGGCTGGCCGACCTGGTCAAGGGCGGCCTGGCGGGTGAGGGCTTCGCCGTCGACGTCGCCTACGACGGCCGCGACGGGCTGTGGATGGCCTCGGAGAACGACTACGACGCGATCGTGCTGGACGTCATGCTGCCCAGGCTGAACGGGTACGCCCTCTGCGCGAAGCTGCGCGAGGCGGGCAACTGGACTCCGATCATGATGCTCACCGCGAAGGACGGCGTCTACGACGAGGCCGAGGCGCTCGACACCGGCGCGGACGACTACCTCGCCAAGCCCTTCTCCTACGTCGTCCTGGTGGCCAGGCTGCGCGCCCTGGTCAGGCGGGGCGGCAAGGAGCGGCCCGTGTCGATCACCGTGGGCGACCTGACCGTCGACCCCGCGGGCATGCGCTGCCGCAGGGGCGGCGTCGAGATCGCGCTGACCCCGAAGGAGTTCGCGGTGCTGCACGGCCTGGCCCGCCGGGCGGGCGAGGTGGTCAGCAAGAGCGAGCTGCTCGCCCAGGCATGGGACTTCAGTTACGACGGCGACCCCAACATCGTCGAGGTGTACGTCAGCGCGCTGCGCCGCAAGATCGGCCCCGGCGTGATCGAGACCGTCAGGGGCGCCGGCTACCGTCTGGAGGCGGTGTGAAGAGCCTCTTCTCCGTACGGCTGCGCGCCACGGTCGCGGCCACCGCCGTCGTCGCCGTCGCGCTCGGCATCGCCGCGGCCGTCCTGGTCATCTCGCTGAAGGGCAGCCTGGAGGCCAGCGCCAGGTCCGAGGCGGCCAGGAAGGTCGTCGCGGCGATGCCGCTGGCCGCCGTCACCAAGCCCGCCGAGCTCGTCCTGACCGCCGACCCGGACGTCCAGGTCAGCACGCCCACGGGGACGGTGGACCCGTGGGAGACGGTGGGACCGTGGGAGACGGCGACCCCGGGCCAGTTCGCCGTCGCCAGGATGGCGGTCGACACGGAGACGGGTCCTGTCGAGGTCTGGGGCCGGGCCTCGCTGGCCGGCGCCGAGCAGGCGCTCCAGACGCTGAACGGGCTGCTGCTGCCGGGGGTGCCGCTCCTGCTGGCCGTGGTGGCGGGGATGACGTGGTTCTCCGTCGGCCGGGCGCTGGCGCCCGTCGCGGCGATCAGGGCGAAGGTCGCCGACATCACCGCGCGCGACCTGCACCAGCGGGTGCCCGTCCCCGAGTCGGGCGACGAGATCGCCGGGCTCGCCGTCACGGTGAACGCCACGCTCGACCGGCTGGAGACGGCGGTCGAGCGGCACAAGCAGTTCGTCGCCGACGCCGCGCACGAGCTGCGCAGCCCGATCGCGACCCTGCGCGCCCGGATGGAGCTGGCCGAGCCCACCGAGCTGTCGACCGAGGCGCTGGCCGACGTCGAACGGCTGCAACGGCTGTCCGGCGACCTCCTGCTGCTGGCCAGGCTCGACGCGGGCGAGCCGCTGCGGAGGGAGGAGGTGGATCTCGGCCAGGTCGTCGCCGAGCGGAGCGCCCGCCCGGGGGCGGCCGTCACCCTCGACATCAGCCCCGACGTGGTCGTCAGCGGCTCGCGCGGCCACCTCTCGCGGCTGGTCACCAACCTGGTGGACAACGCGGTACGGCACGCCGCGACGGCGGTCGAGGTCAGGGCGTACGAGAAGGACGGCGAGGCGGTCCTGGAGGTGCTCGACGACGGGCCGGGGATCCCGCCCGAGCACAGGGAGGCCGTCTTCGACCGCTTCACCAGGCTGGACGAGGCCAGGGCAAGAGACGGCGGAGGGGCCGGGCTCGGCCTGTCGATCGCCAGGGACATCGCGACGCTGCACGGCGGGACGCTCGCCGTACGGGACGGCGGGTTCGTCGCGAGGTTCCCTGCGCACCGGAACTGACGCGGCCGGGGCGGGACGGACCCGCCCCCGGCCGCGGCTGCCGGCCTCAGGCGTCGCGGTCGAGCTGCAGGAACGCCCGCTCGATCGCCTCCGGGTAGGGCATCTGGGAGACCAGGTCGCGCAGGCCCTCGACGTGCGCGCGGCGGGCCAGATCGGCCGTGACCGCAAGGTCGTTCAGCTGGGCCGAGACGAACGCGCGGTCGACCACCGCGCCGTGCCCCGGCACGATGACCTGCTCGGGCAGCTCGGCCAGCAACGCCGCCAGCGTGCCCGGCCAGTCGAGCGGGTAGGCGTCGCCGAAGGCGGGCGGTGCCCCCTCCTCCACCAGGTCGCCGGCGAAGACCACACCGGCGTCCGGCACGTGCACGACGATGTCGTTGTCGGTGTGCCCCCTGCCGAAGTACCGCAGGTGCACCGGCCTGCCGCCGATGTCCAGCGTCGCCCGGTCGGTGAACGTGTGGTCGGGCACCACGATCTCCACGTCGGCGGCCTCGGGATCCCGGCCGGCCGCCACCCGCTCCCTGGTGCCCTCGCCGTCCCTCTTGATCTCCTCGGCCGCCCGCGCGTGCGCCCAGAACTCGGCGGGCACGAACAGCGCGTTGCCGAAATAGTGATCGAAGTGGGCGTGGCTGTTGACGACCGTCCACGGGTCGGGAGTGATCCTCCTGATGGCCTCGATCAGGTCGGCGGCCTTGGGGTGGGACTCCCGCGTGTCGAGGACCAGGCACTGGCCGTCACCGACGACCAGGCCGACGTTCAGGTCGTAGGACTCGTGCCGACGGACGAACACCCGGTCGCCGATCTCCAGCCACTGCTCGTTCATGTCCTCATCTTGGCGGATACGAGCGACTCGTGTGCCGGCCCGGCCTCCTCGTGGCCGGAGGCCGCGCGGACGGAGAAGGTGCCCGCGAGGTCCGGGACGGCCAGCAGGCGCAGGAGCAGGGCGCAGTGCCCCGTCGCGTCCTCGTCGCCCCACTCGACGGTGAGCAATCGCGTCGGCCCGCCGTCGCGACCGCCCTCCCCGCTGAGCGCCTCGGTCCGCAACTCGCCCACCCGCTCCCGCATCAGCCCGGTGGCGAGCGCGACGTGCGCGGCGCCCGCCTTGCCGTACCTGCCGGCCACCGAGCCGAACGCCACCACCAGCCGGGGGCGCTCCACGGCGGCCAGCAACGCGTCCAACCCGCCGACCCGCGGCGCGACGTGCAGCGCGATCTCTCCGTCCGTCAGCTCGGTGAACCGCGCGGGGCGGTTCACGCCGCCCGCGTGCACGATCGCCGTCACCCGCCCGAGCCGCCCTTCCAACGCCCGTACGGCACGCGCCACCGCCGCGGAGTCGCCGAGATCGGCGGGTTCGTAGGCGTGCTCCCCCGGGAGGTCGGCGAGAGCGGCGGCCAGCAGGGGATCGTCGTCCGGCTCGGACCTGCCGAGGAGAGCGAGCCTGGCGCCCGTGGCGCCGGCGAGCGCCTTCGCGCACTCATGGCCGAACCCCTTACCGCCGCCGCTGACCAGCACCACATCGCCGGAATCGAGGGGGATCCGCCCTTCGGCCGGCAGCTCCACCGGCACGCTCTCCCGCCGCCACGTCCCGCCCCTGTCGTCGACGACCAGCTCGTGGTAGCCGGGAACGGGCCGCTCGGGCGCGAGCACGCGGCCGTTCGTCACCACCAGCGCGACCGCCAGCTCCGGGTGCTCGAGCCAGAGCGTGCGCAGGAATCCCGCGTAGGCGTCGGTCCGCGCCGCGACGAGCAGCGGTCTCCCCTCGGCGACGGCCCCGCGAGCGGCGGCGAGCAGCTCGCCAGGCGACGGCTCGACCACCGCGCGACTCTCCTCGACCGGCTCGTCGAAGGGCACCAGCCGTTCACCGAAGCAACGCACCGCACTCCGCACCCGAACTCCCCCCACCCTCGTTGCACCCTCCTCCGGCGACCCGGTCGGTCCGGCGCGCTCCTCAGGCCCTCCCGGGTATCGGCCGGCCACCCCCGCCACCGATCGGCCGCTCCCCCTCGGCCGCAGAACGGGTCGGAATTTATTCAGGCCCCTCCTAAGGGTCAACGGAGACACACGGCGCTTCCTCGACCTTTGCCGCTATGACTCTCCGCCCGGCCGGAAAACACCTTTCGTCCGGTCACGGCGGCTGCGTAATGTCCGATGCGTGATCAGACCCGATTCCGGGCGGACGGACCGGTTGCCTGCCGGCGACCGGCCGCCACCGCCCGGTGGCCTGGCGGAGCGGCTCCGCGAGATCGCCTGCGACGAGTCGGGGTCGGAGGGCGAGAAGCTCGTCGGCGGGAACACCAAGGTGTTCGCGCACGCCGGCGTGGGGTTCGACATCGAGTCGGCGGCCAGGTGCATGCGGGAGGTGCGCCGGCGGGCGCCCTCCCCGACGACGGAGTTCAAGGCGGGCATCCTGCTCCGCGGCAAGCACCGCGGGACGCTCGCGTGGCTGCTCGGTCCCGCGGGGCCGCTCCTCGGCAACGCTCACGTCCATCTCGTCGACAAGGCCTTCCTCGTCGTCCGCGCCGTGGCCGAGCTGCTGCCCGCCGCCGGAGACACCCCCGCCGACGTGGCCGCCACCGTCTACCGCGAGGGCCCTCACGCGCTCGGCCACGCGCGGTGGACCGCCTTCCTGACGTCCTTCAACGACGTGCTGCGCACCAAGAACGGCCGTGGTCCCGTGGTATCGGTCGAGGAGGCGTTCGACCTGGTCGACGTCCTGCGGTCGGCCGGTGCCGGTGGCCCGACCGGCGCCGTCATGGAGCGGCTCGCCGGGGCGCGACCTCGCGTGGCGGCCTTCCGGGCGCGGCTGCTCGGCGAGCCGCCGCTGATGCCGGTGCTCGACCCGCTGGTCCCTGCCATCGTCGGGGCGGTCGACCGCTGGGCCGCGGACGACGCTCCCCTCTTCCTCGTCCACGACCGGCAGACCATGCTGACCGACGAGCGCATCGCCCAGCTCAGGGCACATCCGGTCGTCCGCCGTGGTTCCCCGACCGGCCGGCTGGCCGGGGTACGGCTCGTCGACTCGCGCACGGACCCGCGGGTCCAGGTCGCCGACCTTCTCGCCGGAGCGGCACGGAGGATAGCCGAGGACGAGCTCGAGGGGCGCGGCGACGCCGAGCTCACCGCGCTGCTCCGCCCTTATGTCGACGCGTCCTCGATCTGGGGGGACGACCGGAGCCGGTTCCTGCCGGTGCCCGCTGGTTGAATGCGGTCATGGACGCGCTCTCGGCCAGGGACAGATTCATGACGGCGCGGACCGCCACGCTCGCCACGGCCGACACCGGCGGGGTGCCGCACCTGGTGCCGATCGTGTTCGCCGTCCACGACGACCTGATCGCGTTCGCGGTCGATCACAAGCCGAAGCGGTCCACGGACCTGCGCAGGCTGCGGAACATCGCCGTCAACGAGCGGGTCAGCCTGCTGGTGGACCACTACGAGGAGGACTGGTCGCGGCTGTGGTGGGCGCGCGCGGACGGCAGGGCGGCGATCGTGGGCGACCCGGCCGAGAGCGCGCGCTGGATCGCCCGGCTGGCCGAACGCTACGCGCCCTACCGGTCCCGGCCGCCCGAGGGGCCCGTGGTCACGATCGCGGTGGAGCGGTGGAGCGGCTGGTCCGCCGCCGGATGATCAGCGGGCTTCGGTGGAGCGGCTGGTCCGCCGCCGGGTGATCAGCGAGCTTCGAGCGTTCGGCGGCAGTGGTCCAGGGCGTGCGCGGCGAAGGCGGCGCGGTCCACGCCCGGCACGCCGATGACGATCTGGGTGCTGAACCCGTCGAGCATCGCGCGCAGCCGTACCGAGAAGGCCTCCGCGTCTGTGGCGACGAACTCGCCCGCGCGCACGCCGTCGTCCACCACCCGCACCAGATCCTCGTGCCAGCGCCGGTCCAGCTCGGCCTGCGTCTCCCGCAGCTCGGGAACGGCGAGCGTGCGGCTCCACACGTCGACCCAGAGCAGCCAGCGCGGATCGGCGGTGCCGCTGGGCAGGTAGAGGTCGATGTAGCCGGCCAGCCGATCGCCGGCCGGAGCGCCGCGCTCGACGATCTCCGCCCGCCGGGGGGCGAGCCGTTCCTCGCTCCAGCGCAGCGTCTCCACCAGCACCTGATCCTTGCTGCCGAAGTAGTAGAGGATGTGGCCTCCGCTGGTGCCCAGCCGCCGGGCCAGCCCGGCCATCGTGAGGTCGGCCAGGCCGTGCTCGGCGATGGCGGCCATCGCCGCCTCCAGCACCTGCTCCCGTGGCCGGTCCAGCCGGCGATGCCCCCGCGCCATAGCTCACCTTGCGATAACGGTCGTTGACGAGTCCTTGACGGACCAATCTACGGCAGTGCATTTTGAATGCCATTCAAACAGTTTGAACGGCATTCAAAGATCGGCCCAGGAGCGCCCATGATCCAGCCGCCAACGGCCCCCGCCGCTGCTCCCGCCCCTCCCTCTCTCGCCCGCATGCTCGGCCTGTTCGGCGCCGTCATGCTCACGCTGTCGTGCATCACGCCCGCGTCCTCGCTGTTCATCATCGTTCCCGAGGTTCTCGCCGGGCAGGGCAGCGGCGCTGTGCTCACCCTGCTGGCCGGGGTGACCGTCTCGATCGCCGTCGGCTGCTGCTACGCCGAACTCGGCACGCTCAGACCCAGCTCCGGCGGCGAGTACGCCATGGTGACGGCGATGCTCGGCCGGCTGTGCGGCTGGCTCACCTTCGGCCTGTCCATCACGCTGCTGATCGTGATCCCGCCGATCATCGCGCTGGGCACGGCCGACTACCTGAGCGACCTGCTCGCGGTGGACCGGGCCGGCGCCGGCGCCGTCGTGATGCTCGCCGCCACCGCCTTCGCGGTGCTCGACATCCGGTCGAACGCCCTCATCACCGGCGTCTTCCTGGCCATCGAGGTGGTCGCCGCCTGCGTGGTCGCCGCCCTCGGCTTCACGCACGCCCAGCGGGGCCCGGAGGTCCTCCTGTCCCCTGTCGTGCCCGACGGGCAGGGCGGCGCTTCTCCGTTCGGGATCGCCGCGCTGATGGCCGGGCTCACCGTGGCGATGTTCGTCGTCAACGGCTTCGGCACCGCGACCTACCTGGCCGAGGAGATCAAGGAACCGCGGCGCGACATCTCCCGCGCGGTGTTCTGGTCGCTCGGCCTGGCGGCCGTCGTCATCATCGTGCCGGTGATCGCCACCGTGCTGGGCGTCGGCTCCCTCGACGACCTGGTCAACGGCTCCTTCTCCGACTACGTGCGCACCTGGGCCGGCGACGGCGTGGCCACCGCGGTCAACCTGGGCATCGCCATCGCCATCTGCAACGCCGTCCTGGTCATGGTGCTCCAGAACGGCCGCGTCGTGTTCGCCTCCGCCCGCGACCGCGCCTGGCCCGCTCCCGTCGGCGCCGCGCTCACCCGCATCCACCCGCGCTGGGGCTCGCCGTACGCGGCGACGCTCGCCATCGGGCTGCCCGGCGTGGCGATGGCGGCACTGCTCGACATCGAGCAGCTGCTCGGCCTCACCTCGGTGATCGTGACGGTCGTCTCGCTGCTGCTCGCCGCGGCCGCGCTGCGCTCCCGTACGGCACGGCACCGGGAGGAGCGGGCCTGGCGCATGCCCCTGTGGCCGCTTCCGCCGCTGGTCGTGATCGCGGCCCTGGGCTACGCGCTGCTCGAGCAGAGCGTCACCGACCTGGTCGTCGCGGGCGGCATCGTCGCGCTGTTCGCCGCCTACTACCTGCTCTACCTGCGACCTCGCCACGCCACCCACTGGGTCGTCACCGTGCCCGAGGACTGACCCCCTGCCACGTCGCCGCACCACCCGCCAGGGCGCCACGGACCCCGGGGACTGACCTCGCATGACTACCCGTCGAGGAGGACGGACAACGATGACCGCCGATCTGACCGTGCGGAACGCCAGGATCCACACCGTCGACGACGCCTTGCCCCGCGCGCAGGCGCTGGCCGTACGGGACGGCCGGATCGTGTGGGTCGGCGCGGACGCCGACGCGCCCGCGGCGGCGGAGACCGTCGACGCCGGAGGCCGCCTGGTGCTGCCCGGCTTCGTGGACGCGCACAACCACGTACGGCTCGGCTCCGACGACGCGTGCGTGCAGCTCGCGGGGGCCGCCGACCTGGCCGAGATCGGCCGCAGGATCGGCACGTGGCGGGCCGAGCACCCCGAGGCCACCTGGATCGAGTGCGAGGGCTTCGACTACACGGCCGTCCCCGGCCTGCCCCGCGCCGCCGACCTGGACGCCCTCACCGGCACCGTCCCCACGATCGTGTTCGGCTACGACGTGCACACGCTGTGGGCCAACACCGCCGCCCTGCGTCGCCTCGGCATCGACCGCGACCACACCGAGCTGCCGTTCGGCGTGGCCCAGGTGGACGCCACCGGCACGCCGACGGGCTTCGTCACCGAGTTCGCCGTGCGCGGGCTGTCCCGGGAGGGCCATCGGGCGCTGGCCGCGCTCGGGGTGCCGTGGGCCGGCCCCGACCGGCAGTACGCCCGGCTGCTCGCCAGCCTCGACATGGCGACCGGACACGGCATCACGACCATCGTCGAGCCGCAGAACTCCCTGGACGACCTGCGGCTGTTCGAGCGCGCCCGCGCCGAGGGCAGGCTGCGCTCCCGCCTGATCGCGGCGCTGTTCCACCCGCGGGGGACGTCCGCCGCTGACCTGGCCGACTTCGCGCGGGCGGCCGCCGCCTACGACGACGACCGGCTGCGCGTCGGACCGCTCAAGCTCTACATCGACGACGTCGTGGAGCCGCTCACCGCCGCGCTGCTGGAGCCGTACTGCGGGCACGGCGACCACCGGGGCGAGACGTTCTACCCGCCCGGCGAGTTCGCGGACCTGCTGGCCTCGCTCGACGCGGCGGGCTTCCAGGCGTTCGTCCACGCCACGGGCGACCGGGGCATCCGCACGGTCCTCGACGCCGTCGAGCACGCCCGGCGCGTGAACGGCCCGCGCGACGCCCGCCACCAGGTGGTCCACGTGGAATGCCTCGACCCGGCCGACGTGCCGCGCTTCGCCGAGCTCGGCGTCGTGGCCTGCATGCAGCCCCGGCACTGCTCCCCCGACATCGCCGGGCCGGGACGCGACTGGGCGGAGGCGGTGGGGCCGGCCCGCTGGGCCAAGGCGTGGCCGATGCGCTCCCTGCACGAGGCGGGCGCCGTCCTGGCCTTCTCCAGCGACTGGAACGTGGCCGAGATGGACCCCATGGTCGGCATCTACACGGCCGTCACCCGGCAGGGGCTCGCGGGTGGACCCGCGTGGATGCCGGAGGAGGCGGTCAGCCTGGAGACGGCCATCCGCGGGTACACGCTGGGGTCGGCCTACGCCAACTTCTGCGACCACGACAGGGGCTCGCTCACCCCGGGCAAGCTGGCCGACTTCACGGTTCTCTCGGACGACCTGTTCGCGATCCCGGTGGCGGAGATCCCGGGGGTCCGGGCGGACCTCGTCGTCGTGGGCGGGGAGGTCGTCCACCAGCGGAGCTGACCGGGCGCACGGCCCCACCCGACGCCGTGGGCGGGGCCGTCCCGGGGTTCTACCGTGGGGCCGTCCCCGGAATCTGCCGTGGGGCCGTCCCGGGGTTCTGCCGAGGGGCCGTCCCCGGGTTCTGCCGGGGCGGCTCCGCGGCCGGGCGGTCTTTCAGGTGTCCGCCGCGGACGGCCATCGCGTGGGCGGCGGGCAGGCCCCAGGTCCGCGCCCCGGAGGTCCGCCCGCCGCAGATCCGCCGACGTGAGGAACATCCTGGTCAACCGGGGTGGAGCGGAGAAGTCCATGCTCCGCGCGGACAGGCCGACGAGCTTCGCCGCCCGCAGATCGGGCCGGTTCGGCTCGTCCCTCCTGGGCCTGCGGGCCAGGGCGGTCATCGCGGCGTCGACGTCAGCGGGCAGCTCGATCCAGGCGAGTTCCGGATCGTCGTCCTCGGCGACGTATCCCCTTCCGCGTTCCTCTCGCGCATCGTGCGCGCCCGGACGAAGGAACACAGGACACCGATGACCGCCGTGTGATCGACCGCCGATTCGGACATCACGTGTTCCAACGCGTGAATGCCGCCCAGCCGCTCCTCGAGCTTGTCGGAGGCGAGCTGGCCGACCGCCTTGCCGAACCGGTCCGTCACCTGTCCGCCGACGGGTGTGCGGCGAACCAGCGCTTCATCCTCGAGCGTGTCATGCCCATAGACAATCAGACATGGCGATCTTGCGAGTCCCCGCACGACCCCGAATGATGGTCTGCACCATGGACTTCACCATCAGCTACCAACCCACACCCGACGACGTGTCACGAGCGCTCCAGCAGGGCGTGATGCGGCAGCTCAAGCTCGTCTCCCTGGCAGTGCCGCTGGTCCTGGCCGCGTCGGGGCTGGCGTGCCTCGCCGTCGGCGCCGTCGGGCTCGGAGCCGGCATGCTCGCGGGCGCCGTCGCCTTCCCCCTCGTGCTGAGCGTGGCGATCCGCCGGATGGCGAAGCGGCAGCTCACCTACCTCTGCGTCCCCACGACGCTGCGGGTGACCGGCGACGGTTACGAGACGCGAACCGACCAGTCCACCACCGCGACGCGGTGGTCGCTTTTCAGCCGGATCGAGACCACTCCCGAGTTCTGGCTGTTCTTCGTCAACAGGCAGTTCACGGGGTTCCTCCCGAGACGCGCGTTCAGCGACGGACAGCAGGCCGAACTCGACGGGCTCTTCGCGGTCAGGGAGGAAGCACGCCGGCCAGCGAGAGCCTAACGTCGTCAGCGGGAGACAGCCGGACCCCGGTGGCCCGCTCCCCCTGTCGTGGATGTTGCGTTTCACGCGGGGTACCACGGGCGCCGGTCAGGCCGGAGAAGGCGGTCGCTGGTTGTCGAGGAAGGTCAGCACGGCGAGAACCCTGCGATGGCCGCCGTCTGAAGGCGGCAGGCCGAGCTTGGCGAAGATGTTGCCGATGTGCTTGTGCACCGCGTTGTCGGTGACCGTCAGCCGCTGGCCGATCTCGGTGTTGCTGAGGCCCTGGGCCATCAGCGCCAGCACCTCACGCTCGCGGCCGGTGAGCATGTCGAGGCCGCTCCTGCGGCCGATCATGAGCTGGGAGATGACCTCGGCGTCCATGACCGTGCCGCCCGCCGCCACCCGCCGGAGATCCTCGATGAACTGGCTCACCCGACTGACCCTGTCCTTGAGCAGGTATCCCACTCCTCCGGAGCCGTCGGCGAGCAGCTCGCGGGCGTAGAGCCGCTCGACGTACTGAGAAAGGACCAGGACCGGCAGGGCGGGGTCGGCCTGGCGGAGCGTGACGGCGGCCTTGATGCCCTCGTCCCGGAAGGACGGCGGGAGCCGTACGTCCACGATGACCAGATCGGGCCGGTGCGTGGCGACGGCGTCGGCCAGGCCGGACGCGTCCGGCACCACCGCGGACACCTCGATGCCCTTGCTGCCCAGGAGCAGCTCCAACCCGGCCGACAGCAGAACGTTGTCCTCGGCGATCACGACGCGCACGGCAGCTCCACGGTGATGGTGGTGGGGCCGCCCGGCGGGCTGTCGACGCCCACGGCCCCGTCGAAGGCGGCGACTCTCTTACGGATGCCGGCGATGCCGGTGCCACGCCTCTCGTCGACGCCGCCCCGCCCGTCGTCGGCGACCTCGACGTGGAGGGTGTCGTCTCTCCGGGCCAGCCGTACGGTCGCCCGGGTGGCACCGCTGTGCTTGGTGGCGTTGGTGATCGCCTCGGACACGATGAAGTAGGCGGCGGTCTCGACCGCGGCGGGGACCGGCCCGAGGTCGTCCAGGTCCGCCTCGACGGGCAGGCCCGCCTGGGCCGCCACAGCGTTCAGGGCGCCGGCCAGCCCCCGGTCGGCGAGGATGGGCGGGTACATCGTGCGGATCACCTGGCGCAACTCGGCCATCGCCGCCTCGGTACCTTCATGGGCCTCCTTGAGCAGCCTGCCGACCGTCCCGCTGTCGTCGCCGAGCGCCTCCCTGGCCACGCCCAGTCGCATCGCGATGGCCACCAGCCTGGCCTGGGTGCCGTCGTGCAGGTCGCGCTCGATCCGGCGCAGCTCGGCGGCGTGCGCGTCGAGCACGCCCGACCTGCTCTCGGTCAGCTCGTCGACCCGCGCGGCGAGCCGGTCCTCCGAGGACGGCGCCAGCGCGGCGAGGCAGGCGTCGGCGTGCATGCGGGCCAGCTTCGGCACGATCCGCCAGGTGAGCGCCGCTCCCACGACGATCTGCGCCAGGCCCAGGCCGAGCGCCTGCGACCATCCCGTCACCGGGAACGCCACCATCAGCCGCAGCGGGTCGTCGGCGGGGAACAGCCACCACAGCGGCGCCTCCAGGACGGCGTTCACGACGAGGCCGACGACGGTCAGGGCGGCCAGTCCGGTGGGTATGCCCGTCGCGACGTGCCGCACGGCCCACCGCAGGTCGCGTCGGCTCTCCGGACTCCGGAGCAGTTCCCGCAGCTGGGCGCCGACGCCCTTCGGCAGGCGTGCTTCCCTCGGGGACACCGTGACGCCGAGGAGCGCCGCCGCCCGCCCCCGGTTCCACTCGGCCCACCTGCGCAGGATCGCCATCATGCGCGGAACCGCCACCAGACCGCCCGGAGCCAGCACGGCTATCACCAGGAGCGGCAGGGCGATCACCGTCGCCATGGCGGAGGGCAGCAGCACCAGGTGGTAGCGGATGCACCGCCACAGATACGTCAGTACCACCTAACGAAGGATCTTTCGGGCAGGAAGCTCCATGGCCCGGCACACTACCAACACCACGGCGTGCTCTTGCGCGAGCCCGACGGCCCCGTCACCGCCACGAACCTGCCACGGGGAAAGGCGAGGGAGACCTCGTCGAGCGCCACCACCTCGCCGTACGCCTTGGTCACCCGGTGCAGGCTGACGGCAGAGGTCACGAACGGCGTCCGGCGACGGCGAGGGCGATCAGGCCCGCGATGCCCGCCACGCCGCCCGCCAGCCCGACCAGCGTCACATCGCCGGCCATGGCGATGTTGGACACCAGGTTCACCGTCACACCGACCACCACCAGCACCCAGAGCAGGGCACGGAGCAGACGGCGCCGCGTCCGAGGGCGGTGCGGCGGGCGGATCGCGGGGTCAATTCGGTACAGATCGCTCATGAGTCCCACGCTAGAAGCGCCCGCCGTCCGGGAGAATCCCGCCCGCCGCCGGATGGACGGTACAGCCCGCTGTAGTAGGCGCGGCTCGGTCGCGGCCGTCAGGACCGCGTATCGTCACGATCCGGGTCGCCTGGTGGCCATGTGTCGAACGGCGTCGGCCGCATCGAATCCCTGAACTGCTTCGCCCTGGTCACGCAGTCAGGGCAGATGGGGGCCTTGACGGATCTGGCCAGGGCTCCCGGTGTCGGCTCACGGTGGGTGCCCAACACCGTCATGTCCGGAGGAAGCCCGGTCTCGGGGTCGATCGTGGCGGTCATGACAGTCGCGGGGATGTAGCCGAAGGTGCGCTTGCATCCATGACATCGGCCGATGGTCGTGATCTGCTCGTCTCCCATATGGCGTCCGCCCTCCTCCTCCGCACCGTACAACGTGAACCCCGAGCGGGCGCCGGTCAGGCCACGGGGTGCGGTGCCGTACGGGACTGACCGGCCATCAGGTGGTCGATGAGCGCCAGCAGCACGTCGCGGCCCGCCGTACGGTCGCGGGCGTCACAGAGCACCAGCGGCACCTGCGGATCCAGATCGAGCGCCTTGCGGATCTCCTCAGGGGTCCGGTCCCTGACGCCGTGGAAGCAGTTGACACCGACGACGAAGGGGATGCCGCGGCTCTCGAAGAAGTCGATCGACGCGAAGCTGACGTCCAGCCGGCGGGTGTCGACCAGGACGACCGCGCCCATCGCTCCGTTGACCAGGTCGTTCCACATGAACCAGAAGCGTTCCTGTCCGGGGGTGCCGAACAGGTAGAGCACGAGCTCGCCGCTGATGGTGATGCGCCCGAAGTCCAGCGCGACGGTGGTGGTGGCCTTGTCGCCCACCCCTTCCAGATCGTCGACGCCGACGCTGGCGTGGGTCAGGTACTCCTCCGTCCGAAGGGGAGGAACCTCGCTCACCGCGCCGACCAGGGTCGTCTTCCCGACGCCGAAACCACCGGCGATCAGGATCTTCACCGCCAGGGGGGCAGCGCCCCCGTGGTCAGAGCTTGCGTAGCCCATCCCTCACCGCCTCGAGGATTGCCATGTCGGGAAGCCCACTCGCCTGGGCGAAGGCCAGCGGTGGCCGGGCCCGCAGCTGACCGGCCTCGATCAGGTCACCGATGAGGATCTTGGTCACCGACACCGGGAGGTTCAGCGCGGAGGCGACCTCGGCCACCGCCAGGGGCCGCTTGCACAGCGCGAGAACGGTGCGGTGCTCCGGCTGCATCCTCCGCAGGCCGCGACCGGTCTCCGGAGAGACCTCGGACATCGTCGTCACCAGGGTGATCAGCGCGAGATCGTCACGCTCGGAGCGGGTCCGCCCGCCGGTGATCGTGTAGGGACGGACAAGGGTCTCGTCGGCGTGATCGTCGTCGAAACCCTCCGTCCAGTGCTTCATCCGTGTCTCCCCGCATCGTCGGGCCGCGGGGTACGCGTGCCGGTCCCCAGCTTCTGGCCGACCTGCTGGACCAGGGTGTGCATCGCGACGGTCATCAGTTCGGCGTCGACCTCCTGGGAGGCGACGACGGCCAGATGGGTGCCGCGGCCCGCCGCTGTGACGAACAGCCACAGGTCGGCCATCTCGATGATGACCTGGTGAACCGGTCCGCCGCTGAAAAGCTGTCCGACACCGCGAGCCAGGCTCTGCTGGCCGGTGGCGATCGCGGCGAGGCGTTCGGCGTCCGAGCGTTCGATGGTCCGGGACCGGCTGATCACCAGGCCGTCGTCGGACAGCACGATGGCGTGCCGGGTGCCCGCGACCTGGTCGACCAGGCCGTCCAGGAGCCAGTCCAGGTCCGTGTCGGTGGCGGTGGTGCGCTGCGTCATCTTCGATCTTCCGTCGTAGGGGAACTGGGGTCGGGGGTTCCGTTCGGCCCGGGCTGGGCGGCGTCCTCACCGGTCCGGCGCCTGCGGGACTGCCTCTGGAACGCCCCGATCGTGGCACTGGATCGGCGGGGCTGGTCGCGGAGGGCCCAGCTCTCCTGGTCGGGCTGTTCATCCCGGTCCGCCGGGAGCCTGAGCTCGGTGACCAGGTTGGCCTGGCGCACCCGTTGGGGCAGCGGCCTGCGGTCGGCCGGCGGCTGCGCGTCGTCCCGATCCGGTGATCCGCCGGCGGGCGTCGTCACGGAGGCCATCGCGCGCCCTCTGGAGCGAGTCGGCAACTGCGCGTCCTCGTGGGGCGGGCGGGGACCGGCCGTACCTTCCCGCGGGTACGGCTGCGGACCGGTGGCGTCCTGCCCGACCTCCTCGGGGAGGGCGACAGGCTCGGGGACCGCACGAGGGCGGTCCACCACCAGCGGTTCCGGGAGCAGCACGATGACACGGGTGCCGCCGAAGGCCGACGGCCGCAGCTCCACCTGGAGACCCAGCCCCGCGGAGAGCCGGGCGACCACGTACAGGCCGAGACGCACGTCGTCGGCGTGGGTCATCACATCGAGCTGCGGCGGCGACTTCATCAGGGCGTTGGCGGCGGTGTACTGCTCGGGTTCCATGC
This sequence comes from Nonomuraea sp. NPDC003754, assembly GCF_053605785.1. Classification (NCBI taxonomy): domain Bacteria; kingdom Bacillati; phylum Actinomycetota; class Actinomycetes; order Streptosporangiales; family Streptosporangiaceae; genus Nonomuraea; species Nonomuraea sp. NPDC003754. The sequence goes on from NZ_JBSGJX010000031.1 coordinate 93,041, forward strand.
CCAGGCCGCGGTCCTCGATCTCCACGGCGATGCCCCGGCTGACCGGTGCGGCCCGCACCTCGACGGGGGTCAGCGGCTTGGAGAAGGTGGTGGCGTTCTCCATCAGTTCCGCCAGGACGTGGACCAGCGGTCCCACCGCGCGCTCGGCCACCCAGGGTTCGCCCTCGACGTCGATCGAGATCCGCCGGTAGTCCTGGACCTCGCCCTGCGCGGCGCGCAGCACGTCGAGCAGCCGTACCGGCTTGCGCCAGCGGCGCTGCGGCTGGCCGCCGCCGAGGATCACCAGGTTCTCCTCGTAGCGGCGCAGCCGGGCGGTGAGATGGTCCAGGTCGAACAGGCCCTCCAGCACCTCGGGGTCCTCATGCTTGCGTTCCAGCTCGTCCAGCTTCTTCAGCTGAAGACCAATGAGAATCTGGGTACGGCGGGCGATGCGCTGGAGCATGCGCTGGAAGCCGCGGTGTTGTTCGGCCTGCCGTACGGCGGTGAACACCGCGCTGCGACTGGCCAGGTTGAGGGCCTGCCCGAGCTCGCCGAGCTCGTCGGGGGTGGGCTCGACCGTGCGTACTTCCGCGTCCACGTCGACGTCCTCGCCGCGCTCCAGCCGGGCGACCACGTCGGGCAGCCGCTCCTGGAGGTGGTGGGCGTCCTCGCGCAGATGGAGGATGCGCCGGCGGAGAATGGCGGTGAGGCGCCAGCTGGTGACGATCACTAGGCCCAGGGCGAGCAGGCCCACACTGGTGATGCTGATGAAGATCACGAAGAGCTGGTCGGCGTGGCCGTAGCCGAGCGCGCTGACGTTGTCGAGCCGGAGGCTGAGGAGTTGCAGCAGCTGCGCGCTGACCGTGTCCACCGACGAGCGCCACGCGGGACCGACCTCGCGGAGCGTCACCTTGTCGCTCTCGGCGCCGACCCCGGAAGCGACCAGCCGCCCCTCCAGAGCGGTCATGGTCTCCCACGCCTTGCTGGTCGTCAGCGTCGCGTACCGGCTCTCGTTGTCGAGGAGATGGGGGATCACCCGGAACCGCAGCAGGTGCTTCCTGGTGCCGATGGCGTCGGTGACCAGGGCGTACTCCTCCCTGGTCAGGCGCCCGCTCTCCCAGCCACGGGCCAGGACGGCGTCCTCGCGGCCGAGCATGTCGACGACCCAGAAAAGGTCGATCAGCGTCTCCGCCTTGCTGTTCACCTCGCCGTGGTCGGTGTGGCTGAGAACGGTCAGGACGCCGAGGCCCGACTCGAGGACGCCGCTGTAGTAGTCGAACGCCTTCTGCGGGCTGGACCAGCCGTCGTCGACCGCCCGGCGCTGCTGGTCGAGCAGACCGAGGTCGCGTACGGTCCGGGCGATGGCCTCGGAGAGCCCGTCCGGTCCTTTGGCGGTGTCCAGGGAGGTCAGCGGACGGAAGGCGCTCACGGCCCGGTCGGTCACCGCGCGCTGCTTGGCAAGCTTGTCGCGGGCGGCGCCACGGGGGTCGGTCTGCGCCTCCGCGGTGAGCCGCCGCTCCTGGTCCAGGCTGAGGAACAGGTTGGCCGCGGGTCTGCCGACGGTCGTGGTGGCCAGATCCATCTGGGCCTTCTCCGCCCGCCACTGGCTGGACAGCTGGAACATGCCCGACGCCAGCAGCGGAGCGAAGGTCACGCTCGGCACGAACACCACGATGAGCAGCACGGTACGCAACGGCAGCCGGCGGGCACCGGCCAGTCGCCGCGGCCCGCTGCCGGTCGACTCCGATAACCCGGTCCCGTCGCCGATTCCCGTTCGTCGTCGCCCGCCCCTGCCCCATCCAGCCACGTGCAGGACACTCTCCTCACCGATCGGTGCGGTCATGACGAAAATCACCAAAAGAGGTGGCCCGATAGTAGCCATACGGCAAGTTGCGTCGAAAGCCCCCGCCTCACCGGCCCGGCCGCGAGCACCTGCGCACGTCGCGGTCCACCCGGCCGCGTCGCCGTCCCGTGCGAACATCGCCGACCTCCGGGCACGGGCGGGCTTGAGGGCCCACCAGCGGTCACATCGCCGCGGGCCGCGGGCCCTGCGGCGCGCGGGCCAGCGCTGTTCGGGCGGGGCGGTGGTGTTCGGGCGGGGCTCGTGTTCGGGCGGGGCTCGTGTTCGGGCGGGGCGGTGGGGTTCCGGCGGGGCGGTGGTGTTCGGGCGGGGCGGTGGTGTTCGGGCGGGGCGGAGGGGTTCCGGCGGGGCGGCTCTGCGTCAGGCGGCCGGTCGGATCTCGCGCGGGCGCGGGAGACGATTGCCCGCGTGAGGGCCTGTTCGGCGGCCACCGAGCGGGGTTCCGTCTCCCTCTAGGATGCCGATCATGCGTCCTGCTCCCCTCCTCGCCGCGACCGTGCTCGCCTGCCTGCTGTTATCCGGCACCGCACCCGCGGCGTCCGCCTACCCCATCAAGGACCGCGCGCTGACCGCGAACGAGCTGTACCGTACGGGCGAACTCCAGGCGAGCCGGTGCGCGGAGCGCGATGTCCAGCCGAACGACGCCGCCGCCGCCAAGCGGTACCTGATCGCGGTGCTGAACTGTCTCAACCGGTCGTGGGGCGCGCACTTCAAGCGGGCGGGCCTGCCCTTCACCAGGCCCAGGATCGGATTCATCACCAAACCACGCAAGTACTGCGGAGACGCCTGGGGCAACGCCTCGGCCACCTACTGCTACGCCGAGCAGCGCTTCCTCGTGCTGCTGGACGATTCCCTGCTCGAAGACCCATCCGACCTGTACCTGTTCCGTCTGGTCGCGCACGAGTACGGGCACCATGTGCAGTACCTCACCGGGATCGACCACGCCTACGACCGTCATCCGTACCGGAACAAGAAGGAACTGAACGAGCAGAGCCGCCGCGTCGAGCTGCAGGCGGAATGCTTGAGCGGGATGTTCATCGGCAGCGTCTGGGACTCCCTGAAGGATCGCGACGAAGAGGACTGGGAAGTCCTGCGGGAGATCATGCGGAAGAGCGGCGACGTCACCCATGGCAAGGGGCACAACATCGCCGCCTGGCTCGACAAGGGCTTCCGTGCGACGTCCCCGCAGGTGTGCAACACCTGGACGGCCTCCTCGTCCAAGGTCGCCTGACCGCCCTCGCGAGCCATGCGGGTCGGTCGTCAACGCGCAGGGGTGACGCACGTCAGCCCGGCCACCTTTCTGCGTGAGCACGCACCGCGCCGACCTGACAATCCCGGCAGATCAGACCAGCAGGAGGGGCCGCACGAGGTTCCAGCACTCCACGTCCGCGGCGTTGAGCAAGCCGGGGCGCGGGTCGGCCGGCCGATAAGGGCTGCCATCGGGACGGCGCGCGAAACCGCCCGCCTCGGTCAGCAGCAGGACGCCGGGGGCGTGGTCCCACGGCAGGGTCCGGTGGAACAGGACGAAATCCTGCTCGCCGTCCAGCAGTCGGGGATAGTCCACGCCCGCGCAGCCCGTGCCCGGTCCCAGAACGGCGAACCGAGGCGCTGCCGCCTCCACCCGTGCTCTCGCCGGCGGATCGAGGAACCTGGTGAGTGCCGCCCCGCGTAGTGCGGCCGGATCGGCGGGAGCGGGTTCCCTGCGCACCCGAACCCCGTCCCGCCAGGCCCCTGACCCTCGCTCGGCGACATAGACGCGGCCGTCGGCCGGCCGTACGACCCACGCGGCGACCGTCTCCCCGTCGCGCACCAGCGCCGCCATCACCGCGTACTCGGGACGACCGGCGACGAAGTTCGAGGTTCCGTCCATCGGATCGACCAGCCAGGCCGCCGGCGCCTCCCGCAGCGCCTCGAGCAGCCGAGGATCACCGGCGGTCGCCTCCTCGCCGACGACCGGGGCATCCACCACTCCGCGCAGCCCACGGCTGATCAGCTCCTCAGCCTCACGGTCGGCCACGGTGACCACCTCGCCGGGCGACTTCTCGGCCACCTCGCCATCGGCCAGCGCCCGGAACCGGGGGGTGATCGCGATCTCGGCGGCGTCGAGGAGTATCTCGGTCACCTTGTCGATCCACATGACCCCGACCATAGCCCTGCGCCATTCCGGTATGGGCCCAGATGTGGTTCAGCGCACCATGACTCACCAGCCATTCGCACGGGAACCCGTGAATCGCGCCGCGCGCAGGGGTCGCCCGCGAGCCGTTCCCGATCGTCGCCCCGAGAAAGGAGCACGAGCGCGGGCCTGACCATGAAAATCGGGTTCCTCACCGGCCGCCGGGGCCTCTAATTTGGTGGCCATGCTCCCCGACCTGCGCGAAATCCAGTCGGCTGAGTCGTACGCCGCCCGGCGCAACGACCTCGCGTTCTGGGCCCCCTGGGCGAGGCACGGCCTGAAATCGCTCGGCTTCCCCCAACCGAGCACCTTCCGGATCCCGGGCGAAAGCACGAACCCGGTGCTGGTCGGCGACAACGGCATCGTGGTGAAGCTGTACGGCGAGTACTGGTGCGGCCCGGACAGTCTGCGTTGTGAATCCGAGGCCTACGAGGTGCTCGCCGGGTGCGGGCTGCCCGTCCCCCAGCTGCTCGGGCGTGGCGAGCTGCTGCAGGACTCCCCCGGCTGGCGCTGGCCGTTCCTCGTGTTGTCCGAGGTCACCGGACAGTCATGGCGGCAGGTGGTCGCGGAGGCGGACCGCGCGACCGAGCTGGAGCTGGCCGCGCAGGTCGGCACGCTGCTGGGGCGGCTAAGGGAGGTCCCACTCACCGGCGCCGACATACTGCGCCCGGGTTCGGCGGCCTTCGGTGACGTGCTGCGCGAACGCAGGATGAAGACGGTCGCCGACCATCGCACCTGGGGCTACCTGTCCCCCCGGCTGCTCGACGCGGTCGACGATTTCCTGCCTGACGTCGATGACCTGCTCGGCGGCGTGACGCCGGAGTTCGTCCATGGCGACCTGCACGGCGAGAACCTGCTCATCGCCCCCGAGCGCACGGCGCTCACCGGGCTGCTCGACTTCAACGACGTGTACGCGGGCGACTTTCGTTACGGTCTGGTGCAACTGCACCTGGACACCTTCCGCGCCGATCGCGAGCTGCTTGCCACGGCGCTGCGCCACGCGAACTGGCCGGTCTCGGCCGGCTTCGCCGAGGAGATGCTCGTCTACACCTTCCTGCACGACTTCGAGGTGTTCGAGAGGACCCCCCTGGACCTGCGCGAGATCACCGACCTGACCGAACTCGCCCAGGTGTTGTGGGGCATCGGACAGTGAACCCTGGAGGCGGGACCGCCTCGCGATCCTCCCGGAGCCGGAACGCCCCGCCGGAGGGCCCTTGTTGGCCGTGATCCGTTCGTGGGACATTGCCCCGTGGACGAATATCGGCGATCTCTCTGGTACAGATCCTGCCTGGTTCTGACCATCTTCGACCTTGGATGGGTGGCATCGGGACTGAGCTTGGCGTTATCGGATCTCAGCAAGCCATGGCCGTCATGGCACATGTGGACCGGCATCGGGATCGGCTTTGTGACCTCGATCATCAACGTGGTCGGTCGCACGCGACACCGGGCTTGGACCAAGCTCTGAGTTCTGGAGCCGACCCAACGGCAAGCCAGGCGGGAAGACTTGCGCGCGGCTCCCGCCCGTGACCTGCCCCTTACCGGTAAGGATCTGACCTCGCGGAACGGCGTGACGCAGCCGTCCGGCGCGAGTCTCGCCGATCGCAAGGCGCGTATGGGACATGACAGCGACCGGGCCACGCTCATCCACCAGCACGCCACGCGTGACGCCGACCAGAAGATCGCCGACGCCCACGACCGCGAGAGTGCTGACCGTCGCTGACGCCGCCGTCGTCTCTTTCCGCCACACGCACGAGCTCGCGCAGGTGCATGGGAGAGGATCCGACGGCCGCCGCCCTCACCCTCAGGGAGCGATCAGAACCGGAGTCCCCAGAGGCAGTCCTGCCAGCACCTTGAGCGCGGAAGCAGGCACCCGGACGCAGCCGTGCGTGACCGCCTTGCCGAACACCTTCCGGTCCGGCCAGCCGTGGAAGGCGACCGTACCGGGACCGCCGCCGAAGGTGTCGAGCGTCGCCGAGTGTGTGCCGAGCGGCAGGATCAGCGGGCTGTAGGTCTTCTTCTTCGGCGACATCAGGGCCAGCAGGAAGGTCCTGCCCACCGGGGTGGGCGTCTCAGGGCCGCCGACGGCCACCGTCCAGGTGCCGAGCTTCTTGTTCGCGTTCATCACGGTCAGCTGCCTGGTGCCCAGCTTCACGACGGCGCGGTAGCGGCTGCGCGCCTTCTTCAGGCCCGTGGCCTTGATCCAGCCGGTCACGTGGTTGGGCTTACTGGGCAGGAGCACGCGGTACCAGCCCTTGCGCGCCTCCACCACTGGGACCCAGGTCTGGCTGCCGAGCTGCTTCGCCGGAAGGGTGGCAGCGGGCGTGCCGCCGGGCTGGGCGTAGACGGCCACCGTGCGTGCGGGATGGACCACGAGGCCGCTCAGCTTGCCGTACGTGTCGGTGTCCTGCGGGAGGCCGCTCAGCTCCGTGAACGTGGTGGCCGCGGGAAGTGCGGCCGCCGTGACCGAGGCGCCTGCGGCGACGGGCGATGCGGCAACGCTGGCGTGGGACGAGGCGACGACGCTCATGGCGACGAGCGCGGCGCCGATGAGTCGGCGGGGGGCAGCGAGCGGCACGATCGGCTCCTGAAGTGCTATGACACATGCGACACGAACGCGTAACCATCTGGCCAGCTAGATAACGGTTTGGAACGGTTGAACACGCGGGGCCAGCGGGTGTGACATTTTTACACAGATGAGTCCTATGAGGCTCTAGCTCACTCATAACTCCCGAGGTGCGCTCGTGACACCCCCTAGTCTCTCTTCAGTACGTCGCTGGATCGCAGCGGCGCTCATGCTCGCAGTGGCGGCGCTTGCAGTGCTCGCCGTCTCCAATACGGCCTCAGCGGGAGCGGTCCAGGGAAAGCCGCCCGGCGACAACGGCGACGTCAAGATCCACAAATGGACGACGCCGGAGGACGACCAGCGCAACGAGCCGCACGTCTGCGTGTTCTACCTGGTCGGTTTCAACTTCGACGCGGCCGAGCAGGTGAGCTGGGAGATCAAGTCCTGGCCGCCCACGGGTGACCGGACCACTGTGAAGAGCGGCACCCTCGTGCTCGACGAGGACGGGCACGGCCGTACCGTCGACATGACCCTGCCGAACGGGCACTACAAGCTGTTCTGGACATTCGCTGGGAAGCACGGCGCGCCCAAGCACAAGGTGTTCTGGGTCAAGTGTGGGCCCACGCCCACCCAGACCCCTACGCCGACGGGAACCCCCTCTGGAACGCCCACCCCAACGGTGACACCGTCCCAGACGCCCACGCCGACGGTGACCCCCTCTCAGACGCCCACCCCGACGGTGACGCCGTCCCAGACGCCCACGCCGACGGTGACCCCCTCCCAGACGCCCACCCCGACGGTCACTCCGACTTCCACACCCACCGCGACGTCCACAGTGACCCCCACGGTGACCCCCACTCCCTCGCGGACGCCCACCTCGACGCCGACGCCGAGCAACACGCCGGCCCCCACCCACCCGGGTAAGGGAGATCGCGAGACGGTGACCAGCGACTGGCTCGAGTGGGACGAGACCGTCCCGGAGACGCAGGACCAGCCCAAGCCCGCGCCCACCCCGACGCCGGTGAAGACCGACATCCCGGTCACCGGCTGACACACGACACCGAACGACGGAGGGCCCGGATCACCACGATCCGGGCCCTCCGGTGTATCGGCCTCGAACTGCACGACCGACGATTGACCGCTGCTCGCCGCCCTCAATGGCACGCAACGGCACGACCATCAAGGGGCGTGAGCTGTAGAAGCTCGCATCGCCTGCCCGAGTGTGACGGGTGGCCAACCAAAGCCGATCAGAAACCCTGGGCAAAGCGGCTGACTTCAGGTCATCTGCACCATCCGAGGCGCGTGAAACCATACGACTGTGCCAAACGATGCTGTCCATGGGGGTTCCAACCAGTTCGCCGCTCGTCTCGTGGCCACCGCCACCGGTCCGCTCGACCCCGCGTCGGCGGACGCCCCGCAGGTGCTGCACTGGCCCGGGCGCAGGCTGCTGGTGCAGCGCGGGGACACCGAGCTGGCCGTCCGCGACCTGGACGGGGATGAGACAGAGGTCCGTTTCCCCGCGCCCTGGCCTCGCCGGTACGGCTCGGTGGCCGTCTCTCCCACGGATGACCTCGCCGTGTTCGCCGGCGTGCACGCGCTACGAGCCGTGGATCCGACCGGCGCCGTGCGGTGGGAGATCCGGCACGGTTGTTGGTCCGCCGCCGCGTGCATCAAGACCCATGCCTCGTTCTCCGAGTACGCCGACGACTACCACCACGGCCACGCGGACAGCGGATCGGCGGCCTTCTCCTCGGACGGCCAGCTCCTCTGGGCCCACATCCGCAACCGCGCGGGGCGCGACGCCAAGGAGGAATGGCTGATCGTCGACCCCGCCGATGGCATGGTGCTGACCCGGGCCGAGACGATGACCGTGGGATCGGGCTCCGCCCACTTTCCCCACCCGAACCCGGCGTACATGGGGCTGACTGTCGGCGAGGGCGAGGAGAACTCGCCCGTGCTGTGGGGACACTGGGATGGCGCGAGGCTCGCTGTCCAGCGGTTCCTCGAGGAGGTCCTCCTCTGCGTGAGCCCGTCCGGGGAGTACTTCCTGACCACGGATCTGGGGCAGTGGGCCCTCTACCTGCACCGGGCGGAGGACGGCATGGAACTGCGGCATCTGGACGCCGAGGAAGCCGTGACCCCTCCCTCAAACGAGGACGACGACCGCGCTCGGTGGGACTACGAGGCGGCGTTCCCATACGACGACACCGCCGTGGTCGGCACCGAGTACTACGCGGAGGTCCCCCGCCACTGGCTTGTCGACCCACGCACGATGACCCTGCGCGGCCGGATCGCCTACCCCTTCTCCGTCTCGGGATCTCCCCGATCGGCGGGGCAGGGCGCCTGGTACACGGTCTCCAAGGACCAGACCACCCTCCACCTGTGGAACCTGCCGTACAGGGAATGAGTCGATGGGCTCCATGCCAAGGCCCTGGCACTCGGCGAACGCGCCGTCGCCACCCTCAAGGCCGGGAAGACATTGACCAAGCAGCGCCGCTGCCCCCCGCCACGCGACCGCGATCGTGCACGCCATCCTCGTCCTGCACTACACCGAGACCGCCCGTCAACCACGATGAAAATGGCTCAGTGTGCCTCGCGGCCCTTGATCAATCCCACTACACTCCGGCCGGCCGAAATTGTCACTGACGGACTCTGTGCTTCCCACCCATGAGCAGAAACGAGCCTTCTGTCGTGCACACGAAACGGATGGATGTGGAGGTGGAGGACTGCGGTCAGGTCTATCTCCTGGATCGGGGGGACTACGAGGCCGCCGACAGGCCAGATGACTCACCGACTCACTCCATTGGGCTCATTAAAGTAAAGGGGAGAGGCGTCGCCAGCCTGAACATCGCCACACAGTGGGGCGTGATTCCCTTCACGGTGACTGTCGCCGACCGAGGTCCGGGCGCCGACTTTGACGGCTATGAGGACATCGCGGAGATCAGTTACGAGTCCCCGTCGAGCGAGGTATTTCTGGTGGGATGGCTCATGGATTGGGACGATGAAAAGGCGCACAGCCTTTCCACACTGCTTTCTGGTCCCGGTACGTACCGCTCGGTACCACGTCCGAGGAATGGATGAAGAGCGCTGCTCAGTAGATGACCACTACCTTCAGATATGGCCTGCGCCACAGCATGATGCGGCCATACTGAAAACTATGAAGTCCGAAGACTGACTTGAATCGAGCCCGCGCCGTTAGCTTGGGAATTGCATGACTCTTGGCTCGTGGGCGCGTGGCCGCAGACTGGGTGTGAGTGAATGTGATTTGACCCCCCGTTACCCCGGCTAATGGCACGCTAATGGCACGACGATCTCAACCTGGACCAGGGATTCCTTCTGGCAGTCCTCTGCTCTACGGTGTGCCGTTACGACGTTCTCTGTTGTGATCGGAGTGTTGAGCATGAGGTTAACAACGCCCACGGAGCCGTTCGATGTAGCGGTTGTCTTCCCTGAACTGGCAGAACAACGCAGAACCACAGTTCGGCTGCATCCGCGTCGAGGGATGCCGGCCGCCACAGACAGCTCTATTGGAGGGCCGGTGTTGTGGCCTGCGGATGAGCTGTGGCCTATCTGCCCCATGCCGCAGACTCATGACCCTTCAGAAGGATGCGACCCGCTTCCGCTGGTTCCCGTCATGCAGCTCTTTGCTCGAGATGTTCCCGAGCTGCCCTTCCCTGATGACGCCGACACCCTCCAAGTGCTGTGGTGCCCGCTCAATCATGAACCGTACTTCCATCCGCACACGATCGTGCGCTGGCGGAAGGCGGAAGCGGTCGGCGATCTCCTCATCGAGATCCCCGCGCCGGATCCTGCCAGCGACGACTCGTACCTCCCTACTGCCTGCATGCTGTCGCCGGAGCGTGTAAAGGAATACCCTGCTGGCTGGGGACTTCCCGCTGACCTCAGGAATCGGATCTGGGCATGGGAAGATGAATTCCCCCACTCTGACGAGTGGAGTTATTTCGCACACCTCTCGAGTGCTCCAGGCAGCAAGGTCGGGGGCTGGGTGCACTGGATTCAGGATCCTGAGAAAGTCGACTGCAGTGAAGGCCATGAGATGGCGCATCTGCTGACGATTGCTAGTCGGGAGTTCGACATCGAGAGTGGGAAGCGTTGGGCTCCTATCGAGGAGCGTCCGCTGCTCGCTCCGCACGCCCCTCTGGAAATACGGGAGCCCACGGATCTCGTGATCCAGGACGCTGGATCGCTCTACCTGTTCGTCTGCCTGGAATGCCCCGAGCGCCCGGTGGGCTCTCTCAGTCAAGGGTCATGAACATGGCCCGGCATCGCGCATAAAGCCGCATGCCTGCGCCTGTCCGATCAGAGGTCACCGTGGCCTGCCGCCATTTGAGCCACCTGGCCGGAGTGCCTGCGGCGTCACCGCCTGTCGATCAGTTCCACCAAGCGGCGCCTCAACCGCGGCCGGCAGGCCCTACTGGTGCTGGTCTACCTGCGCAAGGGCGAGACCTTCGCCGAAATCGCCGCGGGGTTCGACATCGGCACCACGACCGCCTGGCGCTGATCGGGCACGCAACGGGCACGACCGCGAAAACGACCCCAATAGAGATGAAAAGCCCCGGCGATTGACCTGGTCTTTTCTGTGAGTGGAGCCTAGGAGGTTCGAACTCCTGACATCCTGCTTGCAAACGGGAGCTGGTCACGACGCGGAGAACTCTTCGCCTTGGTCACGCGGTAGATACGGTCTGGTGACGTGTGCTCCCGCGAGACGGTGTTGCTGTATCCCGCTGCTGTACACAGCGCTCCGGCCGACGGCCTGCCTCGTCATCTGATGGCAAGCGGACCCGTACCGCAGGCCCGCCAGCCCCGAAGAACGGAAGCCGCGCGACAGCCAAAAGAGCACCGCATTAGGAGGGTGGCGCTCCTGTGGTCCGGTGTGCTGGGTGACCTTCGGGGATGCTGAGCATCGATAGAGCCATGCTTTGATCATCTCGCGTATGTCCCACACCTGGAGGTTATCGGGAGGGGCAGCCCTAGCTTTGTGCTGCAAGTGCAGCAGCCACTCGAAACGGGATATCTTCTTCGCCATGAGTGCCCAGTACGCATGGCCTGAACGCTTCCCTGCAAGACATCAGGTGACCAAAAGTTCTGATCACCCGGCGGTCAGTCCACTCGGCAATCTGTATCCCCCGGCTACCGAAGCAGAGGTTCGCGAGCTTGAAGAGCGGCTAGGTGTGGAGCTGCCCCCGAGTTACCGGCAGTTTCTCCTGTTCGCCAACGGATGGGGCAGCGACGATGACTGCTGCCTACTGCGGGTCGAAGAAGTCGGCTGGCTCCGTGATGCCGATCCCTCGATCGCCGAGAGCTGGTCAGCACCCAAGCGGGAGAACTCATGGAGCGTGCCCGACGAGCTCTACTTCGTCTACGGACTGGAACAGGACTCCATCCATTACAGAGGGGAGTATGTGCCCGACACCCTTCTGATCGGATATTGGGATGACGGAGTGGCTCTCCTCAATCCCCACATCCGCGCCGCTGACGGTGAATGGGAAGCCTGGTATCTCGCGCCGTGGAAACCCGGCGCTAACCGTTACAGGTCCTTCTGGGACCTCGCAATGGACGAGCTGCAAATGCGATACCCGAGTTGACATCCCTTCCGTCGTTCCGGCGTGACCTACGTTCACAACCTCGAATCCGGCCCTCACCACTGCGCCGACTACTATTCGGTCATCACCCAGAAAGAGTGCTCCTTGCCGACTCTGAAGCAACATATGCCGCTTCAAGGGCGCGGGACAGGAGAAGTCGGCCGAGCGCCTGATCGTCTCGGTTCCCAGGTCTACAAGCTCGTTGAGGTCATCGAGCAGCGATACCGTGCCCTGGTGCTGCTCGGCACGTTCGCAAGCCTGCGATAGGGCGAGTTGGCCGGCCTTCAACCACGTGATGTCAACCCTCGACGCCAGAACCGTCCGCGTGGAACGCCAGCTGATCCAGATCACCGGCAAGGGGCTGGTGTTCACGACCCAAGTCCGCAGCAGGCAAACGAACAGTCGCAATCCCCGAGCTGATCATCGATCAGCTTCGCGCCCACCTGAAGGACTTCGCCCAGGAGGGTGACGAAGGACTGGTGTTCGTCGGACCCGCCGACGGCCCGATTTGCAACAGCAACTTCAACCGCCGTGTCTGGCACACCGCACTCGAAGACGCGGGCCTACCGAAGATCCACTTTCACGACCTCCGGCACACCGGCAACAACCTTGCCGCCAACGCCGGCGCCTCGATCCGCGAGCTGATGACTGCATGGCCACTCCAGCACACGCGCCGCGATGATCTACCAGCACTCCACCGACGAACGCCAACGCGAGGTGGCACGCAAGCTCGACCGCCTCGCCAGAGGAGCTATGCACGGTCGATCAGCCTGGACTCGACCGTGTGACATCAACAGTGGACCCAGACGAAAGGGTTCTCTCGCTCGAATCTCAGGCAATAGCAGCGATGTCACCGTCATCGAAGTAGATCGACTGATGGAGCCGACCGCCGAGGGCGATGGCGTACCGGGCGAGAACATCCTGCCCAGAGATCTTTCCTTGCTCGATCTGTGAGATGCGCCCTTTGGTAACCCCCATGCGCTGCGCGATGTCCTGTTGGGTCAGCCCGCGACCGCGACGGATCTCGGCGAGCCGGTGTCCTTGCACCTTGGCGAGGAGTTCCTGCTTGCCCGCCTCCACGGCTTCCTCGCCACCGGCACGTTCAATGTGCTCGGCACGAATGTCCTTCCAACGCGCGTATCCCGTCATGATCTGCCCTCCTCCGCCTGACGTTCCTTCAGATAGGTCTCATAGCGCTGCTCAGCGAGCGGGATGGCCTGCCTATACCAGGCGTTCCATCGCCCTGCCTTGTCACCCGCAACCAGCAGGATGCTTGATCGCCACGGATCGAAAGCGAACAAGATGCGCACGGTACCCGGTCGGAGCTCCTTCAAGTTCTGAAGCCGTGACGCGGTGATCGTATCGACCAGCGGCCGTCCCAGACTTGGCCCTCCATCGGCGAGCGCGTCGATCGCTTGCACAACGCGCATGTGTGTCGCGTCGTCGAGTTGCTCGATCCATTCACGCACCTCATCGACGATGTAGACGTCCCATTCTTCGGCGGCCACATGATGCAGTATAGCGAATGGTATACATCCATAGAGCGCAGAACCGGCCGGGCGCGGTCAACCTCGAAGCCCAGACTGGATGCAGCCACTCTCGGCCAGGAGCGGCCCTTGCCAACTCAAGACGGATATGCCATGTCTGCACGCAGGACCGCGCTCCTACCGACACCGCGCCACCCAGGAACGTCAGCGATAGGCGACACACGATCTCAACAGGCTGGTGCGCGGTGCGCTCCCTGTCATCGGACAAGGGACCGAAATCGGCTCGAGGAAGATCACGACCCCAGCCTCGACCTGGGCTTTCTGTGGGTGGAGCCTAGGAGATTCGAACTCCTGACATCCTGCTTGCAAACGGGAGCCGGTCACCCTGCGGTGAGGCCTTAAGCCTGGTCAGGCGGCAGATGCGGGCTGGCGACGTGTGATCATGTAAGCCGGTATTGCTGTACCCCCTGCTGTACACAGCACCCCGGCCGGCGACCCACCCCGTCATCCCGAGGGCAAGGGGACCCGTACCGCAGGGCCGCCAGGCCCGAGGAACGGAAGCCCCGCGGCAGCATGACCATCCGTTTTCCGGCGGACCGACCAATGTCAGCAGCGACATGAGCTGCCGCCAGACACTCATGATGGCTGACCATATCGATAGTTATAGCTACAGCGGAATCAGGCAGGCTGGATTTTGGCATCGTCCCGCCGAGTCAGCGAACAATCGATACCGTGTCTGCTGCGATGGGTCTGCCTTACCTCGTGTGCAGCTCATTCATCACTCCGCCAATTCACGTTGAGTCAACAATCTTCCCCCTTTCATCTTAGTCGAACAAAAGAGCTATCCATGCAATTAGTGGACTGCGAGTTTCTCAATTGATGCATTCGAGATTCACCTCTGTGCGTTGCGCGTGTTGCCTTAGCATGCCAACGCTTTGGCTTGCGCGCCCGCATGCTTCATCAGGAGAGAGCTTCCCCTTCCTGATGCTTTGCAGGGTAACCTCAAATTTCTAGTTATCTCAAGTTCTCCGTAGTAACCAAACTATACATATCTGAATAGTCCGATACGCGAATTTCACATCCATATGTTCTCGTGGGGGACAAATACGCCCCTTAACCTCGCCGCGAGGCCGATAGATAGGGCAACACCCCACCAAGCTTCCGACCCGAGCGTCGGACAAGAAGTTTGCCCAGTCGTGAGAGGCGTCGTAGGGCATGCTCACCCAGGAAGGACGATAAGCGCGTAGGCGGGGCGGGCCGCGACCGGCCGAAGAGCCGCAGCGCGGCCAGCGACCGCCTACGCGCGGCGGGTCGCCGCAGGCGGCACGCCCTTGAAGACGTAGAGAAAGTTCTCATCCGCAGCCCGCAAGCTTCGATGATCTTGACTAGTTAGGGCTGTTCCCGCTGGATCCGGCTCACCACGGGCTGGGCATCCTCCAAGACCGGGGTTCGGGGACGACGCCGCACAGATAGGTGGACTCCTCCAGTAGCTGCGGCGTCAGCGTGATCCCGGTGAGGCGCTCGGCCAGGAGGAACGCCGGCCCGTCGTGGAGGTTGGGGAAGGAGGAATGGACGGAATCGATCCGTCCCATGGTCTCCACGAGCTCGTCCGGCACCTCCTCCATGTAGCCCTCCTGGGCGACGAAGCAGAACCGAAGCTCGCCGTTGTCGATCCAGTAGAAGTAGTCGAGGGCCTTGATCGTCATGAGGTAGTGGGAGACGAGGCGGGTGCCCGCCGACAGCGGCATGATCACCCCCTCGGCGATGCCGTTCCAGTCGGGCTCGATGACGAACGCCCAGTCGCCGATGGTCGTCACGCCGATGAACGCTCCGGGTCCGGAGAAATTAGAGAAGGCGGCATCGCCCAATTCGTCGTACGTCATGGGTGTGAAGCCCTCCGGGCGGCCGCCGCGCCGGATCACCACTTGCTCGGGCGTCAGGCCGCGGACGTAGGTGAAGCACCAATTGTCCGCCGCTTCGGTGAGCCAGGCGTAGTCGTCAGGAGTCGCGATCATGACGCGATGCTCGCAGCACCGACCGACACAACGGGCGCCGGTAGTTCACCGACGAGGGGATTGCTGACTGTTTCCGATGTCTAGCCTGGTACTCCGGCCCGGCGAGCGAGGACCGGCGATCTATCTGTTCATGAGCCGTCGGCAGGGCTAACGATCGATCCCTTGCCAGGCTTGGTCGTGATCAATCCTTGCTCTCGCAGGGCCTCCATCGCCTTGCGAACGGTGACCCGGGCGACGTCGAACTCCTCCTGAAGCTTCACTTCGGAGATCAACATCAAGGGCGGATAGGTGCCGTCCTTGATGCGCTCGGCGACAACCTTCGCTATCTGCTCCCACTTGTACAGCCTGAGGTCCCATTCGATCACGAGACGACTCTAGGTATGCCCCCACCTGCGAACATAGAACAGGAATTCCTAGGAAAGGTTGACCTACTGCCGGAGCATGACCTCCGTGACCTACGACCTCGGTGTGATCCGCAACGCCTTCCCGGCCTGGTCGGTCTTCCGCAGCGACGCGGGCACCTTCTACGCGACTCGACGAGGCGAGATGCTCACAGATCAGCAGATCGACTCGGGTCTTCAGCGGACAGTCTGCGCCGACGACAGGGAAGCCTTCGTCCGACTCCTTCAGGACCAAGAGAAGCTGCGGTAAGGCCGTGGGCGACCAGAGCGAACCCGGGGATGACCACCACACGCTCCACCTGGCACCGCTTCAGCGTGGGTA
This sequence comes from Nonomuraea sp. NPDC003754, assembly GCF_053605785.1. NCBI lineage: Bacteria > Bacillati > Actinomycetota > Actinomycetes > Streptosporangiales > Streptosporangiaceae > Nonomuraea > Nonomuraea sp. NPDC003754. Next base: position 109,445 of record NZ_JBSGJX010000031.1, read on the forward strand.
TGAACGTCTGGCCTGGCAGCCGGCGGTCCCTCGCGTGGAGCGGGTGCGGATCAAAGAGCACACCTGCCCCAACCACGAGCACACGCCGGAAGTCCCGTGATCACCCTGAGCCAGGTGTTCGAGCTGGCCGACCGGATGGCCGACAAGCGCTTCCGCGCCATGATCCTTCTCGCCACCTTCGCGAGCCTGCGGTGGGGTGAGGTGACGGCGCTGCGACGACGGGACATCGACGTGAAGGCGCGAACGGTACGGGTCCGCGAACAGCTCCTCGAACTCGACGGCATCGGCATGCAGCTCGGTCCGGTGAAGGCCAAGGCGGGCCGCCGTACGGTCTCCATCCCGGCAGCGATCATCCCCGCTCTGGTGGACCACCTGGCCGCCCACGTCGGGCCTGAAGAGGATGCGTTCGTCTTCCTCGGCGCGAAGGGCGGCTTCCTGCGGGGCGGCAATTTCCGACGCGCGGCCAAGTGGGAAGAGGCGCTGAAGGAGATGGGTCTCACGGGGCTGCACTTCCATGACCTTCGGCACACGGGTAACACCCTCGCCGCACAGTCAGGCGCGAGCCTGGCCGACCTCAAGGCGCGGATGGGACACGACAGCGACCGGGCCGCGTTGATCTACCAGCACGCGACCAGGGACGCCGATCAGAGGATCACTGACGCGCTCAGCGCTCGGGTTCGGGCTGAGCAGAAGAAGGCCGGGAAGCCCCGCAAGAGGAAGATCAACGACGGCTAATGGCCCGTTAATGGCCCGAACGCCCCGCACCATGATCGGTGTCGGGGCGTTTGTACTGGTGGAGCCTAGGAGATTCGAACTCCTGACATCCTGCTTGCAAAGACGTAAGCCGATCATGATTGGTCTGCGTCTTTGCTGCTGGGGCCACTGATCGCGTTCCCCCTGAGTCCCTGCTGCTCCCCCTTGATCACCGCTCCATCGGGCATGCAACGGGCACGGTGGCTGATTCGGCGGGTACGGCCGGGACACTTGACCAGCGAGGAGGAGCCTCCGAAGGGTATTGGCGTCTCCGGAACCACCTCATTGGCAGCCCGCGCCGGCCTCCATCGCGGCACCTATCAGCGGTGAGGAGCGTCAGGTTGCAGCGCGAACGCGCGCACCTCCCCGCCCGATCGTCCCGTGTGCCGTCGTCCCGCCCGCCAGGGGAGCGGGCCAGGGGCCAGGGGTGAAGGTGGAGCCCCCTACTGGAGGAACGACCTTCACCCCTGGCCCCTGGTCTGCTCGGCTTGTCCGGGACGACGGCGGGCGGGACGATCGGGCTCACCTCAGCCCGCCGGAGGCATCTCGACTTCGCACTCGATGCCTTGCCCCACTCATCACATTCGGACAAATAGCAGATAAGGGAATTTAACGCCTCAGATTTATATTAGGTGGCCAAATTTCCATATTTAGGAAGTGCCTGGAAGAACTCTAGAAAATCTCTTAAGAACCACATATCCTTCGCTATGGCACGATCCAAAAGGGTCGTTCCAAACGGAGAGAAGCGAAGGGAGTCGACATGCCGGATATCGACCTCGGGGTGGCCACCGACTGGGATGAAGGTGACACTCACGGCCGAATCAAGCTGCGCCAGAACCAGATCTACCCGACCTCTCCGAAGAAGGACGTGCTCATAAGCTCACCGGTGAGCATCGAGCTTTCGGTGAACACAAACCTTTCCAGCTCTCAAGAGGCGGACAAGATTTACTTCACGACCCACCACGGGTCGCAGAAGAAGATCATCGCGATCCTGGACTCCAGCGGGAACCTCCACATCGCCGGCCAGGTGAAAACGGGCCAAACGAACATGACCTACGAAACGGGCATGTAGCGCCTCGTGGTGCGTGGGCACTGGTTCGTCGGCTGGCACAGCCCCGACCGGGTGACGGCCAGCACGGCCGATAGCGTCCGCCAGGACGACAAAATGCTCGCGGCCGGCAGCGACGCACCAGTGCCTGTGCGCGATATCCGATCGGGGTCGGCGGAGTTCCCATCGGCCCCGATCAGTAGAAGAAAATGACTACCTCTGCTCGGATAGGGCCCGCCGCCTCGAAGAGGTGTGTTGTGTCCATCGCAAGGTGTCGAGCAGTTGTTGACGCGGAAGGTGATTGCACTCCGAATGCTCATCCCCGCAAGATCTCGATGGATTTGCACCATCAGCGTCAAAGTCCATCGAAATGGTCAAGCTAATTGGGTGGCACACCCGCTTCTTTAGCCTTCTGAGAGAACTCCCGGGCTGCTCCTGCTGAAGTCGTCGAAATCGACGTCTCCGCTAGCCGCCGCTAGCCATTCGAAAGTTGTCGCTCAGCCCATCCGTTGCTATCTCGAAGGCGGCACAGTCGCATGCGGGAACGTTCATTGCGTTCACGCCTACCGTTAGCGCTTCGAAGCGATGTGCGGCCACGCTCGGCAGTGAGCTAATCACACCTGCGGTGAAGTCATGGGAACGCTTGCGTGCGCGGTCCGAGCCGCCGGCGGCCGGGACCGGCCCCCCAGGCCGCATGCCCGACCGGCGAGCGGGCGACGGGCCGCGAGGCGGCGCGGAGCGCCGCCCTTGATCCCAATGAGAACAATTCGGCAGTGATCCAACTCTCCACTCCGCGCGTCACAGAGACAGTGGTAGAACGCTGGGTGTGGAGGATCGTCGCGATCGACTGCGCGCATTGGGTGCGATGTTTCGGCAACTCCGCAAGAGCGCCGGGCTGACCGGTAAGGATCTTGCGGTGCTGGCGGGGGTGGCTCAGCCGACGATCTCTCGAATCGAGACTGGGCAACTGCTTCCCGTTCCGGAGACGGTAGAGCGCCTGACTGAGGCGTTGGCGCTGGATGAAGGCGCGCGTCGCCAACTGGATGAGCTCCTGGAACGCCTACGTGACCAGGTATCCCGGCTGAAAGGTGGCCTGGCTGGTCGTGAGGCGGCGAATGCTGCCCGACTGCGGTCAGCTCGGCATGTCCGGGTGTTCCAGTCGGCCGTGATCCCCTCGCTGCTGCAGACGTCGGAGTACGCCCGTCTGGCGCTTTCCCTTGAGCGTGATGTTGACATGGGGGATGCAGCCAAGGCTGCGGCTGTTCGGGTGGAGGCACAGAGCCTGCTGTTCGAGTCCGGGCGACAGTTCTCGTTCGTGCTCACCGAGGGGGCGGTGCGGACCTGGCTCGGGTCGCCCGCCATGATGCGAGGACAGCTCGATCGCCTGGCGCAGGTTTCCACGCTGCCGCACGTCAGCCTCGGCATCGTGCCATGGACAGTGGAGACGCCGGCCCTCCCCCTGCATGGGTTCACGCTCCTGGACGGCGACGCCGGAACCATCGACAGCTTCACCGGCGACCTCCCTCTGACCGTTCCAGCAGCGATCGAGGCCCACTCTGACGCCTTCGACCTGTTCGCCGCTGTGGCGCTGTACGGCAATGCGCTGCGAGAACTCTTGCGGCAGATCAGTACCGACTACGAGGAACTCGAAACCCGCTTCCCCATCTGACGTATTTATGCGTCGAATGCCTTGAGTCTGTTCCACTGCTGCTCATACGCTGATCGCATGGATGTATAGCCCCCTAGACATCGGAGACGTCCATGCCTTCCTGGCGCGTATCGCGCATGTTCCTCGGCTCCGCCATCTCAGTGCTCGAAGCTCGCCGCTTCGTCGCCGCCTTCCTCCCGACCTGGCCGAACCTGGATGACGCGATCCTCGTCGTGAGCGAGCTGGCGACCAATGCCGTACGGCACACCAACAGCGGCCGCCCCGGTGGCCGCTTCGTCGTCTCCCTCGAAATCGTCGACTCCACCCTCGGTCTGTCCGTACAGGATGAGGGTGGCCCTCGCACTCCGCGGCTGCTCCCGCTGTCCCCGACAGAGATGGGAGGGCGGGGACTGGCACTAGTCTCGGGCCTGTCCGTGAAGTGGGGTGTGGCCGGCGACGACCACGGCCGTACAGTCTGGGCCGTCCTGGAGGCATCACCCTTCGCCTTCGCGCGGTCCTGATGTGCTTCGCTCCACATCCGGCGCCGCTATGGCCGGACCACGAGAAGATTGACTGGGAAGAACCTCGCAAGGACGGACGGGTCCGCGTCGTCGAGTGGACCTGTGACTGTCGCAAGGTCGTCTACGAACTGCGCAGGTCGGGCGGTCTCTACTACCTCCACAGGGCGGTCCGAGGCGAGCGCCCGGCCGAGACTGGGCGAGTCATCTGGGTGGAAGCCCACAGGCTGTGGATATCCCTCTTGACCGGGCGAGCGCGTTGACGCGTGGCGTCCCCAAACGACGGTCAGCAATCCGCGCAGTAAGTCGAATTACCGGCGAAACGCTCAAATCCGTCTTGTCCAGGGGGATAGACGGCATTTCGTCTAGGGCCCTAGACTCGGCGGAGCACCACGGAAAGGGAACCACCGTGCCACCGAGTGACCTTGAGCGGATCGCCGCGATCGACGACCCGTACCTGCTGATCCGCCAGGCCACCGAGCGACTGAGCGCGGCGCAGCAGGAGGTCACCGAGTTGGCGCGGCTACGGCGCCGCGTGATCCAGGAACTGCATGCGCAGGGCATCTCCTATGCTCAGATCGCGCAGCAAGCCGGGCTGTCCCGGGGGCGGATTCATCAGATCAAGCACACAGGCCCCGCCCCCGAGGGCGCGTTCCTGGGCACCGGTACGGTCACCGTGGTCACTCCGCTCCGGCTCGACCCGGAGAAGAAGCGTCCCGTCCTGGCCCTCGACGACATGCGCTCGGGTCAGCGCCTGGAGGAACTGGCCAAGTCCTTCGGGCTGGCGGTCGAGACCGACAAGGTCACCATTGACGGCGTCATCGACCTCAACCGGCCGAACCTGATCGTCGTCTGTGGCCCCCGCATGTCCGAGGCGATGCACGCGGCCTACGACACCGACCCCGTCATTCGCTGGGAGCG